>JAPSKH010000014.1 GCA_031177765.1 Microbacterium sp. | reverse complement strand
GGGGGTCCGACATCCACTCAGCGTAAAGCCCAGGTCACGGGCGCTTCTGTGGACAACCTAACAACGAGCGATTCTGTGGAGGAACCGGTGCCGGACTCCTACCGCTCCCCACATCGCATGAGCGGCGCACCGATCGGCCAGCGAGCGCCACCGGGCGAGAGGAAACACCCCCGCCGCTTGCCCCGGTCGTTGAGCAACGAAGCGAGACGAAACGCCTCGCCACGCCGCCGGCCCCCCGTTCGTTGAGCGAGCGAAGCGAGACGAAACGCCGCCGCCACCCCGCCTGTCACGCACAGACCCATAGCGAAACCATTGTTCACGCTGATGCGCCGCTACGCCTGGGCCTCTACCGTGGGTGACATCGCGGCGATCCGGGCGGTCCCGGGCACCGGCTCATACCCGGGGTGCGTTGCGGGTTCGACTCCCGCCGTCGCGTCCACATGCGAGAGGCGGGTCCGCCGCAACGAACCCGCCTCCTCTTGAAGCTCACCCGCCGATCAGCGTGACCAGCAGTCGCACCGATAGGGCGAGCACCGCAACCAGACCGATGACGCCCAGCACGTTCTGCCACCAGCGGTTGCGCATGTCGCCCATCAGCGAACGCCGGTTCGCCATGACGATGATGAGCGCAGCGAGCACGGGCGCGACGAAGATCGTGAAGGCCTGTGCGATGACGATCAGCTGCACGGGCGACGTCTGGAAGATGAGTGCGACGATGACGCCGAAGGCGAGGATGCTGCCGCTGATGATCTTCGCGGACCGGGAGCTCGACGACGCACCGCGGCCGAGGCCATCGGACAGCATGGTTCCGCCGGCAGTGGCGTTCGCGATCATCGATGAGAACGCGGCGCCGAAGAACCCGAGCGCGAAGACGGCCGATCCGATGGGACCGGCGAGCGGCTCGAAGATGCCGGCAAGTGCGACGATCGTGGGCGCCGCTTCGCCGGTCTTGCCGAGGACGGCCGCGGCGACCACGATGACCAGGGCGGTCATGACGCCGGGGGCGACGATGCCGGGGATGGTGTCGACGATCGTGACGTCACGGTAGTCCGCCTCGGTGCGACCCCGCTCCTTGGTGCCGTAGGACGTGTAGAACGCCGCGTTGATCGAGAAGTTCGTGCCGACCAGGGCGACGATGAGCAGCCAGGAGCCGTCGGGCACGGCGGGAAGCAGACCCGCCCCGGCTGCCGCCCAATCCGGATGGGACACGAACGCCGACACGACGAAGGCGACCGCCATGAGCGCGACGATGGCGACGAGCACCTTCTCGATGACGCGGTAGACGTTGCGCAGGAGAAGGAGCGCGGCGACGGCGACCGTGCAGATGACGGTCCACATCACGGGGTTGCCGCCGAACAGCATCGAAAGCCCCAGGCCCGAGCCGACGGCATTGCCCACGGAGAAGCAGAGGGTGATGAGGAAGATGCCGATGCCGGCGACGACGCCGACCCAGGTGCCGAGGTGCTCTTTGATCGAGGCGATGAGCGACACCGGGGACTTGATGCCGAGACGGACGCTCATGTCGGTGAGGAAGATCATCAGGATCGTCGAGACGACGATCACCCAGATCAGCGCGTACTGGTAGCCGCTGCCCGCCTGGACGGCGGTGGTGAGGTTGCCGGGCCCGAACTGCCACGCACCCGCCACGAAGGCGGGGCCGATGAGGGCGAGCTGCTGCCAGAAGGAGCGACGCGTGCTGCGGGCGTTCACGATGCTTCTCATCGTGTCAGTCGAGACGCGGCCGTAGCCCGTTCCGGGCGTCGTGGAGGTGTGGCGGTCGGTGGTGCGATTGCTCATCGTCGATCCTTCGTCGCTGGGCGGCGTCGTTGCCGCGAAGTCGTCGTTGACTGGGTGCTCAGGGGTGAGGTCGGGGTGAGGGGCGGCGATCGGGCGGACCGCCGCCCCTCAGGAGGGTCAGGCCGAGACGGTGACCTTGCCGAGACCGGCGGAGGCGAACGCGGCGGCGATCTCGGCATCCGCGCCGTCGGGAAGCGGCAGCAGCGGCGTGCGCACGGTCGCGTGCTCGAGGATGCCGCGGTTGACCAGGCCCCACTTGAGCGCGACGGTGCCCTCCATGTGCGAGCCGCGGTGGTAGACGTTCTTCGTCACCGGCAGCAGCCGCTCGTGGATCTCGTGCGCGCGGGGGTAGTCCTGCGCCTTGCCGGCCTCGATGAGCTCCACGAGCGCCTCCGGGGCGATGTTCCCGTAGCCGACGAGCAGGCCGTCGACATCGAACATCGTCGGGAGCAGGTACTCGTCGTGGCACGACAGGATCTGCAGGTCGGGGTACGCGGCGCGGAGCGCGGGGATCTCGGTGTACCAGCGGCGCATGTTGCGCACGCCGTTCTTCGTGGCGAACACGCCCTCCTGCCCCGCGATCTCGAGCTGGGTGTCGAGGTCGTACGACGCCTTGGTGTTGTCGGGGTACTGGAAGAGGATGAGCGGAAGACCGGACTCCTCGTAGATCTCGCGGTACCGCGACTGCGGTGCGCCGTCCTGGAAGCCGAAGCGCAGCCACCCGTGCGAAGGGTAGACGAGACCGGCGGCGGCGCCCGCCTCGACCGCCTTCTTGGCCTCGAGCGCGGCGGTCTTGTTGCCTTCCTTGGTGATGCCCGCGATGACCGGAACACGGCCCTCGGTGGACGCGACGAACGCGCGGATGACGTCGAGCTGCTCCTCCTCGGTGAGGAAGGTGCCCTCGCCTGCGTGACCGAGGACGACGAGGCTCTTGACGCCGTCGATCGAGCCGAGCCACGAGCCCAGGCGCTGGATGGCGTCGTAGTCGACGTCGCCATCGGTGGTGAACGGGGTGACGGGGGCGGGGTTCAGTCCGCGCAGGTCCAGGGACATCGTTGGCTCCTCAGTTGAATCGATACCTTGCGGAAACGTTGTCGGGAACGTTTGCAAGAACGATTGCAAGTATGCTTGCCGGAGCGGATGCTGTCAAGCAATCGCGTAGGCGGGGCTAGATTGACTCGCACGGAGGGAGGTGGCCGTGAGCGATCGCATCGATGCGTCGGTGGTGACGCTTCGCGATGTCGCCGTCGCCGCCGGCGTCAGCATCTCGACCGTCAGCCGGGTGCTCGACGAGAGGACGCGCCCGTCGCGCTCCGCCACCGCCGAGAAGGTGCGGCGGATCGCCGACGAGCTCGGCTACCGTCGCAACGTCTTCGCGTCGAGCCTCCGTCGCGGGGAGACCGCGACCATCGGCGCGCTCGTCCCGCGTCTCGCCGACACCGTCATGGCGCTCATGTTCGAGGCCATCGAGCGGACCGCCCGCGCGCGCGGCTATTTCGCCGTCGTCGCGACGTGCGGGGACGACCCGGAGGAGGAGCGCCAGGCGACTGAGCGCCTCCTCGACCGTGGGGTCGACGGCCTCATCCTCGCAACCGCCCGCCTCGACGATGCGCTGCCGGCATCGCTGCGCGAGCGCGGCATCCGTCACGCTCTCGTCCTGCGCACCGACGGGGTGAGCCCCTCATCGCTCGGCGATGACAACGCGGGCGGATACTTCGCCGCCCGCCACCTCCTCGACCTCGGCCACCGCGATATCGCCGTCGTCACCGGTCCGTCGTTCACGTCGAGCGCGCTGGATCGTCTCGCGGGCGCCACACGGGCCGTGACGGAACAGGGTGCGTCGCTGCGGCCCGACCGGATCCTGTCGACCGGCTACGGCGTCGAAGCCGGCGTCGGCGCAGGTCACGCCCTCCTCGACACCGATGACCGGCCGACCGCGATCTTCGCTGCCAACGACAACCTCGCCATCGGGGTCGTGAGCGCCGCGACGAAGCTCGGCCTCAGCGTCGGCCACGATCTCTCCGTCGTCGGGTACAACGACATCCCGCTCGCGGCGCAGCTGCCCGTGCCGCTCACGTCGGTGAAGGTGCCATTCGACCAGATCGCCGCCTCCGCGATGGATCAGCTCTTCCACCCGACGCCCGGCGAGCGCGCGAACCTGCGCCGCTTCATGCCCACCCTGATCCCCCGCCGCTCCACCGCACCGCTCGCCGGTCGCTGAGCGAGCGAAGCGAGACGGAACGCCTTCACGCCCGTCGAGAAGCCACGAGGAACGGCCAGAGGCACCGAGACGCCGCAGCGCGTCACACACCGCGCCCCGGCGTCTCGGCACACCGGCTACTGCTGCGCGACGGGCTCCCACGCGCCGGTCGCGACGCCGTCCGACCTGCCCTCCGTCTCGGCCGCGAAGCGGTCGAGGCGGAACGCGGACAGCACGGGCGACGGCGCGCCGGTGATGATCTCCTCGGCTACGAGCTCGCCGAGGATGAGGCCGAGCGTCGCGCCCGAATGCGTGAAGAGCACCGAGAGTCCGTCGATACCAGGCACGGCGCCCACCACCGGCTCGCCATCCCCGGGGATCGGTTTGAAGCCGGCGCCGACGCGTGATGCGGTCAACGTGGGGTTTCCCGCGAGGACGCGCGAGGCCTCGTCGAGCAGCCCCTGCACCGACTCCTCGGGCACGGTGATGGAGCCGTCGTCGCCGACGAGCACGGACTTCTCGGCCCAGTCGGCGTCGAGCACGAGCCGTCCGTCCGGCGTCGGCCGCACCGCGACGCGCGGGGTGTTGAGCACGGTGCGCACCTCGAGATCGACCGGGTCGGTGAAGAGGACGAACGCGGCGGGCGTGGCATCCGGAACCGTCACGCCGAGCGCAGCGAGGTGCGCCGGCACGGCCGGACCGGTCGCCAGCACCACGCGGTCGGCGGCCAGACGCGTACCGTCGGCGAGCACGACCCCCATGGCGACCCCGTCCTGAACGTCCACTCGCGCCTCGCCGACGCCGGTCAGGACGCGAGCCCCCGCCGATTCCGCCTCCGCGATCAGAGCCGCGATGAGGTCGGGCAGATTCACCCAGCCCTCGGCGGGGTTGTAGATCGCGCCCTCGTCGGCGACGGCATCCACGTCCACGTCCGGCGCGAAGCGCGCCACGTCCTCACGCGAGAGCCAGAGCGCGTCGTAGCCGCCGGAGCGCTCGAACGCGAAGGTCTCGCGGAAGCTCTCGTCGGGACCGGCCCATTTCAGCGCGCCGTCGAAGCGCAGGTACGACGCGCTTTCCGGCCGGCGCAGGCGCCACGTGCGGTAGCGCTCCATCGCGATGAGGCGCAGGTAGTGGTACTCGGGGGTGCGCGCGCCCGACGAGTTGAGCCACGCGATCGAGCGTCCGGACGCGCCGTCGGCGAGCGCGCCGGCGGTGACGAGCGTCACCTGTGCGCCGCTGCGGGAGAGGTGCGCGGCGGTCGAGGCGCCGAGGATGCCGCCGCCGATCACGACGACGGACGGGGACGGGGAGGTGGTCATGCGAAGTGTCTCTCTCGTTTCGTATGGTTCAGACGCGGGCGGATGCCTCGGCATGCGCCCGCTCGATCAGCTCGAGCACGCCGACGGCGTCGGCCGGGTCGACCGGAAGCGGTCCGTCGCCGCGGAGCGCGTCGGCGAGCAGCCGATAGAAGCCGCCGTAGTCGCCGCGCAGCGTGGGCACCCGCGTGACGTCGTCGCCGGCGCCGAGCACGCCCCAGCGCTCCTCGGGCGTCTCGCCGAAGCCCGGGTCGGTGGGGAGCGCCCCGGACTTGAGCGCCGGTTCCTGTCCGTCGAGGCCCCAGCTGGTGTACCCGGCGCGT
The DNA here is from genome assembly GCA_031177765.1 of Microbacterium sp. Taxonomy (GTDB): domain Bacteria; phylum Actinomycetota; class Actinomycetes; order Actinomycetales; family Microbacteriaceae; genus Microbacterium. The sequence goes on along the minus strand of JAPSKH010000014.1, from coordinate 50,409 downwards.
GAGCCGACGAGGTGGAAGCGCGGGCCGGGGACGGGCGCCAGGCCGTTCATCCACAGGTGCGACGTCACGCCCGACCGGTGCTGCAGCGCGAGGAACACGTCGTCATCGGCGACCGCACCGGCCCGGCGTCGCCCGACCTCCGCGTACAGGTCGGCGACGGGCCCGAACAGCTGCACGGCCTGGTCGATGAGGTGCGTGCCGAGGTCGTACAGGATGCCGCCGCCTTCTGCCACGGTCGCCTCGGTCTTCCAGGAGGCCGGCGGGGAGGGTTTGAACCACTCGAACCGCGACTCGAACCGGTGCACCTCCCCCAGCCGCCCGTCGGCGACGAGCGACCGGACGGTTCTGAAGTCGCCGTCCCACCGCCGGTTCTGGAACACCGTCAGCTTCCGCCCCAGCCGCTGGGCCTGGGCGATCAGCGCACGCCCCTCCTCGGCCGTGACGGCGAAGGGCTTGTCGACGACGACGTCGAGTCCGGCATCCAGGGCCGCGGCGGCGAGCGCCGCGTGCGTGCCGCTCGGCGATCCGATCACGACGAGGTCGAGCTCCTCAGCGAGGTCCCACACATCCGAAGGACGGTCGACGACGCGAGCGGCGGGATGCCGCACCGCGGCCTCCGCCCGACGCTCCGGGTTCGAGGTCACGACGACGTCGAGCGAGTACGCGGGGTCCGCCTCGAGGAACGGCGCGTGGAAGACGCGCCCGGCGGTGCCGAACCCGACGACCGCCGTGCGGATGCGCGCACGCGGAGCCGTGGCATCCGTCATCACAGCACCTCCGAGAGGAAGCGCTGCAACCGCGGGCTCTGCGGGCGCTCGAAGAGGTCGTCCGGGTGGCCGGCCTCGACGACGCGGCCCTCGTCCATGAAGACGACCTGGTCGGCGACCTTCCGGGCGAAGCCCATCTCGTGGGTCACGACGAGCATCGTCATGCCGCGCTGGGCAAGGCCTGCCATGAGGTTGAGGACGCCCTTGACGAGCTCGGGGTCGAGGGCGCTGGTGGCCTCGTCGAAGAGCATGACCTCCGGCTCCATGGCAAGGGCCCGGGCGATCGCGACGCGCTGCTGCTGCCCGCCGGAGAGGTCGCGCGGCCGGTGGTCGGTGCGCTCGGCGAGCCCCACTTCGGCGAGCCGCTGGTGCGCGATCCTGCGGGACTCGCCCTTCGACAGCCCCTTCACGTGCCGCACCGCGAGCGCGACGTTCTCGAGCGCGGTGTGGTCGGGGAAGAGGTTGAAGTGCTGGAAGACGAGGCCGATGCGCTTGCGGACGGCATCCGGCTTCTTGCCGAGGATCGACTCCCCCGCCAGCAGCACGTCGCCGGACTTCGGCTCGTGCAGCCGGTTCACGCCGCGCAGCAGCGTGGACTTGCCGGAGCCGGAGGGGCCGATGATGCACGTCGTCGTGCCGGGGGCGACCTCGAGGCTCACGTCGCGGAGGACGTCGATCTCGCCGTAGGCCATGGTGAGGTTCCGCAGCTCGAGGCTGGAGCCGGCGTAGAACCGCCCGTCGGTGACAGGCACCGGTGAGGTGTAGGTCATGTGTTCTCTCCGTAGGTCAGCGCGGGGCTCGGAGTGCGGGTCTCCTCGACCTCGTCCAGGCCGCTCTTGGGCGGTGTCGCCTTGCGGCGTCCGGTGCGGAACTTGTTGTCGAAGTAGTTGACGAGGTGGGTCAGCGGCACCGTGATGACGAGGTAGAACATGCCGGCGAGCACCAGCGGCGAGAGGTTGCCGGTGAGCACGGCGGCATCCTGACCGACGCGGAACAGCTCGCGCTCCGAGACCAGGAGGCCCAGGAAGTACACCAGCGAGGAGTCCTTCACGATCGCGATGAACTGGTTCACGAGCGCCGGCAGCACCCGCCGGATGCCCTGCGGCACGACGACGAGCGCCATCGCCTTGCCGTAGCTCATGCCCAGGGCGCGGCACGCTTCGAGCTGACCGCGTTCGACCGACTGGATGCCGGCGCGGAAGATCTCTCCGATGTACGCCGACGCGATGAGCGAGAGGGCGAGGATGCCGAGCGGGTACGGCGACGGTCCGAAGATCTGCTGGCTGAGCCGGGCGAAGCCCTGCCCGATGAGGAGGATGGTGAGGATGGCGGGGAGGCCGCGGAAGATGTCCGTGTAGATGCGGGCGGGAACGCGCAGCCACCGCGCGGGCGAGATGCCCATGATCGCGACGACCATGCCGAGCACGATGCCGATGACGGTGGCGGCCACCGAGATCACCAAGGTGTTGACCAGGCCGATGGTCAGCAGCTGCGGGAAGACCTGCGCCATCGCCTCGAAGTCCAAGAAGGTCTTGGCGAGGTTGTCGAGCCAGTTGTCCATGGTTGGTTTCCTAAGAGAGGAGGGATGCCGGTGCGAGCCGTTCTGCGGCGGGCTCGCACCGGCGGGTCCTTACTCCGTCGGGGACTCCGACGGGGTCGGGGTCTGCTCGTCCGACGGGAGGTACTGGTCGGGCATCGGGGAGCCCGGGAACCACTTCTGGTACAGCTCCTTCCAGGTGCCGTCCTCCATGGCCTCGTGGAGCGCCTCGTTCAGTGCGTCCTTGAACGCGTCGTTGCCCTTGGCGATCGCGAAGCCGGCCGGGGCATCGAACGACGGGATGTCGATGGCGTTCTCGAGCCCGTACTGCTCGGCGTACTCCTTGGCCGCCTCGTAGTCGAGGAAGTGCGCGTCGACCGCACCGCTCACCACGGCCGAGATCGCGGCGTTGTTGTCGGGGAAGCGGACGAGCTCGGTGTCGGTGAAGTTCTTCACCGCGTACGCCTCCTGCAGCGTTCCCTGCACGACGCCGAGGCGCTTGCCGTCGAGGTCGCCCTCATCGGCGATGTCGGCATCCGGGCTCGCCATCACCGTGAGGTATCCGGCGAGGTAGCCGTCCGAGAAGTCGACGGTCTGCTTGCGCTCCTCGGTGATGCCGATCGCGGCGACACCGACGTCGAACTGACCGTTCGCGACAGCCGCGAGAAGGCCCGAGAAGTCCTGGCCGGTGAAGACGACGTCGTCGATGCCGATGCGGTGGGCGACGTCGGTGAAGAGCTCGACGTCGAAGCCGGTGAACTCGCCGCTCTCGTCGGTGAAGGTGTAGGGCTTGGAGTCGCCGAGGCTGGCGACGCGGATCTGGCCGGGCGTGATGAGCCCGTACGGGTTGTCGTCGGCGCTGCCGGTCGCGCCGGAATTGGCGGCGCCGGATGCGCAGGCGGTGAGCGCCAGGGCGGTGGCCGCGGCGGCGACGGTGCCGATGACGGCGCGGCGGAGGGTGTGGAGCTTCACGGGAGTCCTTCCGGAAGGGTGCTGCAGTCGGTGGTCGGTTACACGGATGTTTCGGGGAGTTTTCCTTGGTGAGACCGGTCTCAAGTGGTTAGATTGAGACCGGTCTCAATCCGTTTCCAGGGACAGTACGTGACACTCTGGAGCGAAGTCAAGAAAAAAGTCCGGAGGACATGTGAGCGCCGACAACGGCAACGGGAACGGCCACGGCCGGCGCGAGGTGACGGTCACCGACGTCGCCCGAGCGGCCGGCGTCTCGAAGGCGACGGCGGCCCGAGCCCTCGGCGACTACGGCGCGGTGAGCGAGTCGGTGCGTGACCGGGTGCAGGCGGCCGCCGAAGAGCTCGGCTACCGCCCCAACGCGCTCGCGAGGACCATGAGCACCGGCCGCTCCAACACGATCGGCATCGTCGTCGGCGACATCGAGAACCCCTTCTTCGCGCAGGCGACCCGCGGGGCGTCGGATGTCGCAGCCGCCGCCGGTCTCGACCTCATCCTCTCCAACTCCGACGAAGACCCCGAGACCGAGGCGAAGGCCCTGAGCGTGCAGCTCGCCAAGCGCGTCGACGGCCTCCTCGTCGCCCCGGCCTCATCGGTCGACCCCGGCAACCTCCGCCCGGTCCTCGACGCCGGCCGACCGCTCGTCCTCTTCGACCGCGCGGTCGCAGACCTCGAGGTCGACACGGTCATCGCGGCGAATCGCACCGGTGCGCGCACCCTCACCCAGCTGCTGCTGGATGCCGGACACCGCCGCATCGCCTTCATCTCGACGATCGACCATCCCGGGGACTATCGGCTCGGCGATCAGATCCTGGCGACGTCGGTCGCCGATCGTGTCGACGGCTTCGTCGGCGCGCTCACGGATGCCGGCGTACCGGATCCCGCGTCGTTCGTGCACCTGAACGCCCGCCGGGACGGGGTCGAGGCGCTCACGCGCCGGCTCCTGCAGGATGCCGACCTCGGCATCACGGCGATCGTGAGCTCGGACAGCCTCATCGCGCTCGGCGTCTACCGAACCGCGCTGACGCTGGGCCGCCGCATCCCCGACGACCTTTCGCTCGTCGCCTTCGATGACGCCGACTGGACCGGCGTCAGCACCCCGACCATCACGGTCATGTCGCAGCCGATTCACGAGATCGGCGCCGAGGCGGCGCGGCTGCTGATCCGGCGGATCCGCGGGGACGGCGCCCCGCCGGTGACACGGGTGCTCGAGCAGCGGCTGGTCCCCCGGGAGTCGGTCGCTCCCCCGGGCGCTGGTCGTTGAGCGCGTGCCACCCCCTCACCTCGATCGTTGGGCGAGAATCACAGCGAGCGAACGAAACGCAATACCGGCGCTCGCAAGCGTCGAGCGCGTGCTGCCTGCTCCCCTGCGGCGGGACGTGCACGCCCTGGCCGAGACGGCGCAGGCGGCCGGTATCAACGCGGGCGCTGCGGTCTCGAAGCAGACACTCGGTGAGCTGGCTTTGGCATGCCGCGACCACGAGCGCATGCGCTTCACCGCGTCGACCGGCTGGCGGATGTCGAGCACACCCGCGTGCTGTTCAGCCCGAAGCCGCTCACCCAGGGAGCAGGTCGAGGAGTTCATCTTCGTCGCTCGGCCGTGGTGCGGCAGGCAGTCGACTGCCCGGTGCGCTGCGCCGCTGCACTGTCGCCGATCGCTAGTCTGACCGCAGCTGTCGGATCGGGGATGGATGAGCGAAAATCAGATGCGTCTGAGATACGACGGCGTCTGCCGGCTGTGCGCCAACGCACTCCCCGCGGGATCCGTCGCGGTGTACGAGCGGTCCACGCGCACGGTCCGCTGTGTCGGATGCGCCGTGGCGACATCCGCGCCACCGGCTGACGAGGATGCTGCTTCCGGGCATATGTCCGCTGCCTCGCCGACGCCGCCCACCCCGCTCGACGACCTCAAGCTACGTCCACCCGCCGCGGCCGTGATCGCCGAGACGCTGCGGCAGCAGGCGACGGCGCCACCGCGATCTCGGCTTGCGCGCATCCTCGGGAGGAGTCCGCTGACCGAGCAGAGCCTGCCGTGGTACCTCGGAGCCATCGGTGAACTGGAAGTGGCGCGCGAGCTCGACCGGCTCGGACCGGAGTGGCAGGTGGTCCATGCGCTTCCCGTCGGTTCTGCCGGAAGCGACATCGATCACGTCGTCGTCGGACCGGGCGGCGTCTTCACGATCAACACGAAGCACCACGAGGGCCAGAACGTGTGGGTCGGCAGCCGCCGCATGCTGATCGCTGGCCACGCGAGCGATCACCTCCGGAACAGCAGGCACGAAGCGCGCCGGGTGGCGAAGATGCTTTCGCAGGCGGCGCGCCGTCCTGTATCGGTCCGGCCTATCGTCGCGATCGTCGCCGCGGGTCGGATCACGTTCAAGGAACGGCCGGAGGATGTCGCGGTGCTGCGAGCGACGGAACTCGTCCGGTGGCTGAAGCTACAAGCCGCGGCGCTCGCGGTCGACGATGTAGATCAGCTCTCACGCGTCATTCGCGACCCGCGGACATGGGCAATCCCAGCTGTGGAAGCCCCTGACCTGGCCGCCTTCGCCCGGCTGCGCGCGGAGGTGGCCGAGGCTCGACGAACGAGGCGGCTATGGGGCGCGGGCATTTTGGCGCTTTCGCTCGCCGTCCTCGGCCTGCTCCCGTTCGTTTCCGCACTTCTCTGACCCCAGGAGCGACGGAGACGACGAGAGGTTGAGCGCTCGACGTCGGCGGCGCTGCGTCGCCCGAGTGGAATCGGCGCCCGAACCGCATTCAGCCGCGAAGCTCCTCCAGCGTCGGCGGATTCGAGCCGGCGCGCGCCACGACGAACGCTGCGGCGCGCGAGGCCATCGCGCCGATCTCAAGCAAGCTGTCGGCCGATAGGTTCTCGGGGCCGACGGTCGCCGCGCCGTTCATGATGAGGGCTCCGAGCATCGCACTCATGTAGGCGTCGCCGGCGCCGATCGTATCGACGACGTGGGTTCGCGGAGCGGTGATCTCGAGGGTGTGCTGCCGCGTGGCGATCAGGGAGCCGTCGCCTCCTCGCGTCACGGCGACGAGACCAGGCCCCAGAGCGAGCAACAGTGCGATGACGTCCGCGATGTCCACGCCGGGATAGAGCCACGCCGCGTCTTCGTCGCTGAGCTTGAGCACATCGACGCGTCCGGCGATGAACTCCACGCGCGATCGGGCCTCGTCGGGCGGCCCGACGAGGCCCGGTCGGATGTTCGGGTCGAAGGAGCGCAGGCGCGAAGGATGGCGCTCGAGGATGTGATCCACGAGCTCACACCCCGGCCGGAGGAAGGCCCCGAGCGATCCGACATGCACCGCTTCCCAAGGTGGCTCCCCCGACAGTTCCTCGGCCGGATGAGGATCCCACTCGAGTGCGAACCGATAGGTCGCCGATCCGTCCGCCGCGAGTTCCGCGTGCGCCGTCGACGTCACGCCCGCCGACTCTCCGACGAAGGTCGCACCGGCGTCCTCGAGTGCTCCCAGCAGCAGATCTCCATCGGCGTCCACCCCCACATGCGCGAGCAGCGCCGTGGGAACCCGCAGCCTCGCCAGCCCGATCGCCACGTTGAACGGGCTGCCACCGGGCGTCCGCCTCTCAGGCTTCCCAGGTTCGGCGACCACGTCGACGAGCGCCTCGCCGATCACGAGCGCAGTCATACTTGACGTCCTTTCACCACGAGATCGCTCCACGCAGCGTCGTCTTCAGATCGCCAGCTCGCTGATGGTGAGACCACTGAAGGTGGCCGATCCTTCGTGCGCGTAGAGGCGGATGCGGTTGTCGCCTTCGAGCGGAAAGACGCGGTGCGAGTGCACGACGCGACCGTCCCCGACGAAGAACTCCACGCTCGTGCGATCGACCAGGATGCGGACGGCCAGACGACCCGTCGACGGATCGATCGGCGTCTGCGATTCACCACCGGTCGGATTGATGGTCGGGCGGCGGTTGACGTAGGCGAACGGCCCGTCCAGGAATGCACCGGCAGCGACATGACGCCCCCCACCCGGGGCGCGACAGACCTCGAAGCCGATGTTCGCGGGCGCCGCCGCCGGGTCCCACCGAAGCTCGCAGGTCAGGTCGTAGGCGAGCGAGCGGATGTCGAGGTCACGCACGCCGGCCACCGCGACGTCGCCGAGCCGATGCGTCTTCTTCGCATATCCCGCGAGCGCCGCCGTCGGCGCAGAAGCGAGGTAGTAGCCGTCGCTCCCAGCGGTCAGCCGCAGATCCCGCACGATCATGTCGTCGCCGTTGTAGCCGTCTGTTGCGAGCGTCGGCGTGTTGTGCGGGTAGTCCCAGAAGTTCGCCCACCCGATCGCGCGGCGCAGCGTCGGGTCCTCAGCGCCCGACGCATCGTGGTTCGGGTAGGTCACGGCGCCGTAGAAGTCGAACCCGTAATCCAGCCAGCGCGGCTCGGCGTGGTCGGGAGCGAACGAGGCCCCGTCGAAAGCACCGGTCCAGTACGCGTAGGTTGCCGGCAGCCCCCGTCCCTTGCCGTTCGCGCTGATGCCGAGGATCCAATGGGCAGTGCCGTCGTCCGCGGTCATGCGGAAGATGTCAGGGCACTCGATGAGCCCGAGGTCGGTGCGCACGAACTCGCCGACGCCCTGCCACGAGCGAAGATCGGCAGAGACGTAGAAGCCGACGCGCTGGCCCTCCGCGTTGGCCATGAACCAGCGCTCCCGATCGGAATCCCAGATGACCTTCGGGTCGCGGAAGTCGTGCACGCCGGGATTCGGCAGCACGGGCGCGTCACCACCAGGCAGGAACGTCCGGCCCCGGTCCGTCGAGTACCACAGGTACTGAGCCTGCCTGCCTTCTGGGGCCTGCGTCACCAAAGCGATGACGGCGCCCGCACCGTAGCCCGCGGTGTTCCGTTCGTCGACGACGAGGCTCCCCGACCAGCAGTCGCCGTTGCCGTTGCTGAACTTCGGGATGGCGACGCCGTGATCACGGAAGGACACATGGTCACGCGTGGACGCGCGTCGCCATGCGGTGCCCGCACCGCCCTCGTTGTAGTCCGCGTTGTAGAGGTAGTAGTAGTGATACTCGCCGTCGATGTACACGGGCCGTTGAGGGTCGTTCTTCCAGTTGTCCGGAACGCTGACGTGAAACGCGGGTCGCATGCGGGTGCGTCCTTTCGAGTTCTTGCCGGAAACGGATGCGGCATCCGCCGCGGCAGCGGGCGCTCCTCGTCCAGCAAGGGCCAGCGTGCCCCCAAGGGCGGTCGCGCCGGCTCCGGCGAAGAGTGCGCGGCGTGAGACTGCAGTCGATTCGTCCATGGACGGCCTTTCATCTCGGGCAGCGTCGATGCTGCCGATCGGTGGTGGTGACGGTCAGCTGGTGGCAGCCATGCGCCAGATCCGCAGCGTCGCCTCAGCGCCATCGACGCTGACCTTCACGTGCTGCGCATCGTGGCGCGTGGGATAGGCGCGGGCGGCGAGCGGGATGCCGTTCGCAAACGCCTCGAGAGCGGAATGGTCGACGACGACACGCAGGTGCACGCGGTCGCCGTCGAGGCCGACGGTGCCGGCGAGCGGCTTCGTGTCGACGCTGTGGTCGAGGCTCGACCGGGTTCTGTCGAGCGAGAACTCGATCGCATCTCCGGTGCGCTGCAGTCGGTACACGGATCGCTCAGCGCCGTCCGAGGTCGCGCGGACTGCCACTTCGATGGATGCGCCCGCAGGAAGCGTCGCGTCGAGCTCGAGGTCCAGCTGGTCGCCGGCGACGCCTGCCGCACCGACACGGGCGGCAGGGCCGTCGTACAGGAGTTCGGTGCGAAGCCGATCGACCTCCGGCGCCGGAGCCTGGTGCAGCGAGCCGTCGGCACCCGCTGTGACGACGCGCGGCAGTGACATCACACCGGACCAGCCGGCGGCCGTGGACGCGGCATCCGTCCTTCCCTCCTGCATCCACCCGAACATGAGCCTCCTGCCCGCGTCGTCTCGCATCGACTGCGGGGCGTAGAAGAACCGTCCGCCCAGGTCCAGCCGGTGAAGAGCCCGCGGCTCGAAACGGTCGCCGCGGTACCGGCCCGACCAGTAGAGCGGGTGATGAGTAACCCCGGCGTCCCACGCCGAGAACACGAGGAAATCCGCACCATCGACGGCGAAGAGGTCGACGCACTCCCACATGGTCCCGGTCCAGTCGGGTGCTGTCCTCGACCGGTCCGTCGCATCGCCGACGAGGAGGGGGCCGAGATAGCGCCAGGAGCGCAGGTCGTCGGACTCGTACAGCAGCGCGGTGCCACCCTCCCCGCGGATGCCCGCGCCGATGATCTGACGCCACCGCGCCGGATGCCCGTCCGTCGCCTCCTCGCGCCACACGCAGTGGTCGCGGAAGGCCACGAGGTCGAGGTTCTGGGGCGGTGACGCGATGACCGGGTTCGCCGGCTCCTTCGTCCACTCGACCAGGTCGTCCGATCCCGTGGCGACACAGGGCAGCTCGATGTCGCCATGACGCCCGGAGTACACGAGCGTGGGGACTCCTCCGTCGTCGACGAAGACTCCCGACCAGCAGCCGTCGACGTCCGGGCCCTGACTGGGCACGAGCGCAATCGGCAGGTGGTCCCAATGCACCAGGTCGGTGCTGCGTGCATGGCCCCAGTGGATGCGCTGGTGGATGGGTGCGTACGGGTTGTATTGGTAGAAGAGGTGGTACCAGCCGTCCTTCTGGGTGAGCCCGTTGGGGTCGTTGAGCCAGCCGGCGGGTGCGACGAAGTGGAACGCAGGCCGGTGAGGGTCGGCGGCGGCGCGCTCCAGCAGGTCGGGAGCTGTCGCGTCGGGGGTGGTCATAGGGTGCGTGGTCATGCGGCGTCGTGCTCCTGATCGGCGGCGGGCTGCTCGAGCGCCGTTCCCGGCGCATCTGAGGGCGGGGCATAGAGACCGCAGCGCACCCAGTGCTCGGGCGTCTCCGTCAGTCGGTGGAACACGGCCGTCTCGCTCGAGCACTGCTCGCGCGTCGCGCCGGCCCACTGACACTCGGTCGGATGCAGGACCCCGTGGCGCAGTCGGGCGCGCTCGGCCCGGTCGTACGGCTGTGTGCGCTGGGGATCGGGCACGGCAGAGATCAACAGCCGCGTGTAAGGGTGCGCGGGGTTCGCCAGCAGTTCCATCGCCTCACCGCCCTCGACGAACTCGCCGGCGAACATCACGACGATGCGGTCGGCGAGATAGCGAGCAGAGGCGAGATCGTGCGTGATGTACAGCATCGAGATGCCCTGCTCCTCGCACAGCGTGCGCATGAGGTTGAGAACCCCGATCCGTACCGACACGTCCAGCATCGAGGTCGGCTCATCGGCGAGGATCAGCCGCGGGTTCACAGCCAGCGCGCGGGCGATCGCGATGCGCTGGCGTTGTCCGCCGGAAAGCTCGTGCGGGTAGCGGTCCAGCATCTCGGCAGGAAGCCCGACCTTGTGCATCAGCCGCTGCTTCGCATGCTCCAGTGCGGTGCGCCCGGACGTGGCTCCGTGGATGCGCAGCGGACGTTCCAGGAAGTGGCCGACCCGATGCACGGGGTTGAGCGAGCCGAAGGGGTCCTGGAAGATCATCTGCACAGCCGAGCGGTACTCGCGCGTCGCGCGCCGCTTCGAGGCGGCGATGACATCCTCGCCTTCGAACAAGAAGGTCCCTGCCGACGGCTGTTCGAGACGCGCGACGCACCGCGCGAGTGTGGACTTGCCGCTTCCCGACTCGCCGACCAGCGCGACGATCTCACCGTGTGCGATGTCGAGGTCGACGCCTCCGACCGCGCGCACGCGCTTGCGCGAGAGCGCGCCGCCGATGGTGAACGTCTTCTCGAGTCCCCGGATCGAAAGCACCGGCGTGTCGTGTGCGGTCATGAGATCGTCTCCGTGATCGAGGAGTCGCCGTCGCTCGGCGCTGCCCAGTGGGTGGGGCCCACCTGCTTGAGGTCGGGGATGTTCCGGAACCTCACGCCTTCGCCGAGGCCCTGCAGTCGTGTGCGCGGCCCTGACATGGGTGGGAAGGCATCCATCAGTGCGCGCGTGTACGGATGCCGGGGCGTGGCGAAGATCTCGCCGGCTTGCGCCGTTTCGACGAAGCGCCCCGCATACATCACAGCCATGCGGTCGGACAGCTCCACCATCAGCGACATGTCGTGGGTGATGAACAGGACTGCGAATCCGAGTTCTCGCTGCAGGTCCTTGATCTGCGCCATGATCTCCTGCTGGACCACCACATCGAGGGCCGTGGTGGGTTCATCCATGATGAGAAGCGGCGGTCGAAGCGCCGTCGCCATCGCGATGACCACTCGCTGCCGCATTCCGCCGGACAACTGATGCGGATAGGACCGCAGTCGATCGGCAGGGATGCCGACGAGGTCGAGCAGCTCGCCGGCGCGCGCCCAGGCGGCTCTCTTGGACGCGCCCTCGTGAGTGGTGAAGATGTCGGCGATCTGGTCGCCGATCGTCATCACGGGGTTGAGCGAGTTCATCGCGCTCTGGAACACCATCGCCACCCGACGCCAGCGGAAAGTCCGCAGCTCCTCCGCGTTGAGCGCCAGCACGTCGGTGCCCGCGAAGCGGACCGACCCGCTGGTGATCACGGCCGGGTCTCTCAGGAGCCGGAGGATCGCGTTGGCGATCGTCGACTTGCCGCAACCGGACTCGCCGGCCAGGCCGAACACCTCACGCTCGCCGATCGAGAACGACACTCGGTCCACGGCGCGGATGGCGCGCGTTTCGGTCGCGTACTCGACGGAGAGGCCGTCGACCTCGAGCAACGCAGCGCTCATCGCGCCGTCTCCTTCCGGGCGGGAACGGCGACCCGGGTCGGCGCGTCGGGTGTGGTGCGACGCCGCGGTCGCCGCAGACGCGGGTTCGTCGTCTCGTCGACGCCGTAGTTGACCAGCGCGAGGGCGAAGGCGACGAGGGCGATGCACACGCCGGGAGGGACGAACACCCACCACGCTCCGGTGAGCAGCGCGCCGTCGTTGCTTGCCCAGTAGAGATTCGTGCCCCAGCTGATCGTGCTGATATCCCCCAAGCCGAGGAACTCCAGACCGGCCTGTGCGCCGATGCCGAAGATCACGCACGCCAGGAGCGTGCTCATGACGATCGACGCCATGTTCGGCAGCATCTCGCGGAACATGATCCGTAAGCCCCCCTCCCCGGTGACCTGCGCCGCGGCGACGAAGTCCTTGCCGCGGATCGACATGGCCTGCGAGCGGAGCACGCGTGCGGAGCCGGCCCAACCGGTGATGACGAGCACGAGGATGACGGTGCCCAGGCCTTGCGGCAGGAACGCGGCGAGGATCACCAGCAGAGGCAGGCCCGGAAGGAGGAGGAACACGTTCGTCACCAGAGACAGCACGTTGTCGACGATGCGACCGAAGTAAGCGGATGCGAGGCCGACCAGGAGGCCGACGAGCGTGGCGAGGATGCCGACGGTGAACCCGACGAACAGCGACGATCGCGCACCCCAGATGTTCAGGGCCAGCACGTCCTGCCCCTTGGCCGTCGTGCCGAGCCAGTGCTCGGCCGACGGCGGCTGCGAGCCGATGCCCTGGATGAGTGTGGGATCGCCTGGGGCGATTACGGGCGCGAGGATCGCCATCAGCATGAACAGGATGAGGATCACGAGCCCCGATGTCGCCTTGGCATTGCCGAGCAGGCCCCGCAGGAGTCCGCTCCCGCCGTGACGGCGTCGTGGCGGCTGCGGCACCGAGGTGGCTTTCCCGTCGGGTCCGGGCGGGCTGCCGAGGTCGAGTTCGGCCATGGCGCGAGGATCTTGCGCGAGTGACATCACACCCTCCGTTCAGCTCACGCGAACGCGCGGATCGAGACGCACGTACACGATGTCGACGAGGAAGTTGGCGATCAGCACGGCAGTGGTGATCGTGAGGAACAGTCCCTGCATGAGCGGGTAGTCAAGGTTCTGCACGGCGGCGAGGAGCGTGTACCCGATGCCGGGATAGGCGAAGACGACCTCGGTGAGCAGCGCCCCTCCGACGACGAAGCCCAGCGACATGCCGAATGCGGTGACCGATGGCAGCAGGGCGTTGCGGGCGGCGTACCGGTAGATGATGCGATTGGGGCGCAGCCCCTTCGCCTCCGCCATCACGATGTAGTCCTCGGCGTTGGTGGCGATCATCGTGTTGCGCATGCCGAGCATCCAGCCCCCCACGGAGACGAGGACGATCGACGCAGCCGGAAGGATCAGGTGATAGGCGACATCGCCGACGAACGCGAGCGACAACTCAGGCGTCGTCCCTACCTCGTACGCATGCCGCAGAGGGAACCATCCGAGGGTGACTCCGAAGAGGTACAGCAGTCCCATCGCGAGCCAGAAGTACGGGAACGAGCCGATGAAGATGAGCAGCGGCGGGACGAACGAATCGAGGGTCCCGCCTCGGCGCCATGCAGCCAGGATGCCGAGGACGTTGCCGATGACGACGGCGATGATCAGCGAAACGAACCCGAGCAGGAAGGTCCAGCCGATGACGCTCGAGATCACGTCGATGACGGGCGTCGGGAATCGGGAGATCGAGAAGCCCATATCGCCGGTGAAGATCTGACCGAGGTAGCGCACATACTGCTCCCACAGTGGAGCGTCACTCAGGCCGAAGGACTCCCGCAACGCTTCGATCTGATCGGGGCGGATCTGTCCTTGCAGCCGTGCGACCATGCGCGATACGGGGTCACCCGGCATGAAGCGCGGAAGGAAGAAGTTGAGGGTGATCGATACCCAGAACGCTGCGAGATAGAACCCGAAGCGCCGCAGTATGTAGCCCATGTTGTGTCTCCTCGCTGTCCTGCTGCGTCGCACGGGCGACGCAGCAGGACAGCGGATCATCAGTCGGTGACGACCGGTTCGAGGCTGGTGAGGACGAGAACCGTCGTCCGCGAGCGCGTGGACAGCGTCGCGTAGGGGTTGTCCTCGGTCGGCCACCCGGTGAAGCGCGCCGTGCTGGCCGCGCCCCACTCCGGGCCGGGGAACAGCGGCGCAACGGGCGCCGCCTCGGCGAAGAGGGACTGCAGCTGATTCATGACGTCCTGCTGCGTGGCCTCATCGGATGCCGCGGCGAACTGCGCAAGCAGGGCGTCAGCGTCCGCGCTGCCGAAACGGTGATAGTTGTCGAACGTCTGCTCGCCGACCGGTTTCACCGTCTCGGTGGACATGACGCCGCGGTAGAACTGGTACGGCGTCGGGGCGTTTGCACTCCAGACGATGCCGGAGTCGAACGTGCCGTTCTCGTAGCCGGCGGTCACGTCTCCCCAGTCCTTGGCCGCGACGGTGACCGTCACGCCGAGCTCGGCGAGATTCTGCGCGATCACGTTGCCCACCGAAACCCAGTCGCTCGAGGTGGATCCGACCGAGAAGTCGAAGGCGAAGGGCGTACCGTCGGGCAGGACACGCTTGCCGTCCGCGCCGAGAGTGATCCCCGCGGCATCCAGCAGCTCTGCGGCGCCCTCCAGGTCGCGCGCCGTCCACGTGCAGGACTCGACGACGGTTTCGTCGCGCCAAGAGTCATAGGAGCCACTCAGACCGGTGCAGTCCGCCGGGGAGGTGTAACCCTGCATTCCGATCTCCGTGACCTGCTCGCGGTCGACCGCCATCGACAGGGCCTTCCGCACGTTCGGATCGTCGAACGGTGCCTTGGCGGTATTGAACTGCCAATTGATCATCGAGCCGGTCGGCGGGAACCAGTAGAACCGGTGGTCGGGGTCTTTGGCGACATAGGCTTCCTCGATGTTCGGGATGAACTGGGGAGCCCAGTCCACGTCACCGTTGGCCGCGGCGAGGTTGGCGCCGTCGTTGCCGGAGAACGCGAGCATGCGGATGCCCTCGATCTTCTGCTTCTCCGGCTGCCAGTACTCGGGGTTCTTCTCGAGGTCGAACGACTGCGCCTGGAAGTTGGCCACTTCGGTGTACGGGCCGGTGCCGACGGGATCTTCGTTCGCGAACTTGGTGGGGTCCTCGACCTCACTCCAGATGTGGGCGGGCGCGATGACCTGCTGGCCGATGTCCAGGAGGGCAGGCGAGAAGGGCTCGCTGAAGTCGAACTGCACGGTGAGGGGATCGACGGCTGTCACCGATTCGATGTAGTCGAACCCGCCGCGGACTTCGCGCTGCAGCTCGAACGACAGCACGACGTCGTCGGCGATGAAGGGCTCACCATCGGACCACTTGACGCCGTCGCGCAGGTGGTAGGTGATGCCCATGCTGTCGGGCGCGACTTCCCATTCCGTCGCCAGCCACGGTGTCGTCGACCCGTCTGCCGGGTTGTAGACGAGCATGGACTCGTAGATGGCCTGCTGGGTCATCGGGAAGTCCGGATTGGCGAACGGATTGAAGTTGCGGTCGAAGGTCCCCATGTCTTCGCGCGGGATCGTGAGCAGCTGAGTGCCGTCCAGCGAGTCTGCGGACTGGCTTCCTCCGGCGCTGCAGCCGGAGAGAGCGAGCGCTGCGGTCGCCGCGACAGCGGCGGCGATGAGCACCGCCCTGCGATGAACTGTCATGATGAGTGTGTTCCTTTCTTCTTCGTTGAAGCCGAAGGGGCTGCGCATCGGACGAGATGTCCAGTCACACCGATGCGCGTTCGAGGAGCGGGCAGTCGACCGTCACGGTTCCCGTGCCGGTCGACTGACCCGCGATGATGGCGGCGAGGATATCCACGCCTTGAGCGCCCATCTCTTCGAAGGGCAGTGCCACCGTCGTCAGGCCTGGCCTCAGGTAGGCCGCGATGAGCTCCTGATTGTCGAAGCCGATGACAGCAACGTCGTGAGGAATGCGTAGGCCGCGTTCCTTGATCGCGTCGTATGCACCCATGGCCATGCGGTCGTTGGCGCAGAAGATCGCGGTGGGCGGTTCGGCAAGGTCGAGAAGAGCGGACGCCGCGAGGTACCCGCCGTCGGCGGTCGCATGTCCCGAGATCTCGAGGTCTTCGTCGGGTGTGATCCCCGCCTCCCGAAGCATCTCGTGGTACCCGACTCGGCGGCCGACCGCAGCGGGGATCTCGGGGTCGAGGTTCACGAAGCCGATGCGACGGTGCCCGGCTGCAAGAAGACGCTCGGTGGCACGGCGGCCGCCCGTGCGCTCGTCCGGGACGATTGCCGGGTACCGACCTTCGATATCGAAGCAGTTGACCAGAACGGTCGGCACTTCGCGCGCGATCTCGGGAAGTTCGACGGCGCGGTGCCATGTCGCCGCGTAGAGCAGTCCTTCGACCCGCTGCTCAAGCAGCCGCTCGATCGCGGCGGTCTCCGCGACGGGGTCGGACTCGGTCGACGCGATGAGCAAGTACTTCTCGTCGACGAGCGCCCGATCCTGCGCGCCTTTGATGATGTCGACCGCAAAGGGCGCCGTCACGATCTCGGTGACGAGGCCGTACCAGTCGCTCCTCTTCTTCGCGAGTGCGCGGGCGCCGGCGTTCGGTCGATATCCGAGCTCGGCTGCGGCGGCCAGGACGCGATCGCGCGTGTCTTCGGCGATGCTGACCGAGCGTCGATCGTTGAGAACGAACGAGACGGCCGAACGCGAAACGCCGGCGTGACGAGCAACATCCGCCATCGTTACAGCGCGCCGGGTCGTCTCTGACATTGGTCGTCTTTCGGGAGTGCACGAGCGAACTAACGCGCGTGAGTGGAACGTGACTGTGAGGCTAACGCGAGTTAGCCATGCAATGCAACTCCTATTTCGCTCTGGGCGCGGAACGTATCGCCGACGCCGCGCGACCCGCGCGGATCTCCGCTGGCGAGCCGTCGTGGAGGGCCATTGTCGGCGCGCGCGGGCTGCGCCACTATGGTGCTGCGCACGTCCGACGAGGGAGGGGGCGGCCATGCCTGACGACCGTGACATCGAGGACTGGCAGACGGACGTCATGCGGGTGGTGACGGATGCTGAAACCACCACCGGTCGCCGCCCGCAGCGAGATCCGGCCCGCCGTGCCGTCGCGAGGCGCGAAGTCGCCGATCTGCTCGCGGAGCAGGTGGGCGGGCGCGGAGATGACGGGCGCGTGCGCGCGGTGCGAGAGCGCCATCTGGCTGAGCTGACCCGCGCGGCGGACGAAGAAGAGGCCGCCGCCAGAGCCGAGGCGGGCGCGTCGTTGCGCAACCTGACCGAGGCGATGCAGATCCGGATGGCGGGCGTGCAGCAGCTGAATGCACTGCCACCCGGCAACTTCACGACCATCACGGTGCGGAAGCCGTTCATGATCTGGGGGGGCAAGCACAGCAGCGCGATCCTCGACGACACCTTCATCGACGACGACGACAGCTGGGCAAAGGTCCACGTCTACCTGGATGAGGACGACGACGAAGGCCCGCCGACCCAGGCCGGTGAACGCCGGGTCAGCTTCTGGTTCATGTGGCAGAACGACAGCGACTTCTTCGCGGTGATCAGCGCCCACACGTACATCGCCCTCAACGGCTACATCCGGGTCGGCGCCAACGGCAGCGCATGGAACATCGTGCTGGCGGGTCCGTGGGTGACCAACATGTGGCTCCGCGCATCGCTCAGCTGGTGGCGCTGGTGGCAGCAGCCACAAGTGCGCACCGAGCTGCAGAACCTGACGGTGACGGGCGTGACGCTCGAGAACGGGGTGCTCGGGCAGGTGCACGGCGAACGCGTCAACCGCGTGGAGCGCCTCGAGTCGGGAGCGGAGTACATCACCATCCCGCCTCGCGAAACTGTGGTGCTGGAGGTGGCGGTGTCGTTTCCTGTGGGGATCGAGGAGGACGGCGGTTCCGTCGACTTCGACTTCTCGACCGGCGACTTCCGCATCGTCTGCCCCTGGATGAACATCCTGCTGCTGACCCCTGCCCCGTAGCGTCGCCTAACGGATCGAACCGACCTGCTCCCGCGTCCCCCGGATGAGAACCGAGGCTGCCGCTTCCGCACTGTCGGCATCGCCGGCTCGCACTGCCCGGAGGATCTGCTCGTGCCGGTCGAGCGCGTGCGGCGTGTGCTCGGAGAACGCCGGCACCTCGGAGTGATAGCGCGCCCCGAGCGCCGCGTGCACCGTGCCCCACAGCTGTCGGAACAGTCGGTTGCCGGAGGCGAGCACGAGCGTCCGGTGGAAGTCGAGGTCGGCTCGCGTGAAGTCTGCGACATCGCCATGCTCGAACGCCTCGCGCATGCGCTCGAGGTGCGAGTCCAGCTCCTCATGCTCGGCTCCGGTCGCCCGCTCCGCGGCCAGCCGCGCCGCGACCGGCTCGATCGCCGCGCGCAGGTCGAGAAGCTCCTCGAGCTGAGCCGAAGAGTCCGGGGTGCCCGTGCGCCAGCGGATCACGTCGGGATCGAGCAGGTCCCAGCTCTCCTCAGGCTGGACCACCGTGCCGACGCGCGGCCGACCGCGGACCATGCCGCGCGCCTCCAGCGAGCGGACCGACTCGCGCGCCACCGTCCGCGAGACGCCGTGGCGCGCGCCGATCTCGTCGACCGAGATGGCGGTTCCTGTCGGCCAGGCTCCCGACGCGATCGCGCTGCCGAGCGCGTCCACGAGATCCTGCTGCAGGCTCACTCGCGCGACTCCCGCCAGTCGTAGGCGCGCCGCGGGATCTGCGTCGCGAGCTTGCCGCCGCTGACGTCCACGAGCGTGCCGGTGATGTAGCGCGCCCGGTCGCTCGCGAGGAAGCACAGAAGATCCGCCACATCGTCGGGCGACTCCCACCGCCGCAGGGTCAGCGTGTCGAGCAGCTCGTTCTTGGTGGCATCCGGCATGTCGGCGAAGCCGTTCATCGCCGTCGGCACCATCCCGGGCGCGTAGGCGTTGACCGTGATGCCCCACGGGCCGAGCTCTCCGGCGATCACCCGCGTCATCTGCACGACGGCCGCCTTGGACGCCGCGTAGGCCGCCGCACCCACGGGCGGATTGATCGCGGCGAACGAGGCGGCGTTCAGGATCGACCCCGCGCCGGCGCGCTTCATGCCCGGGATGGCGGCGGCGCACATGACGGCGACGCCGACGACGTTCACGTCGAGGCACCGGCGCCACTGCGCCGCTGTCAGCTCGTCCACCGGACCGACGACGTTGACGCCCGCGTTGTTGATCAGCACGTCGACCGCCCCGTGCTCCTTCTCGATGGCCGCGACCTCGCGCGCCACGGCGCTCTCGTCGGTCACGTCGCACACGGCCGATCCCGCCCATCCGACGGCATCCGCGGGCGGAACCACATCGAACCCGTAGACGTGCGCGCCTTCGCCGGCGAAGCGGTCGGCGATCACCCGGCCGATGCCGGCGCTGGCACCGGTCACGAGAACGGTCCTGTCGTGGAAGTCGAGGTGCATGGCGAAATAGTATTACTGATATGACGGAAGCTACACGCACGCGTCGCGCCTGGATCGTCGGTGGTGGCTCCGGGATCGGACGCGCCGTCGCCCACGCTGCTGTGGACGCCGGCTGGCAGGTGACGGTATCGGGCCGGCGTGGAGAGGCGCTCGCGCAGACGCAGGCGACGGCATCCAACCCGGCGTCGGTGGCGACCCTCCCCTTGGATGTCGTCGCGGAAAATCCGCGCAACCGTATCGCCGAGATCCTTCGGGCCGACGCGAGCCTCGACGCGCTGGTCGTCGCCAGCGGAACGAACAACCCGCGACGCCGCTGGACCGATCACGACATCGACGACGTGCACCGCGTGATCGAGACCAACCTCGTCGGCGTGCTGCGCGTCGTCGATGCCGCGCTTCCCGCACTCCGCCGCGCCGGCGGTGTCGTCGTCATCGTGTCGTCTTACGCGGGGTGGACGCACTCCCCCGGCGCCGGCGCGGCCTACTCGGCGAGCAAGACGGCGCTCGCCTCCGTCGTGCGGACGATCAACACCGACGAGGCCGCGAACGGCGTCCGGGCGTGCCATCTGTGCCCCGGCGACGTCGACACCGACTTCCTCGAGATGCGCCCGTCCGTGCCCACGGCAGAGCATCGCCGGCGGATGCTGACCCCCGCCGACGTCGCCCGCGCCGCGATGTTCACGATGGATGCCCCCTCCCACGTGCGCATCGACGAGCTCGTGATCTCGCCGGTCTCCCAGGTCTGACAGTCGCCCGCCGCCGAGCAGCCGAGCGGAGCGGCGCCTCCCACACGCGCGAGGCATCCCGGTCGCTCCGACGCGCCCGCGGTCACAGCGCACGGTCTTCCTCACTTCCCGCCCCTTCCCGTTGAGAGGGAGAGGTAACGAGACCGTCCCTTGCGGGGTCGTCCCCGGGAAACATCGCCGACCTAGCTTCGAAGCGTCGGCCACTCCCGGCATCCGTCCACGGAGGAGAGGACCCCCTCATGACGTACGTCAAGCCCGCAGAACTCGTCGGAACGATCATCGACGCCGGCGCGTCGAAGGTGATGCTGTCCACGCGCGACACCCTCGTCCGCTCGATCATGGGCGGCGCGGTCCTCACGATCGCCGCGGCGTTCGCGGTGACCGTCTCGGTGCAGACCGGCATCCCGCTGCTGGGCGCGCTGCTGTTCCCGGTCGGCTTCATCATGCTGTATCTGCTCGGCTACGACCTGCTCACGGGGGTCTTCGTGCTCGCACCGCTGGCCTGGCTCGACCGGCGGCCGGGCGTGACGATCGGCGGCATCCTGCGCAACTGGGGGCTCGTCTTCGTCGGCAACTTCATCGGCGCGTTCACCGTCGCGGTGCTCATGGCGATCGTCGTCACGAACGGCTTCGCCACACCGCCGAACGAGGTCGGCGAGGCGATCGGCCACATCGGCGAGGGCCGCACCGTCGGCTACGCCGAGCACGGCGCCGCCGGCATGCTGACCCTCTTCATCCGCGGCGTGCTGTGCAACTGGATGGTCTCGACCGGCGTGGTGCTGTCGATGGTCGCCAAGGACGTGCCCGGCAAGGTCATCGCGATGTGGATGCCGATCATGCTGTTCTTCTTCATGGGCTTCGAGCACTCGATCGTGAACATGTTCCTGTTCCCCTCGGGCCTGCTGCTCGGCGGCGACTTCACGATCATGGACTACCTGATCTGGAACGAGATCCCGACGGTGGTCGGCAACCTCGTCGGCGGCCTGGTCTTCACCGCGATCCCGCTCTACCTCACCTACGCCCGCGCCACGTCGCCCCGCACGCCCCGCCTCTCGCGCCGCGGCATCGCCGGCCGAACCGCCGAGCCGACCGCGACGGATGCCTCCGCACCGGCGCCGGCCGCCGCATCCGAGCCGCGCGAGACCGCGCCCGCCGGCGTCTGAGCACCGGAACCGAAGGAGACGTCATGGCACGCATCGTCAAGAGCCCGAAACATGACGCTGACGCGGGCGCAACACCGGACACCTACCGTGAAGTCATGAGCTCCACCGGCCCCACCTCCCGCGTGGTCGTCGTGGGAGCCGGAATGGTCGCCCATCGCTTCCTCGAGAGCCTGCTCAGCCGCGCCGAGGACGACCTCGAGGTCACGGTCATCGGCGAGGAGAACCGCCGCCCCTACGATCGCGTGGCGCTCACCTCGTTCTTCCAGGGGTCGACGACCGACGACCTCACCCTCGACACCGCCCACCTCGACGACGAACGCGTGCGCTTCCTCGCGGGCGACCCGGTGGTGCGCATCGACCGCGACGAGCGCGTCGTCGTCACCCGCAGCGGCGCGAAGATCGCGTACGACCGCCTCGTGCTGGCGACCGGCTCGTACGCCGCGAAGCTCGCGGTGGACGGCTTCGCCTTGGAGGGATGCTTCGTCTACCGCACGCTCGACGACGTCGAGCGCCTGCGCGACTTCGTCACCCGCCGCTCCGCCGACCTCGGCCGGCCGCTCGTCGGCACCGTGATCGGCGGCGGCCTTCTCGGACTAGAGGCCGCTGGCGCGCTCGACGGCCTCGGGGTCGCATGCACGGTCGTGCAGTCCTCCGACCGGCTGATGTCGGCACAGCTCGACCGGCCCGCGGGCGATGCGCTGCGCCGCCTCATCGAGAAGCGCGGCATCCGGGTGCGGACCGAGTCGATCACCACCCGGCTCGACCCCGACCGGTCGGGCCAGGTGACGGGCCTGGAGTTCCGCGACGGCACGTACGAGCGCACCGACGTCGTCGTGTTCACCGTCGGCGTCCGCCCCCGCGACGAACTCGCGCGCGAGACGGGCCTCGACGTCCATCCCCGCGGCGGCGTCGTCATCGACGCGGGCTGCGCGACGAGCGACCCGTCCATCCTGGCGATCGGCGAGGTCGCGAGCTTCGACGGGATGTGCGCGGGCCTCGTGGCTCCCGGCTACGCGATGGCCGAGGTCGCGGCGACCCGGCTGCTCGGCGGCGAGGCGTCGTTCCCCGGCTACGACCTGTCCACGAAGCTCAAGCTCTCCGGCGTGGATGTCGCCAGCTTCGGCGACGCGTTCGCCGAGACGCCCGGTGCGCTCGACGTCGTCTACGCCGACCCGGCCGCCGGCGTCTACAAGAAGCTGGTGCTCTCCGACGACGCGAAAACCCTGCTCGGCGGCATCCTGGTCGGCGACGCATCGGCGTACGGAGCATTGCGTCCGCTCGTGGGCGGCGCGCTCGGCGGCGATCCGGCCGCCTACCTCCTGCCCGAGGGCGGTACCCCCGCGCCGACCGGCGAGCTGCCCGACGAAGCCCTGGTCTGCTCGTGCAACAGCGTCTCGGCGGGCGCCATCCGTCACGCCGTCCACGAGGACGGCTGCACGGATGTCGCCGGCGTGAAGGCATGCACGAAGGCCGGAGCGGCGTGCGGTTCGTGCGTGATGATGGTCAAGAAGATCGTCGGCGCGGAGCTCGCGAAGACCGGGGCCGCGCTCAGCTCGGCCCTGTGCGAGCACTTCGCGATGTCGCGCCGCCAGCTCTTCGACGCGGTGCGCGTGTCGGGGCTGCGCACCTTCAGCGCCGTCATCGAGCGGTTCGGCTCGGGGCGCGGCTGCGACATCTGCAAGCCCGCGCTCGCCAGCATCCTGTCGACCCTCACCGGCACGCACGTGCTCGACGGCGAGAACGCGGCCCTGCAGGACACCAACGACCACGTCATGGCCAACCTGCAGAAGGACGGCAGCTACTCGGTGGTGCCCCGCATCCCGGGCGGCGAGATCACGCCCGAGGGGCTCGTGGTGATCGGCGAGGTCGCGCGCGACTTCGGGCTGTACACGAAGATCACCGGCGGCCAGCGCATCGACATGTTCGGCGCGCGCCTGGAGCAGCTGCCCGACATCTGGAAGCGCCTCGTGGATGCCGGGTTCGAGTCGGGCCACGCCTACGGCAAGTCGCTGCGCACGGTGAAGTCGTGCGTGGGCTCGACGTGGTGCCGGTACGGCGTGCAGGACTCCGTCGGCATGGCCGTCCAGCTCGAGCTGCGCTACCGCGGTCTGCGCTCCCCGCACAAGATCAAGCTCGGCGTCTCGGGCTGCGCCCGCGAGTGCGCCGAGGCGCGCGGCAAGGACGTCGGCGTCA
Organism: Microbacterium sp.; assembly: GCA_031177765.1. Classification (GTDB taxonomy): domain Bacteria; phylum Actinomycetota; class Actinomycetes; order Actinomycetales; family Microbacteriaceae; genus Microbacterium. Next base: position 26,792 of record JAPSKH010000014.1, on the reverse strand, counting down.
TCGCCACCGAGGCCGGCTGGAACATGTACGTCGGCGGCAACGGCGGCTTCACCCCGCGCCACGCGGTGCTCCTCGCCGAGGGGCTGAGCGACGACGAGCTCCTCACCGCGATCGACCGGTTCCTCATGTACTACATCTTCACCGCCGACCGGCTGCAGCGGACGGCGCCCTGGTTCGAGGAGCTCGAGGGCGGCATCGAGGGCCTGCGCGCGGTCATCTTCGACGACAGCCTGGGCATCTGCGCCGACCTCGATGAGGCGATGTCCCGCCACGTCGACGGGTACGAGGACGAGTGGAAGGCCACCCTCGAGGACCCCGACAAGCTGCGGCGGTTCGCCTCGTTCGTGAACGCCCCCGCGACGCCCGACCCCGACCTCGCGTACACGGCCGAGCGCGGCCAGCCGCGCCCCGCCACCGACGCCGAGCGCGCGGACCCGCGGGTGCTCATCGCCGGCACGACCTTGGAGGTGCGCCGATGACGATCGTCGAACTGCCCACCGCGACGGCGCATCGCACTGTGCCGCCCGGCTGGGTCCGCGTGTGCGCCCTCGCCGACCTCGAGGTCGAGCGCGGCCGCGCGGCGCTCGTCGACGGCACGCAGCTCGCGCTGTTCCTCCTGCACTCTGCTGTCGAGGGCGGGGGCCGCGTGCACGCCGTGTCGAACCGCGATCCGTACAGCGGCGCCAACGTCATCTCGCGCGGCATCGTCGGAACCCGGCAGGATGCCCCGACCGTGGCCTCGCCGATGTACAAGCAGGTCTTCGACCTGCGCACCGGAGCGTGCCTGGACACGCAGGGCAAGGAGCCGAAGTCGCTGCGCGTCTGGCCGGTCGCGGTCGACGACGGCCAGGTGCTCGTGCGATGGGGAGAAGGCTCATGACGACGCTGGTGGGAATCTCGCTGACCGGACGCCGCGTCGTGATGGTCGGCGGCGGCTCGGTCGCCGCACGCCGCCTGCCGCGGTTCCTCGACGAGGGCGCCGACATCGTGGTGGTCGCGCCCGAGCTCAGCGACGGCGTGCGCGAACTGGTCGAGCGGCACGCCCTCTCATGGATGCCGCGGCCGGTGCGGGCCGCCGACATCACGGACGCGTGGCTCGTGCACACCGCGACCGGCGATCCGCGCGTCGACGCCCGAGTCGCCGCCTGGTGCGAACGACGACGGACACTGTGCGTCAACGCGTCCGACGGCGCCCACAGCACCACCCGGCTCGCGGCCGAGACCCGGTCGGGGGACGTCGTGGTCGGCGTGGTGTCGGATACCGGCGTCGACCCGCGCCGGGCGGCGCGGCTGCGCGACGCCGTGGCATCCCTGCTGCGCGACGGCAGGCTTCCGCTGCGGCGACGCCGGACCGGTGGCGCGGGGCGTGTCGACCTCGTGGGCGGCGGTCCCGGACCCGCGGACCTGCTCACGGTGCGCGGGCGGCGTCTGCTCGCCGAGGCGGATGTCGTCGTCGCCGACCGCCTCGGCCCGACCGACGTGCTGAGCGAGCTCGAGCCCGACGTCGAGGTCATCGACGTCGGCAAGCGGCCCGGTCACCATCCGGTGCCGCAGGACGAGATCAACGACCTGCTGGTCGACCTCGCCCGGCAGGGCAAGCGGGTGGTCCGCCTCAAGGGCGGCGACCCGTTCGTCTACGGCCGCGGCGGCGAAGAGGTCGCGGCGTGCCTGGCCGCCGGCATCCCGGTCGACGTCACCCCGGGTCTCACCAGCGTCGTGTCCGTGCCGCAGGCGGCGGGCATCCCGGTCACCCACCGCGGCACGTCGGTCGGCGTGCACGTCGCCAACGGACAGGGCGAGCTGTCGCCCTCGACGCTCGCTGCCCTCGCGGATGACTCCGTGACCACGGTCGTGCTGATGGGCGTCGCGGCGCTCCCCCGGCTGGTCGCGGCGGCGCGCTCGGCCGGTGCGCCGGAGGATCGTCCGGTCGCGATCATCGAGCGCGGCCACACGCCTGAGCAGCGCACGACCCGCTCGACACTGGGCCGCATCGTGGCGGATGCCGCAGCCGCGGGCGTCCGCAACCCCGCCGTGATCGTGATCGGCGACGTGGCACGCGCCGGGCTGCTCCTGCCCGCGCACGCCCTGGCAGGTGATGCGTCGCGTTGACCTCTCCCGCCCGCCCCACCCTGTCGGCGGCCCTCGACGGCTGCACGATCGTCATCGCCGTGGATCGCCGATCCTCGGAGCTGGCGGCCGCCCTGGAGCGGCACGGCGCGGTGGTGCGGCATGCGCCGGCGCTCACGATCGTCCCGCACATCGACGATGAGGCGCTCATCTCGGCGACCCGCCGGCTGATCGCCGAGCCGCCGGATGTGGTGGTCGCGACGACGGGCGTGGGCTTCCGCGGGTGGATCGAAGCGGCCGACGAGGCCGGTCTCGCCGAAGAGCTGCTCATGGCGCTCGGGCGGGCCCAGATCGTCGCGCGCGGCCCGAAGGCCCGCGGGGCGATCCAGCAGGCGGGCCTCACGGCCGACTGGGTCGCTGAATCCGAGACGTCGGCAGAGCTCGGCGAGTTCCTGCTGGCCGAAGGCGTCGCCGGGCGCCGGGTGGCGGTGCAGCACCACGGGTCGGGCGCCGACGGACTCGACGAGCTGTTCACGCGCGCGGGCGCCGAGGTCGTGAGCCTCACGGTCTACCGGTGGGGGCCGCCGCCGGACCCGGCCGCGGTGTCGCGATCGGCCGCGGCTGCCGCGGCGGGCGAGGTCGACGCGGTGCTGTTCACGTCGGCACCCGGGGCGGCCGAGTGGCTCGCCGCCGCCGCGCGCGAGGGCGCGCTCGATCGCATCGTCGCGGGCGCGGCATCCGGTCAGGTGCTCATGGCGGCGGTCGGCCCGATCACCGCGGGCCCGCTGGTCGACGTCGGCATCGAGCCGCTCATCGCCGAACGCGGACGACTCGGCTCGCTCGTCCGCGCCGTCGTCACGTACTTCGGCGGCGGCCGCGCCCCGTCGGCGCAGACGGCGGCGGGACGGCTGGAGCTGCGCAGCGGCGGCGCCGTGCTCGACGACCGGCTCATCCCGCTCTCGCGGACCGGCGTCGCGGTCCTGCGCGAGCTCTTCGTCGCTGCCGGCGCCGTGGTGCCGCGGCAGCATTTGCAGACCGCGCTCCCCCGATCGGGCGACAGCGCTCACGCGGTCGAGATGGCGGTCGCCCGGCTGCGGGAGGCCCTCGGCCCCGACGTCATCCGCACGATCGTCAAGCGGGGCTACCGTCTCGACGTCCTCGAGCAGAAGGAGGGTCCGGCGTGACTCCCACACTCGTCGCCTGTTCGCACGGCACCAGCTCGGCCGCCGGCCGCGCCGCGATCACCGAGCTCGTGGACCGCGTGCGCGCCGTGCTGCCGGACACCGAGGTGCTCGAAGCCTTCGTCGATGTGCAGTCGCCGTATGTGGCCGATGTTCTCGCGGCGTGCGCGCCGACGCGGCCGGCCGTCGTGGTGCCGCTGCTGCTCTCGACCGGCTACCACACCCAGGTCGACATCGCCCGCGCCGTGGCCGCGCATGCCGGTCACGCGGTGGCCGCGCCGGCGCTCGGACCCCACGAGCTCCTCGCCGAGGTGCTGCACTCCCGCCTCGACGACGTGGGCCTCTCACCCGCGGATGCCGTCGTCCTGGCCGCTGCCGGTTCGAGCGACCCCGCGGCCGAGACGGACGTGCGCGCGATGGCGGACCACCTCGCCGCGCGGCTCGGCACGCGCGTGGACGTGGGGTTCGCCGCGGGTGCGGGTCCGCGGATCGACCGCACGGTCGCGGCGGCGCGAGCACACGGTGCAGACCGGGTGGTGGTGGCGAGCTACGTGCTCGCCCCCGGACACTTCGCCGACGTCATCGCCCGCGCGGGAGGCGATGTCGCGACCTCGCCGCTCGCGCCCGACGAGCGCGTCGCTGCCCTCATCGCCGAACGCTTCGCGGCGGCCTGTGCCCGCTTCGGCGCAGTGTCACCGGCGGGCGGCATCCTGTCGCGCGGCTGAGCCGCGCGCCCGCATCCCTCGATCCGGAGCGGCTCTCGCTCGGTGCATCTACCGCCCGGCGAGGCCCGGGTGGACAATGACGCCATGGCGGCCGATGCGGCCGGCGCTGCCGACCAGCCCGTGAGCCCGGCACCCGATCGGGAGTCCGACGCCGCGCTCGCACGCCGCGCGCAGATCCTCGCGACCGAGCACTGGGGCCTTCTCGCCGCGCGCGGCACGGCGCAGAACGAGGTGCTCACGCGCATCACGATCTTCCTGACGCTCGTCTCGGCAGGACTCGTGACCATCGGCCTGCTCGGGCAGGCGACCGACTTCGGCGACGGCTTCGCGCCGGCATCCCTGACGATCCTCGGGTTCCTCATCACGGTCGGTCTGCTGACGCAGATCCGCGTGTTCAACGTCGCCGAAGAGGACATGATGTTCGTCGTCGCGATGAACCGGCTGCGCGGCGCCTACGTCGACCTCGACCCGGCCGTCGAGGAGTACTTCCTGCAGTCGACCACCGACGACCAGCTCGGCATGCAGATCACCTACTCGTTCCTGCGGTGGCGCAGCGACTCGTCGCAGGTGCTCGGCAGCTCGGCCTTTCTGATCGCGGTCGTGAACGGCTGTGTCGTCGGACTCTTCGTCGGCGGCGTAAGCGTGGTGGCGGGCGCTGCGCTGGCGTGGGCCATCGTGCTGGCGGTGGTCGCGGCCCTGGCGGTCGTGTTCCTGTCGTCGCTGCGGGGATATCACGGCTACCGCACCGCCTGGCGGCGATACGTCCCACGGCGGACGAGGGACGGCCTTCCGCCGCACCTGCAGCCTGAAACGCGGCGCCGCGGAGCGCACGCGGCATCGTGACCGAGGTCGGGCAGGCCGGCGACGACAATGGAAGGGATGTCGACCGGATCCCAGCCAACCGCTGACCACCCCGAACACCACTGGCTGTCCGACCTCCGGCACGGGTTCGCCAGTCTGATCCGGTTCGGCGCTGCACCGGCCCCGCGCTGGCCGCTCGCCACCCAGGCCGCCCTCGCCGTTGCCGTCCCCATCGCCGTGATGACCCTGCTCGGACGGCCCGAGCTGGGGTATCAGGCGGCCTCGGGCGCGTTCGCCGCCCTGTTCGCGTCGCACCTCGCGGCGATCGACCGGGTGAGAGTCGTGCCGCTCGTCGGCGTCGGCCTCCTGACCGCCGCGGTGCTCGGCGCGCTGGCCGGCTCCTCGCCCGTCGCCACCATCATCGGCCTCGTCGTCGTGGCGATCGGAAGCGCGGCGCTCGCTTTCGGCTTCTCGCTGGGTCCGCCGGGACCGCTCTTCTTCGTGCTGACCTTCGGGCTCACCGCCCACATCTCCGCCGCCGGCGCCGACATCCTGGTGTACCTGTCGGCGCTGACGGCGGGCATCGTGTTCGCGTGGCTGCTCACCGCGGCGCCGCTCCTGCGCCGACGTGCGAGACGGATGCCGCGACACACGCTGCGCACGCTCCTGCCCGGTCCCGCGTGGCCACCGGCCGCCCGCATCCTGCTGCTGCGCGTCGCGCTCGTCGCGGTGGTGGGCGCCGCCGTGGGAGCGTGGCTCGATCCCGAGCGCGCCTACTGGGTCGTCGGCTCGGCCGTCGCGGTGATCGGGATCGCGGCGGACCGCCGGGCGGCGTTCAGCCGCGGCATCCATCGCATGACGGGCACGGTCGCCGGCGCGGGGCTCTTCCTGCTCCTCGCGCCGCTGTCGCCCGTCGGGCTGTGGCTGGCACTGATCCTCGGCGTGCTGCAGTTCGCCATCGAGATCGTCGTCGTGCGGCACTACGCGCTCGCGCTGACGTTCATCACGCCGCTGGTCCTGCTTCTGACCGGCGCGGTGACCGCCACCGTGGACTCCCCCGCCATCGCCTCCGAGCGGATCATCGACACGATGGCCGGCGCCGTCCTCGGTGCGATCACCGGGGTGCTGCACTCCGGGCGTCGCCCGATCTGACGGCGGCGCGAGGCGCGATCAGGACACGACGAGTCGCTCCGAGACCCACCCGCGCGCCTGCTCGCTCAAGGTCAGCCCGAGCCCGGGTCGCTCGGGCACGAGCATCCGTCCGTCCCGGATCTCGAGCCGCTCATCGAACAGCGGCGTCAGCCAATCGAAGTGCTCGACCCAGGGCTCGCGCGGATAGGCCGCCGCGAGGTGCACGTGCAGCTCCATCACGAAGTGCGGCGCCATGTCGAGGTGGGCCTGATCGGCGAGCGCGGCCGCGCGCAGGTATCCCGTCACGCCGCCGAGGCGAGGGGCATCGGCCTGCACGATGTCGGCGCCCCGCCGGTCGATGAGTGTCGCGATGTCGCCGACGCCCGTGAGCATCTCGCCCGAGGCGACGGGCGTGTCCAGCCGCGCGGCGAGGTCGGCGAGGCCGTCGAAGTCGTGCGCATCGAGCGGTTCTTCGATCCACGCCAGGTCGAACTCCTCGAGCAGCCGCCCGGTCCTGAGCGCCGTCGCACGGTCCCACTGCTGATTGGCATCCACCATCAGCGACGCCCTCCCCCCGATGTGCTCGTGCACCGCGCGGACCCGCTCGAGGTCGCGAGCGACGTCGGGCTGGCCGACCTTGATCTTGATACCGCCCAGTCCCGACGAGAGGGAGCGCTCGACGTTGTCGAGCACCTCGTCGAGCGGAGCATTGAGGTACCCGCCGGAGGTGTTGTAGACCCGCACCGAGTCGCGGTATGCGCCCAGCAGCTTGGCCAGCGACACCCCGGCGCGGCGCGCCTTCACGTCGAACAGCGCGATGTCGATCGCCGCGATGGCCTGCACGGCGATCCCGGCTCGCCCGGCCGCCGCGCCTGCCCACAGCAGCTTGTCGTGGATGCGCGAGATGTCATTCGGGTCGTCGCCGATCACCTCGTGGACGACCTCTCTCGCATGCGCGTACTGCGCTGGACCGCCTGCGCGCGTCGAGTAGGTGAACCCGAGTCCGTGCAGGCCGTCCGCCGTGCGGACCTCGGCCGTCACGACGCTGATCTCCCCCATCGGGCGCTGCCGCCCGGTGAGCACCTTCGCGTCGCTCATCGGCCGGGCGAGCGGCACCGAGAGGAGCGACAGCTCGACCTCGTCGATGCGGTCCGAGGGCATTCGCGGGCCCGTCACTTGCCGCCGGTCGTCGCGATGCCCTTGAGCAGGAATCGCTGTCCGAACAGGAAGATCAGGAACACCGGGAGCAGGGACACGATCGACATGGCGAACAGCGAACCCCATGAGGAGTCCGAGCTGGCGTCCACGAAGGCGCGGAGCGCGACCGGCACGGTGTACATGTCGGGCTTGGTCAGATAGATGAGCTGCCCGAAGAAGTCGTTCCAGGTCCAGATGAACGTGAAGATCGCCGTCGTGGCGAGCGCGGGCACCATCAGGGGCAGGATGATCCGGAAGTAGATGCCGAAGTGACCGCAGCCGTCGATGCGCGCCGCCTCGTCGAGCTCACGCGGGATGCCGCGGATGAACTGCACCATCAGGAAGATGAAGAACGCCTCGGTGGCCAGGAACTTGGGCACGATGAGCGGCAGGAAGGTGTTCACCCACCCCAGCTGGGAGAAGATGACGTACTGCGGCACGATCACGACGTGCACGGGCAGCATGATGGTGGCCAGCATGGCGGCGAACATCAGCGCGCGGCCCCGGAAGCGCAGGCGCGCGAAGGCGTACGCGGCCATCGAGCACGACAGCAGGTTGCCGACGATCGAGCCGAGCACGATGATCGCCGAGTTGACCATGTAGTGCCCGAAGGGCTCGCTCAGCGCGTCCCAGCCGTCGATGTAGTTCGAGATCTCGAAGCTGTCCAGCAGCAGCCCCGGAGACCGGAAGATCTCCTCGTTGGGTCGCAGCGAGCTGACGACCATCCACAGCAGCGGATACATCATCACCAGGCCGCAGGCGATCAGGATCGCGTGCTTGACCAGGCGGCGCATCGCCATGGACCTCAGCAGTCGCCGGCGCGAATCCGACATCGCATCCGGTCCGGTGGTCGCGGGCTCGCGGGCATCGGTCGTGGCAGGAGCGAGCTCAGTCGTCATAGAACACCCAATATTTCGACGCCACGAAGTTCACGACCGTGAACATCGCGATGATCACCAGCAGGACCCAGGCCATCGCGGATGCGTAGCCCATGTCGAAGTTGTTGAAACCGGTCTGGTACAGGTACAGCGTGTAGAACATCGTCGAGTCGGCGGGTCCGCCGGAGCCGTTCGAGACCACGAAGGCCTGCGTGAAGGACTGGAAGGCGCCGATGATCTGCAGCACGAAGTTGAAGAAGATGATCGGCGTCAGCAGCGGCAGGGTGATCTTGAAGAACTGCCGCATGCGGCTCGCGCCGTCCACCGAGGCGGCCTCGTAGTACATCGTCGGGATCTGCCGGAGGCCGGCCAGGAAGATGATCATCGGCGCGCCGAAGGTCCACACGCTGAGGATCACCAGCGTGTCCAGAGCGGTGTCGGGCGAGGACACCCAGCCCTGACCTTCGATCCCGAGCAGTGCCAGCACCTGGTTGACCAGACCCTCGATGCCGAAGATCTGCCGCCACAGCACCGCGATGGCGACGGATCCGCCCAGGAGCGACGGGAGGTAGAAGATCGAGCGATAGATCGCCAGCCCTCGGAGACCGCGATCGAGCACCACCGCCAGCAGCAGCGCGGCGATCAGCTGCAGCGGCACCGAGATGAAGACGAAGCGGAACGTCACCCCGAACGAGTTGTGCAGACGAGCGTCGTCCAGCATCCGGGTGAAGTTGTCCAGGCCGATCCACTCGGGAGCCTGCAGCAGGTTGTAGTCGGTGAAGGACAGGTACAGCGAGACCGCCATCGGGCCGATGGTGAGCAGCACCATGCCGATCATCCAGGGCAGCAGGAAGAGGTAGGCGGCACGGCCCTCGCGGCGCTCCGCCTTGCTCGGCTTGCCGGTCCGTCGGACCTTCACCTTGCGGATGTTGACCAGCTCGGTCATCGCGCTCATCGGCGCACCATCCGAGTCCGGCAACCGGGGGACCCGCTCCGCGGGCGATCCGTCCTGACCACGTGATCCATCTCCGTCGATCTCGCACACCCCGACCACATCGCCGGGATCCTGGTATACCGCGATACTAGCATTGCGTCAGGATGCTTCATAGAGCCAGTCCAGCGACGCCCGGTCATCGGCTTCTCCGAGGACGGTCCGTCCGCTGAACTCCTGCCCCGCCGGCACGACGCCGAGGACCACGTACGCACCCGTACCCAGTGCGATGGTGTGCTCGCCCGGCTCGTACGCGAACGCGTGCACGTTCACGTCCGGAAGGAAGTCGACGGCGACCGCCGACCGCAGCACGGGTTCGAGCCCGCCGCGGGCATCGGCATGGGTGTCCACTTCGAGGTCGGGCACCTGCAGCCAGACGGCATCCGGGCTCTGGAAGTAGCCGACCAGCACGTGACCCGGTTCATCCAGACGGATCCGCAGGGGGACCTGCCCGTCGAACGCGCCGTCGCGCTGCACGCGGATGCCGGTCAGTCCTTCGAGCTCGGGTGCGACCTCGCGCATGTTGCTGTCGGCGTCTGCGAACACCGACTGGCCTGCGCGGACCGTGAAGGTCTCTGCGTCGCCGGACAGCAGCTCGAATCGCGCGGGCTGGAAGGGCGAGGGTGCGCCCGAGACCGCCTGCGCGCCGGCATCCCCCGACTCCACGCGCGCGAGATTCGCGCGGAAGTTCCGCGCCTCCTCGGCGTAGAGCGGCAGGCACTGGCGCCAATGGCCGAACTCGCGTCCATCGGGGAACGGCACCTTGCGCTGGGGCGTCTGCATGCTGTTGGCGTAGAGATAGGTGCGATCGGTCAGCTCGGTCAGCCGCTCGTAGACCGTCACGCTCTCGTCGATCAGGTCCGCGGCCTTCCGGAGGCGCGCGACCGGCTCGCCGGGGTGGGCGGCGGCCCGCTCCCGGTAGACGACGATCTCGACCGCCGCGAGGACCCGCAGTCGGTAGAACTCGGCCATGAGGGCGACCGCTTCGACGTCCGAGGCCAGACGGTCGTACTCGTCCGCGTCGGCGCGCACCTGCTCCCGCCCCCGAGCGATCGCATCCAGCGCGCGCCGTGCGAAGAAGCACGTGTCCTCGACCACGCTCACGGGTGTCTCGCCATGGTGCGGCTCGCCGTGTGCTTCCCGCCGCGCGTACTCCTCCAGTCGCTCCCCGGCGGGGGCATGCGACTCCCACAGGTCGGCCCAGGGCCGGTGCCGCGCCGCGTTGGTGAGCTGGCTCATCGTCATCCCCAGGCTCAGCGTCTGACGATTGCCCTCCGTGATGCCCAGACGCCGCACGAGCAGGGGCGCGATCTGGCCCATCGCCTCGTACGCGTCGAGCGCCGCCGCCCCGGCCTCCCGTGTTCCGAACCGGCCGGCGAGCAGTCCGATCCAGTGGTCGCGTTCTGCCAGGGGGTCGCGATCGCCCCGCCACGCGTACCGCAGCCACGCCGCGTACCAGATCCAGTCACGGTCGATCTGCCGCAGGCGCGGTTCGGTGTTGTCCGGAGACAGCGGCCACTCCCAATAGAAGAGCGGGTAGAGGTGCAGCCCGTGCGACTGGAGGCGATGGGTGATCGAAAGGACGCTCTTCCGGATGAACGACACCGCGCCGAACCGGAACGGCTCGAGGTTCGCGAGGATGTGGATGTTGACGATGTGCAGGCTTCCCTGGGCCGCGAGCTCCTGGTGGATGCCCTGCCACTTGCCGCGGGGATTCCAGGTCGTCAGCGACTCGCCGTTGAACTTCGCCTCGGTGAACAGTCGAGGGTAGACCTCCAGCGCCTTGGCCAGCACCGGCTGCAGATCGATCGCGTGCGCACGCACGATGACGGGCGGGACCTCGTCGCGCTGCGACCGTGCGACGCCGTCCTTCACGCCTGCCAGGATCGTGTCCACGAACCATTCGGTGCCGTAGATGTCGCCTTGCAGGACCTCCCCGAGGCACACGTACAGCCCCACGTTCGGGAACTCGTCGACGAAGGCGGCGATGGACTTGCGCGTGTAGTCGCTGGTCAGCGGCGTGGGCGCCGGCTGATGGAGCGGGATGCCGTGGTGCTGTGCGAAAGGCAGCGGGATGTGGATGTTGTAGAACTTCACGACGACCCAGATGCCCCGCTTGTCGGCCTCGGCCGCAAGCCAGGTGAGCAGCTCGCGGTTCTCCGCCAGCTCGGCGTCGGTGACCTCCTGCGCTTCGGGATAGTCCGCGAGCCGCACGAAAGACGAGAACGGGTGACCGCTCCACAGGTAGATCACGTTGGCCCGCTCCGAGAGCATCAGGTCCAGGAGGTCGAGCCAGGTCTGCCTGTCGTAGAACCAGGGGAAACGCGCCCGGTTGATCGGATACTCGTAGACCTGGCGCGGCGCCTCGACGGTGGTCTTCTGCAGCCCGATCGCCGGGCCGCGCAGTACGAGGTCGGGGCTTTCGCCCCGGTCGAGATCGCGCGGGATGTCCCCGTATCGCGCGAGCTCTCGCGCGAGCTCCTGACACCCGTAGAGAGTCCCGGACTCGCTCTCGCCGACGACCGCCGTCAGCCGGTCCGGCAGCGACGCCAGATAGAAGCCGTCGCGGGCGGGTGCGCCGGTGTTGTAGAGCAGGATCTCCTGCTCCTCGAGGGCCGCGAGGTCGGCGGATGCGCCCCGTACCCCGACGACGATGCGCGCCGCTCCCCCGACGTTCGGGCCGAGGGGCTGCGTCGATCGGGTGACGGCGTACCCGAGGTCGGCGAGCGCGCGGCTCAGGATGTCGAGGCCGAACCGCAGTCGGGCGCCTGGCTGCTCGGGGTGGACGATGAGGACGTCGGGCACGTGTCGGCTCCTTGCGGGCGTGGGCGGGTCGTCGGGGAATCGAGCGGATGCCGTCACGCGGGCACCACCTCGAACTCGAGCTCGACGCCGTCGGCGTCGCGCGGCGTGATGCGCAGCTCATGGTCTCCGAAGCGCTGCGTCCAGCGGTCGGTTGCACCCAGGTGGGGTGCGACGACCTCAGCCACCTCGTCCGAGAGGAAGTCCTCCGTCACGGCCCAGGCGCCCTCGCCGACACGGTGCACGCCCGCAGGGTGGTCGGGGTCGAGCCACGCCGCGAGCACCACGGTGGCGCCCGCCGCGGCCCGCACACGGAGCAGATCCCGCGTGGGAGCGGGCAGCCGGGTGCCGGCCACCACGATGAGGCTCGCGTCGGCGAGGTCATCCCCGCCCACCGTCTCGTCGAAGACGAGCACGCTGTTCATCGGGTGGAACAGCCCGTGGGTCCGCGTCGGCGCGTCCACGCCGGGAGCGCCGTCGGGGAAGGGATACGCCGAGCGGTCCAGCGGGTTCAGCCGATGGCGGGGGAAGTCGTACCCGGGAATGTGCATGCAGCTGCCGTGACGCGGGATCGTGCCGTGGCTGAGGAGGTGCCAGACCTCGAAGACGGACGCGGACCGTTCGGGCGCGCGGTCTCCCCTCTTGCCGAAGGGGCGTTCGGACTGGCCGTAGTCGCTGTCCTCCGCGTGGATGAAGGCGATGTGCGGGCGCGCTTCACGGAAGGTCCACGGCAAGGGGTGCGACGGAACGAACGACGACACGAACTCGAGCCACACCTCGCCGAACGCGGTGGCGCGGAACTGCGAGTCGGTCAGCTGCATCAGGACGTCGATGCCCTCGGTGAACAGATGGCTCGGGCCGAAGAAGTACGCCAGGCGCAGCGCCGACGCATACTCCTCGGGCGAGTGGCCGGGATACCCGGGGGCACGCGTGAACCAGGGCCCGATGTCGGGGCCCCACAGGTCCACGCAGATCCAGAAATCCCGTCGGTACTGCAGCGCCGCGCCGAGCGCGGTGCCCAGTTGAAGGGGCTGGAAGGACTCCTTCATCACCTTCGGGCACGGGCTCATCCCGCCGCGGGCGAGGGTGTGGAACAGCACCGGGAAGACCTGTTCGCTGAGCACGGGGGTCGATGCGTCGGAGGCCTCGCGGATGCCGCCGACGATCGCGCCGACGCGCGACGCGATCGTCTCGACGGCTGCGTCGGGGGGCATCCCGTCGACGGACCCGAAGTGCGGATGGAAGCCGTCCTTGCGGTACTGGTCGGCGTTGATCTGCAGGTGCTCGGGCTCGTCGTAGAGCACACCGCGCAGATCCACTCTCGCAGCGGCTTCGGCGACCAGCGATGCCGGCACATCCCAGCGGTTGGTGCCGGGCCGGTGAGGCCCGTTGATGTTGCCGTACTCGTTCCCGAGCACGAGGCCCAATCCCGCACGGGCGATGTCGCTCAGCAGGACGTGATCGTTCGGATCGCCCGGGAAGGCGTGGTGCACGTAGAAGTCCGCGCCGAACCGTCGCAGTGCCGTGGTGAAGCCTTCAGCCGTGGAGCGGCCGTCCTGCGATGCGAGCAGGACGCCCGTTCCGGTGCGCTTGATCGCATCGGACGACTGCCCCGCCCACGGGTCCTGCCACGCCATGACCGGACCTTGCAGGCCGAGCTGCGGTCGGTGCGCGGTGGCGGGCTGAATCGTCGGGCGGGGAGTCATGCGGGGCTCCTTGGGGTGCGGGGTTCGGCGTGGCGACGGCCGAGCGCCGCGGGGCGCTCGGCCGTCGGAGGGGATGTCAGCCGCGCGCCAGCTGATCCTCGATCTCGGTGGTCATCTGCTCGGCTGCTTCCTCGGGCGTCAGGCGGTCGAACAGCACTTCCTCCATGTAGCGGATGACGACCTCGCCCACCGCGCCGGAACCGGGCGGAGCGGGCGCCGGCACGAACGTCACCTCGGGCTCGGTCTCGCTGATGAACGACACCACTTCCTGCCCTGTCTCATCCAGCGACGGCAGGATGACCTCCTGGTTCGCGCTGCTGGCCGGCACGCCCAGCGATACGAGCATCGTCTCTGCGACTCGCTCGTCGTTGCTGAGGAAGTCCACGAGCTTCGCCGCCGCTTCGGGGTGCTCGGTCCGGCTCGAGATGCCCCAGAACCACGAGGGGATCAGGGCCAGTCCGTTCTCGCTCACGTCACCGTCCGGCGACGGCGGCCGGAGCAGCTCCATCTTGCTTCCCGACGCGGTCTCCAGCGCCGGCAGCTGACTGGCGTAGTAGAAGGCCAGCGCCGAGCGGTTGGTGAGGAACCGCCCCTCCTCGAAGACCCCGGACATCTCCTCGATGAACTCGTCGGGGCTCGGCCCGTTGGCCGCGTCGCGGATGTGCTCGAGGTGGGCGAACCAGGAGGCGGCGGTGGCCGGGTCGTAGCCGATCTCCGCGGACCCGTCGCTGGCGTACAGCGACTCGCCGTGCTGCCCGAGCCACATCTCGAGGGTCGCATTGCCGGCCTCGCCGTAGTCGCTTCCGCGCACGTCTCCGCCGAGGGCGGTCGCGACCTGACCGGAGACCTCGTAGAAGTCCTCCCACGTCCAGCTGGTGTCGTCAGGCAGCTCCACGCCCGCCTGCGCGAAGAGATCCTCGTTCGCGATCACGGTGTAGGCGTTCTGCGAGAACGGCAGGCCGTACAGCTCGCCGTCGAGGCTGCCCTGCTCGATGGAGGCCTTCGGGAAGTTCGAGATGTCGATGTCCAGCGTGTTCAGATCCAGAAGGGCGCCGCGGCCGCCGTACTGGAAGAGGTGCTCCTTGTCGAAGGAGATGACGTCCGGCGCGTCGCCGCCGGCGGTCGTCGTGGCCAGCCGGTCCCAGTGCCCGCCGGAGTCGGAGTACTCCGCCTCGATGGTCACGTTGGGGTTGTCCGCTTCGTACTCCTCGATCAGCGAGAGGAAGTTGTCGTGGCGCTCCTGTGAGCCCCACCAGGCGACACGGAGGGTCACCTCGTCGGATTCGGCGTTCCCCGAGCCGCTGCTGCAGGCCGCGAGCGACGCCCCCAGCGCGACGACCGCGGTCACACCGGCAGCCGTTCTCGCACGGGCAGAAAAAGTCCTCATTGAGCATTTCCCTTCACAGTTGATGCGTGACGAGGCTCCTCACTCGGACCTCGTATCGGCCCCGACGCCGCATCGCGTCCCACGCGGTCGAAGTGGAGGCGTTCCGTCCTCATTCGAGCCCGACGTTGGCACTCTAACATCGTGGTATACCAATGCACCAGTATTTCTCGAACCGACGCCGCGGGAGCCATCCGGCCATCGAAGACCCGGCAAGACAGGCGTGCAGAGGTGATTGCTTTTGGTATACCAAGATACTACGATGGCATCATGTCGTTGGATGCATCCGCTGACGCGTTCAGAACGCTGATCATGCAGGAGCCTGCTTCTCGCGGTGACCGCGTGAGGGATGCTCTGCAGCAGGCCATTCTGGACGGCGTCCTCCCTCAAGGGGCCCCGCTGGTCGAACGAGACATCGCCGAGATGCTCGGCGTTTCCAAGACGCCAGTACGTGAGGCGCTCAAGCAGCTGCAGTCGAGCGGCTTGGTCGTGGCCAGCTCGTACCAGCGCGTGAGCGTGCGTCGGCTGGATGAGGCGACGGTGCGCGCCATCGACGAGGCCCGCTACGCCGTCGAGCCGCAGGCGGTGCATCTCGGAGTCCAGCTCCGGGGCGCCGGCGCGCTTCCCTCGGCCCGCCGCGCCCTCGAGGCGGCCGCCGCCCTCCTCGACGGCGAGCAGCCTGCGCAGCTGGGGCTGGCCAACCGGAGATTCCACCGGGAGCTCTATGTTCTGAGCGGGAACGAGTGGCTGATCAGCTTCCTCGACAAGCTGCAGGTGCTCGCTACCTTCATCGCGACGGCCGGCTGGAAGGTCGAGCCGGCGTTCGCCGGCGAGGCTGCCGAGCACACCGAGATCCTCGAAGCCGTCGAAGCGGGCGACGCCGACCGCGCGCGCGATCTGCTGCAGGCGCATATCCACGGCGCCTCCCGAGCCCTCCTTTCGTCTCTCGAACAGGAGGGCGACGCGGTGCCCCAGCACGGGCAGAACGCGTGAGTCCGCGTATCTCGGACGTCCGTCTCACGCCTGTCTCGTCGGCCCGGGCCGGCATCGTGTGCGGCCACGTCATCGTGGAGCTCGTCTCTGACGACGGCGCGATCGGCATCGGCGAGATGTCGGACTTCCAGCACCTGCCGATGTACCACGTCGATGTCGCCGGGCTCGAGGCCACGCTGCGCGGACTGCTCGTCGGCCGTGACCCGCGCGAGGCGACGGCGCTGACGGGCCTTCTGGAGCGCAGCTTCCCCTCCTCCGACTATCTGTACGACAAGGCGGGCGTCATCCGCTGCGGCGTGGATATCGCTCTGTGGGATCTGCGTGCCAAGGCGCTGGGGCTGAATCTCGCTGACATGCTCGGCGGGCGGGTCCGCCCGGCGCTCCCCATCGCGTTCCCGATCTTCCGGCAGCAGTCCCCCGAGGACGTGGACGAGAACCTGGCGCTGGTTCGACGCATGGTCGACCGGGGCTTCGACCGCTTCCGGGTCTATGTCGGGCGGAACCTGGCGCTGGACGAGGACTTCCTCGTGCGAGCCCGCGAGGAGTTCGGAGAGACGGTCTCCATCAAGTCCCTGGACTTCTCCAACCTCCTCGACGCCCGCGCAGCCGCCCGTTTCATCGAGGCCACACGCGATCTCGGCTACGACTTCGTGGAGGCGCCGGCAAAGGCGGGCGATCTCGACGGGCTGAGATTCGTCCGGGAGCGCACTCTCGTGCCGGTGAGCGAGCACGCCACCAGCCCTCGCGCGGCGCTGGCCCTCGCCGCCCACGGAGCGGTGGACATCGTCAACGTCGGGCTCTTCGTCCTCGGCGGCATCACGCCCGCACAACGCGTGCTCGCGATCGCGGAGTCGGCGGGCCTGTCGGTCGTCATCGGGACGACGCAGGAACTGTCGATCGGGACGGCTGCTGCCGCCCACGTCGGCGTCTCCACTTCGGCCGAGGTGCTGGCCAGTGACCCCGTGGGCCCGTTGCTGTACCGACGGGATGTCGTTGCCCGTCCCCTGGAATTCCGGGCGTCGTCGCTTCTTCCGCCCGACGGCGACGGAGTCGGTCTGACGATCTCGCCCGATCTGCTGCGCGCGGCGGCCGAGCCGCTGCGCTGGGACGCCGTCGACACCACCGCTGTCGTCGATCGAACGGGGAGCCCGACGTGACCATCTCGAGCGAAGGACGATGGCGGGGGCGCACGATCATCGTCACCGGAGGCAGCCGCAACATCGGGCTGGCCATCTGTCGGCGCTTCGCCGAGAACGGCGCCCGCGTCGCCGTCAACGGGGTGGTTCCCGGCGAGGCCGAGCAGGTCGCCGCCGCCCTGCGGGAAGAGGGACTCGATGCGAGCGGCTTCGACGCGGACGTCTCGGAGCCGCAGCAGGTGGAGGCGATGTTCAGCGCGATCGTCGACCGGTTCGGTGGCGTCGACGTCCTCGTGAACAACGCAGCGCTCACCATGCAGGGCCGCGTGCCGTTCGACAGGCTCACGCTCCAGGACTGGGACCGCATCTTCGCCGTCAACGCGCGGGGGACATTCCTGTGCGCGGCGGCGGCGGCGCCGCTGCTGCGCCGGCGTGGCGGATCGATCGTGAACATCTCGTCGATCGGGGCTTCCAAGGCGCATCGCTCCGCCGTGGCCTATGACGCCACCAAGGGTGCGATCGAGTCGTTCACCCGGGCACTGGCGCTCGAACTCGCTCCTGATGTCCGCGTCAACGCCATCGCGCCCGGCGCGATCTCCAACGACCGCTATGAGGCTCTCGCACCGTCGACCCAGCGCGACGAGGTGCAGTCGATCCCCTTGGGCCGCGCCGGGACGGGAGCGGAGATCGCTGCAGCGGTGTCGTTCCTCGCCTCCGATGAAGCCTCGTACATCACCGGGCATGTTCTGACCATCGACGGTGGACTCACCGCCCAGGCACGCCAGGCGTCCGCCGAGATCGTGATCGACGCCGCGGAACGAGCGGGCCGATGACTCCCGCCGGGACGACCCGCATCACGGAAGGACTCCGCGGTGTCATCGCCGTCATGGTGACGCCCTACCGCGATGGTCATCTCGATGCGTCGTCTGCGGAGAAGATCGCTCGCACGGTGGGGACCTCCGGAGTCCACGCCGTCGCCGCCCTCGGCAACACGGCCGAGGTGTTCCAGCTGACACCGGAAGAGCAGCGGTCCTACCTGCGCGCCGTCTCACACGCCGACATCCCGGCCCTGCGCATCGCCGGGTTCTCCGGGGCAGCGAGATCCGTGCTGGACGAGATCGAGCGAGCCGCGGATCTCGGCTTCGAGCTGGCGATGCTCCACGAGCCCGCCGATCCCTTCGGCGACAGCGAGGGACTCCTCTCCTATTACCGGTACGTCGCCGGGCGGTCGGCGCTGCCGATCGTGCTCTACCTGCGTACCGAGCGGCTCGATCTCGACGCCCTTCGATCCCTGGCATCCGAGCCCTCGATCGTCGGAGTGAAGTACGCCCGCGCCGATCTCGACACGCTGTCGCGCCTGCTGGGCACGGAAGCCGTCGACGCCTGCATCTGGGTGAACGGAGCGGCCGAGATGCGAGGCACCCAGTTCCTGCCGCTCGGCATCACCGGCTTCACGTCCGGGATCGCCAACGTCCGTCCCGACCTCTCGCTGGCCGTGCACCGGGCACTGGTGGACAGGGATGCCGCGGCGCTCGCCGACATGCTCGCACTCATCGAGCCGGTGGAGCGGCTGAGGGCCGACGGCAATGGGAAGTTCAACGTCGCCGTGCTGAAGGAGCTGTTCCGCGCGGCGGGGACCGACGTCGGTGACGTGAGACCGCCTCACTCACCACTGTCCCGTGCGGCGATCGAGCAATTGCACGCGGCCATCGCCACCTGGCCGCAGCGCCTGGAGCCGAGGGCGGCGGCGCGCATCTGATCAGGCGATGCGGGTCCCCGACGGCAGACGACCGGCGGGCGTACGCGTGCGCGCCCATGCCCACCACAGCAGTCCCGCGGCGAGCAGCGCCTGCAGTGCCATGCCGACGAACCAGCTCGGCGCCGTCCGCGCCGTGATCTCCTCGGGTGTCGGCTGGTCCACGATCGGCATTCGGGAACAGTCGTCCCAGCGCTGCTCGAGCGGCGGGGGCTGTTGGGCCATCCGGACGCCGGTCTTGATCTGACCGAACAGGTCGACCGGGTAGCCGTTGCGGTCGAACGTCGTGGGCGTGGCGTCCGCGAGGATCACGAACGGGTTGGCGGCGAGCAGCCACCACACCCGGTCGAACCGCGGAACCTCGTACGTCGTCACCTGCCACGGGCCGCACGAGATCTCGGCATCCTCGTCGCACGGGTAATCGCCGGTCGGCTCCTCGCCGGGCAGACACGGGAACGTGTCGCCCCGATAGTCGTCGTAGTCGTAGGCGCGGTGATGGCTGGTCGCCTCCGAGCGCACCGTCATTCCGCCGAGCCCGAACGCGATAAGGGTGCCGACGGCCAGCGCGGCGACGACGAGATACGTCGTCGCCACGGAGAACAGCGGGCGCGACAGGATGCCACTGAGTGCGACGCCGATCGCCGCGATGACGCCGACCTCGAAGATCAGGACGAGGAGGGACACCCCGATGGTCGCCGGGTTCCCACCGCCGGCGATCGTCCCGAGAAGGAGGAACGGCACCGCGACCGCGAGGAAGGCCAGCCCTGTCACCCACGCGGCGAGGAACTTGCCGATCAGGATCTCGCCGGTGGTGGCGAGGGTGACCTGCACAGGCGCGAGGGTCGCGGCATCCCGGTCGCCGTTGATGGCGTTGCCGCTCAAGGTGGGCGAGACGAGCACCACCAGCAGCAGCGTGATGTAGACGATGGTCGAGTAGATGGCGGCACCGGGCTCGTCGGCGAAGCCCCACGCGACGAACGACAGCAGTGTGATGATCACCAGCAGCAGGGCGAAGACGCCGAGCAGGACGTACCAGGCGATGCTGCGGGTGCGCTGCGTCAGCTCGAGGCCGACGATCGTGCCGAGACGCTGCGTGTTCACGATGCACCCTCGCTTCCGGGAGCCGCCGGCGAGGCGCCGGGCGGGGTGGCATCCGGTGGGGCCGGCGCCTGCGGAGGTCTGCCCTCACCCAGATCGAGGAACGCCCGCTCGAGCGTGCCCTGCGCCGCGGCGAATTCCACAACCTCGACGTCCGCGGACACCAGGGCGCGCAGCGCGCGGGCGGCGTCATCCTCATCATCGAACGACACGACGAGGTCCCGGCGATCGATGCCGACGGTGTCGGCCGGAATGGCGAGCACCTGTGCCACGCGGCCGCGGGCGTCGGCCGGCTCTGCTCCCGCCACCCGGACGCGCCACGGACGCGCTCGGCGCGCGGCGGCTTCGACGCGGGCGGGATCGACCGTCTGACCGGCCATGAGGAAGACCGCGTCGTCGACGACCTCCTCGAGCTCCGACAGGATGTGACTCGACACCAGAACCGTGCGCCCCTCGGCCGCGAGGCGTCGCAGCAGTCGCCGCAGATCGATGCGCGCCTGCGGATCCAGACCGGATGCCGGCTCGTCGAGCAGCAGCACGCGCGGGTCGTGGACGAGCGCGCGGGCGAGCCCCAGCCGCTGCTTCTGCCCGCGCGAGAGCACCCGGGCCGGCGCTCCCGCCAGGTCGGCGAGGCCCACTTCGGCCAGCAGCGCGTCGGCCCGAGCGGATGCCTCGGGCTTGGGCATCCCGTACAGGCGTCCCGTGACGATCAGGGTCTCGCGCGAGGTGAGGCTGCCCCATGCGCCGAGCGCGTCGGGCATCCAGCCGAGCAGGGCGCGGGCCGCCTGCGGCTCGGCGACCGGGTCGACGCCCTCGATGCGGATCGTGCCCGCGTCGGGCGCAAGAAGCGACCCGAGCATCAGCAGCAGGGTCGTCTTGCCCGAGCCGTTGGGCCCGACCAGTCCGGTGACACGTCCGGCCTGCGCTCGCAGCGTCACGTTCCGCACCGCGTGCACGTCACCGAACGAGCGACGGACCCCGTCGGCGACGATTCCGGCGGTGATCAGGCTCTGCGCGGTCACACGCCTCACCCTAGGGGGCGGCCCGACTTCCTTCCTACGGCGCGCCGGGCTGTCACCCGCCGTTCACCTGCGGAAGAACTCGACGCCGAGATCGGGGTGGTCGACGAAGACGGCGTCGAGGCCGCACTCCTGGAGCACCGACCACTCCCCCTCCCAGTCGCCGAACGCCGACGGGCCGCCACGGCCACGGAACTGCCCGATGAGGAAGTGGTTCTCGGGCCGCGCGGTCCATGTGTAGACGGCGAGGCCCCGCGCGTGCGCATCGGCGACGAGCGACGACGGACCGGTGAGGCGGCCGAGGCGGTCGGGCGCGAGGATCATGCGCTTGTCGACGCTGATCCCGTCGATCCGGCCGGCGAGGTCGTCGAGGCCGGCAGGCGAGACGATCCGTCGATACGTCGGCGCGGCCTTGCCCCGCTGCGCGACGAGATCGAACGGGCGCCCCTTCGCCTCGAGCAGGTAGATGTAGGTCGCCGGGACGCCGCGCTCCTGCAGGGCGAACAGCACGGTGGACTCGAACGACTCTATGGTCAGCGGCAGATCTCCGGAAGCCCACCCGGCCTCCCGGAGCTCGGCCTCGACGAGCGCGGCGACGTCCCAGCCCAGCGAGCCGAAGTAGGTCGCGTGCTTGATCTCGAGCACGACGCCGATCTCACGTCCGTGCTCGAGCGACGCCTCGCGCACCGCATCGAGCACCTCGCGCAGTCGCATCACCGGCTGCTGATCGTCGAAGCTCGCGCTGGCGGGTCTGATCTCGGGCAGGCGCTCCCGGCACCGCAGCGATGCGAGCTCGGCCCACGTGAAGTCCTCGGTGAACCACCCCGTGATCGAGATCCCGTCGACCGTCTTGGTCGTGCGGCGCGCGGCGAACTCCGGCCGCTCGGCGACATCGGTCGTCCCGGAGATCTCGTTCTCGTGCCGCACGACGAGCGCGCCGTCCCGCGACACGACCACGTCGGGCTCGACCGCGTCCACCCCCATGGCGAAGGCGAGCTCATACGACGACCGCGAATGCTCGGGGCGATACCCGGGCGCACCGCGATGCCCGATGACGAGCGGAGATCGGCGCGGCACCGTCTCAGGGTAGCCGCGGGAATGCAGGCATCCGAGGCGCTGTCCGCTCGCGCGAACGAATCCATAGACGTCTCACAGCAGGAGACTCTCTCGTCCGGCACGGCGGTCCGATATCGTGGGTTTACAGCACCGTGCTGGGATTTCCTTGACATTGGAGTGTGAGAGCAGTGGCCCTCAACAACCCCGCGTTCAGCAACCCGGCCTTCCAAGACCCGAAGGCCGTTCAGACCTACCCGGGCGGTCGGCAGGCTGCCGGGCTGACTCCGCCCGCTGCGCCGACGCAGTTCGCGGCAGCGCAGCACGCCGGAACGGATGCCGCGACGCAGGCGCACCTGGAAGGCATGTACGCCGCCCCGCCGGCCGGCGCCATCGAGACCGACCGGATGACGGTGGAAGACTCGGTCTGGAAGACCGTCTCCCTGTTCGCCATCCTGCTGGTGACGGCCGCCGTCGGCTGGGTGTGGACGATGGCCGGCGTCACCGCCGCCAACCCGAACCCCTCGATCGTTCCGTGGCTCCTCGGCGCGCTCGGCGGCTTCGTCCTGTCGCTCGCCGTGATCTTCACGTCGCGCAAGAAGGTCCGCCCCGCGCTGATCTTCGCCTACGCGGCGTTCGAGGGTCTCTTCGTCGGTGGCATCTCCGCCTTCTTCGAGTTCATCTGGCCGGGCATCGTCTTCCAGGCGACCCTGGGAACCCTGTCGGTCGTCGGTGTGACCCTGGCGCTCTTCGCCAGCGGCAAGATCCGCGCCTCGGCGCGTGCGACCAAGATCTTCATGATCGCGATGGTCGGCTACCTGGTGTTCTCGCTCGTGAACGTCGGTCTGATGCTCTTCAACGCGCCGATCGCCGGCGGCCCCTTCGGCATGCTCAGCCAGACCTTCATGGGCATCCCGCTGGGCGTCATCATCGGCGTGCTCGTGGTGATCATGGCGGCGTACTCGCTCGTGCTGGACTTCGACCAGATCCAGCAGGGTGTGCGCAACGGCGCTCCCCGCGTGTACGGCTGGCTGGGCGCGTTCGGCATCATGGTGACGGTCGTCTGGCTGTACATCGAGATCCTGCGCATCCTCGCCATCCTCCGCGGCAACGACTGACGCGAAGAACTGCAGGAAAGGCCGTCCGGTTCGCCGGGCGGCCTTTCCGTTTCCGGGATGTCAGGTGCGATGTCGGCGGCCGGTGCCACGATCGCGTCATGACCCGGTTCGCGATCGACCTGCCTGTCGCGATGCGCCTGCTCGAAGAGGACGTCATCATCGCCGACGGACACAGCCTCGTCGGCCCGAACCTGCTGCGGTCGCAGGCACTGTCGGAGCTGTACCGCAGTGTGCGCTCCGGCGAGCGCTCGCGCGAGCACGGGCGCCTGCTGCTCGAACGCCTCGCTGCGCTGAAGATCCGCCTGCTCGGCGATCGCGTCTCGCGCGCGGTGGCGTGGCAGCTCGCCGACCAGCTCGGGTGGGACGACACGGCGGATGCCGAGTACCTGGCGGTGGCGAAGCTGCAGGCCGACGCGCTCGTGGCCTTCGATCCGGCGCTTCGTCAGGCCGCGGAGGGCATCGTGCCGCTGGCCGACTTCGCCGACCTGACCGGGTGACGTGCGGCATCCGTTCTGCTGTGGGCGGAACGCGTGGCGGATCCCACGGCATCCGCTCTAGCGTGAGCGCATGGCCGAGCTGATCCCCCTGCCGTCCCGTCCCGCGCGCGACCCCGAGCCGCTCTGGCGCGATGCGCTCGGCGACGTGCTGCGGCGACTCCGGCATGAGCGGCGCGAGCGCCTGGCCGACACCGCTCGGCGCGCCGGCGTCTCACCGCAGTACCTCTCCGAGGTGGAGCGGGGCCTCAAGGAGCCCTCGAGTGAGATGATCGCCGCCATCGCCGGCGCCCTCGGCGTGACGCTGGTCGATCTGACCGTGGCGGTCGCCGAGGATCTGCGTGGCTCCGTCGAGCTGACGTCGGTCACGTCCCAGCCGGCCGCGGCACCGGCCGCAGCGCCGCGGGCCGAGGCCACGAACGTGTACGCACTGGCGTCCTGACACGATCCTCACTTCGGATCAAGCTCTGGCCGCCGTGCGGACCGCGCGGCTAGCCTCGGCGCCATGAGCCCATCCAAGACCCCGGCCGAGACGCTCGACATCGGCGGGCACGAGGTGCGCATCTCGAGCCCGGACAAGGTCGTGTTCCCCGAGCCCGGCATCACCAAGCTCGACGTCGTCCGGTACTACCTCTCGGTCGCCGACGGCGCGCTGCGCGGCGCCGGCGGTCGCCCCATGGTGCTCAAGCGCTTCCCGAAGGGCATCGACGCCGAGCCCTTCTTCCAGAAGCGCGTGCCCGAGAACCACCCCGACTTCATCGACACCGCGACGCTGCACTACGCCTCCGGCACCTCCGCCGAGGAAGCCGTGATCCGGGATGCGGCAGGCCTGGCGTGGGTCGTCAACCTCGGCTGCCTCGACCTCAACCCGCACCCCGTGCGCGCCGAGGACCTCGATCACCCCGACGAGTTGCGCATCGACCTGGACCCGATGCCCGGCGTCGACTGGTCGCAGATCGTCGACGTCGCCTTCGTCGCACGCGAGGTGCTCGACGATGTCGGGCTGGTGGGCTGGCCGAAGACGAGCGGATCGCGCGGGCTCCACATCCTCGTCCGCATCGCGCCGCACTGGGACTACAAGCAGGTGCGCCTGGCGGCCGAGACACTGGCGCGCGAAGTCGAGAACCGCGCCCCGGGGCTGGCGACTGCGCGGTGGTGGAAGGAGGAGCGCGGCGAGAGCGTGTTCGTCGACTTCAACCAGAACGCGAAGGACCGGACCGTGGCATCCGCGTACTCGATCCGCCCCTTGCCGGACGCCCGCGTATCGACTCCGCTCGACTGGGACGAGGTGCGCTTCCGTCGCCCGGAGGAGTTCACGGTGCTGACCGTGCCCGAGCGCTTCGCCGACGTGGGCGACCCGCATGCCGGGATCAACGAGGCGGTCGGCACGCTCGAGGGGCTGCTCCGGCTCGCGGATGAGCTCGGTCCCGCCGAGAAGCCCCCGCGCGGGGAGGGCGCCGGCGATGGCCGGCGCCGATCGACGATGCCGCTCATCGAGGTCGCCCGCACGAGAACGAAGCCCGAGGCGCTCGACGCCCTCGAGGAGTGGAAGTCACGTCACCGCGCGGTCGCCGAGCAGCTGCATCCCGCCGATGTGCTGGTGGACGGCATGCGCGGGTCGAGCTCCCTCTGGTACCGGGTTCGCGTGAACCTGCAGCACGTGCCGGAGTCGAAGCGCCCACCGCAGGAGGAGCTCATCGCGGACTACGACCCATGGGCGGGGCGGGAGTGGCCGGGAGCGCGCTGACCGGGCTGCGGCCGGCGCTCGTCAGCCGCGCAGGCCCGCCTCGAGCCGTTCCAGCCCGTACTCGAAGGCCTCGTCGACGTCGCCGCCCAGACGGAACGCGCCTGCCAGCTCCATGTTGAGGAACCCCGTCGCCCACGCCGTCACCAGGCGCGCGGCATCCAGCGCACGCTCCTCGCCGACGAGCGTGCGTGCCGCCTCGAGCACCGGAGCAGCCGCGCGGCCCATCGCATCGGCGGCGCCGTCCACGGCGAACAGCAGGCGGAACCCCTCCGGGAACTCATGCGCGAAGGCCCGGTACGCCCGCGCGAGCGACGCGAGCGAGCGATCGGATGCCGCCAGCCGGCCGGCGAGGTCGTCCGCCGTCGCCTCCGCGACCAAGAGCACGAGGGCGTCCCGGTCGCGCACCCGCTTGTAGAGCGACGGCGCACGGACGCCCACGCGCTCGGCGACCGCCTGCATGGTGATCCGCCCGAGACCGCCCGACTCCAGCAGCGCCCGACCGGCGGCGACGATCTCGGGCAGGGTGGTGCGCTCTGGCGTCGGCATCCGAGTCCCTCCGATGGCTATTGACGTAAGCCATCATAGCTACGTAGCATAGCCATGCACAACCGGAGGGAACCACATGCGACTCGGACCGCACCTGCACCGCATCGGCAACGACATCGTGGCGGCGTATCTCGTCGTGCTGCCCGAGGGCATCACGATCATCGACGCCGGCCTGCCGGGCCACTGGCGCGAGCTGGAACGAGAGCTCGCGGAGCTCGGCCGCCCGCTCGACGACGTCAAGGGCATCGTCCTCACCCACGGCGACAGCGACCACATCGGCTTCGCCGAGCGACTGCGTCTCGAGCGTGGCATCCCGGTGTACGTGCACGCCGCCGACGCGGAGCGAGCCCGGGGCGGCGACAAGCCGAAGACGGCGATCGGCCCCATGCGGTTCGGGGCGACCGCCCGGTTCTTCGCGTACGCGCTGCGCAAGGGCGGGATGCGTCCGCGGTATCTCTCCGAGGTCGTCGAGACCGGCGACGGGGACATGCTCGACCTTCCGGGGGCGCCCCGGGTCATCGCTCTTCCCGGCCACTCCCCCGGCAGCGTCGCGGTGCACGTGCCCGTCGCGCGCGCCGTGTTCGTCGGCGACGCCCTCACCACGCGCCACGTCCTCACCGGACGACAGGGCCTGCAGCCGGCGCCGTTCACCGACGAGCCGGACGAGGCCCTCGCATCGCTCGACCGCCTCGGCGACCTCGACGCCGACTGGGTGCTGCCCGGCCACGGCGCACCCTGGCGCGGCTCGCCCGTCGATGTCGCCGCCGCCGTGCGCGCCGCCGCTCCGGCTTGAGCCGATGAGCCCGAACTCGGCCGAAGCGGCCGCCGACGAGAGGCCGACACCGCAGTCGCAGGCGGCTGCCGCGTCCCCGCCACCGCGAAGGCTGAGCCGCGGCACGGACCCTCGCCGGATCACCCGCGGGCACGTGCGCATAACTCAGGCAGAACGGTCCCGGCGTGCCGCGGATG
>JAPSKH010000037.1 GCA_031177765.1 Microbacterium sp. | reverse complement strand
TACTAGCAAAAGTTCGGTGCGTCGTGTCACAATCGTCCGCATGACAACGGGTGTCACCGACACCGGCGTCGGGACGATCCGCACCGGAGTCCTCGGCGGCGGATTCATGGCCAGAGTCCACTCCGGCGCCGCGCGCACCGCGGGCGCACGGCTCGTGGGCATCGCGACCTCGAGCGCGTCGCGTGCCGCGTCGGCCGCGGCCGCCCTCGGCGTCGACCGCGCCGAGGCCGACGCGCAGGCGCTCCTCGCGGCATCCGACATCGATGTCGTGCACATCTGCACCCCCAACGCCACGCACGCCGCGCTGGCGTCGGCGGCGCTGGAAGCCGGCAAGCACGTCGTGTGCGAGAAGCCGCTGGCGACGACGGTCGAGGACGCGCGGCGCCTGGCCGAGGCGGCGCAGGCCAGCGGCCGCGTCGCCGCCGTCCCCTTCGTCTATCGCTACCACCCCATGGTCCGCGAAGCGCGGTCGCGGGTCGCCGCGGGCGAGGCGGGTGCCCTCATCAGCATCGACGCGTCGTACCTGCAGGACTGGATGCTGCTGCCCGACGACGACGACTGGCGGGCGGATGCCTCAGCGGGCGGTCCGTCGCGCGCGTTCGCCGACATCGGCTCGCACCTGTGCGACCTGATCGAGTTCGTCGCGGGGGAGCGCATCGTGCGGCTGACCGCCCGCACCCGACGCGTGTACGACGAGCGCGGTGGGCGTGCAGTGACGAACGAAGACGTCGCGGCGGTGCTGGTGGAGACCGCCTCCGGCGCGCTGGGGACCCTCCTGGTGTCGCAGATGGCGGCCGGCCGCAAGAACGGGCTCGTCCTCGAGCTGCACGGCACGGCCCACACCCTGCGCTTCGAGCAGGAGCGCCCGGAGGAGCTGTGGGTCGGCGGCCGGGAGGGGTCTCGGCTGCTGCTGCGCGACCCGGCCACCGCGGCGCCCGACTCCGCGCGTCTGCAGCGGGTCCCCGCGGGGCATCCGATGGGGTATCAGGACGCCTTCGACGGATTCGTCGCCGACGTCTACGCGGCGATCGCGGGCGAGCAGCCCGAGGGGCTGCCGACCTTCGCCGACGGTCTTCGCGCCGCCGTGCTCACCGACGCGGTGCTGCGAGCGGCCGAGACGCGAACCTGGATCGAGGTGGACTCGTGAGTGACACGATGCTCGCCGACGCCCCGGTGCCGCAGGGCGAGACCGATGTCGTGCTTCGGGCACGCGGCATCGGCAAGAGCTTCTTCGGCGTCACGGTGCTCTCGGAAATCGAGATGGACATCCGCCGCGGCGAGGTCCACGGCCTCGTCGGCGAGAACGGCGCCGGCAAGTCGACGTTCATGAAGATCCTCGCCGGCGTCCATCAGGCCGACGCCGGGACGGTCGAGTTCGAAGGCCGGCAGGTGTCGTTCACGCACCCCCGCCAGGCGATGGATGCAGGGCTCGTGACCGTGTTCCAGGAGTTCAACCTGCTTCCCGAGCGGACCGTCGCGCAGAACGTGTTCCTGGGCCGCGAGCCGCGCAAGGCCGGCTTCGTGGACAAGAAGGGCATGGAGAGGCGCACGCGCGCGCTGCTGGAGGACCTCGGCGTCGCCTTCATCGACCCGGCCTCGCGCGTGGGGTCCCTCACGGTCGCCGAGCAGCAGATCGTCGAGATCGTCAAGGCGCTCTCGTTCGACGCGCGGGTCATCTCGATGGACGAGCCGACCGCGGCGCTGAGCGACCACGAGGTGGAGCTGCTCTACGCGATCATCCGGAAGCTCACCGCACGCGGCGTCGCGGTGATCTACGTGTCGCACCGGCTCAAGGAGATCTTCGACCTCTGCGACCGCATCACGATCCTCAAGGACGGCGCGCTGGTCTCCACCGACGCCACCGCGGACCTCACCAGCGCCGAGCTCGTGCGCCGCATGGTCGGCCGCCCCCTGCAGTCGTACTTCCCGGCCGCCGTGGAAGGCACGACGGTGGGCGCGGCGCGCCTCGAGCTGCGCGGATGCGGCAACGAGTTCGTCGACGACGTCACCCTCACCGTCCACGCCGGGGAGATCGTGGGACTCGCGGGGCTCCAGGGCTCGGGGCGCACCGAACTCGTCGAAGGCGTCTTCGGCGTCCACGCGTTCACGCGCGGGACCATGATCCTCGACGGGCGGACGATCCGCCTCACCAGCGCCCGCGCCGCCGTGAAGGCCGGGCTCGCCCTGGTCACCGAGGACCGCAAGGCGCAGGGTCTCGCGCTCGGCCAGTCGGTCCTCGACAACGCGCTGCTCGTCGTGCGGAGCGTCTTCGCCGGGCGCACCCGCACCTCCCGGCGTGACGTGCCGGGCATCCTGAGCTCCCTGGAAGTGTCGTCGCGCGGGGTCGACCAGGAGGTGCGGTTCCTCTCCGGCGGCAACCAGCAGAAGGTCGTGCTGGCCAAGTGGCTGGTGACCGACCCGCAGGTGGTCCTGTTCGACGAGCCCACCCGAGGCATCGACGTCGGCGCCAAGGTCGCGGTGTACCAGCTGATGCGCCAGCTCGCCGCTGAGGGCAAGGCGGTGCTCATGGTCTCCAGCGAGCTTCCCGAGGTCATCGGCATGAGCGATCGCATCCTCGTCATGCGCGACGGCGAGCTCGCCGCGGAGCTTCCCGCCGGGTCGGCCGAGCACGAAGTGCTGGCGGCGGCGACCGGGTCGCACGAGGCCCTGCCGGGGCCGGTCACCGCGCCCGAGCCGGCAGATCCCCGCATCGAGTCCGAAGGAGGCCGGCCGTGAAGCGCACGCGCATCGATTCCACCGTGATCGTGCTCGGCATCCTGATCCTCGTGATCGCGGTCGGGGCGATCCTCGTGGCCACCGTCGGGCGCAACTTCTTCAGCCCAGGCAACATCCGCGACATCCTCACCGGCATGAGCGTGCTGGGACTGGTCGCCATCGGCCAGACGCTCGTGATCCTCGGGGCGTCGCTCGACCTCTCGGTCACCTACGTCATGAGCCTGGCGAGTCTGATCGCGGCGACCACGATGAACGGCAACCCGGGGAACATCCCGTGGGCGGTCACCCTCACGCTCATCGTGTGCGCCGCGATCGGGCTGGCCAACGGCCTCATCGTCACCGTGCTCAAGGTCAACGGGTTCATCGCCACGCTCGGGGTGGGCCTCATCCTGCAAGGCGTGCTGAACACGAATTTCCAGGGGAGCGCGGGCTCGGTGCCGTGGGAGTTCCAGATGGTCGGCGCGACGGTCGTGGGCCCCGTGCCCGTATCGACGATGATCATGATCGCGCTCGCCGTCGTGGTGTGGTTCCTGCTCGACCGCACGCGCACCGGCGCGCACCTGTTCGCCGTCGGCGGCGACCCCGAGGTCGCGCGCCTGTCGGGTGTGCGCACCCGCCCGCCGCTCATCGTGGCGCACGTGCTGTGCTCGGTGTCCGCGGGCCTTGCCGGACTGCTGCTGGCGAGCCGCCTCGGCGTGGGCAGCCCGACGGTCGGCCAGCAGGGCGGCTACGCCCTGCTGTCGATCGCCGCCGTCGTGCTGGGCGGAACGCTGCTGCTGGGCGGCCGGGGCTCCATCTGGGGCACCATCGGCGGCGTGGCGATCTTCGCGGTCGTCGACAACGTCATGAGCGTCATGCAGGTCAACCCCTTCCTCAAGGACGTCGTCCGCGGCGTGGTCATCGTGGCCGCCGTCGCGGTCTACAGTCGCCGCGCGATCATCCGCCGGCGCACCCGCTTCGGACCGGGGGGCACGAGGACGGGTGGGGATGCCGCGGCTCAGGCCGCCGCGCCGGCCATGGCCGCGGCATCCCAGGCCCTCGAAGCCGAGGCCGAGGCGGCCGATACCCGCTCGGCGACCCAGGGAGGTGAGTTCCGGTGAACGCCCTGCGCACTCTTGTGAGCCCGCGCGGCGCGGTGTTCCTGCTGCTGGTGATCCTGCTGGTCGCCGTGACGGTGCTGAACCCGAACTTCGCCGAGCCCGGGCAGATCATGCGCTACATCCAGCGCGTCGCCCCCGTCGCGATCGTGGCGATCGGGCAGTACTTCGTCATCATCGCCGGCGAGTTCGACCTGTCGCAGGGCTCGCTCATCACCGCGCAGGTGATCGTCGCCGGCAACCTCGTCGGTCAGGACGACTCCCGTACGATCCCCGTGCTGTGCCTCATGGTGGTGCTCGGGCTCTTCGTGGGACTCCTCAACGGCCTGCTGACGACGCTGCTGCGGGTGCCGTCGTTCATCGTCACCCTCGGCATGATGCTGGCTCTGCTCGGCCTCGTGCTCTGGTGGACCGGCGGTGCGGCGACCGGCAACCCGGCCGACAGCTTCCGGCAGATCGGGCGCGGCGGCATCCGCGACATCCCGCTCATCGACTTCCTGCCGTGGTCGGTGCTGGTCCTCGCCGCGTGGCTGGCCCTGGCCATCTGGCTCACCAAGCGCCCGCTGGGCAAGCTCCTCATCGCGATCGGCGACAACGCCCGCGCGACCCGCTACTCGGGAGCCCGGGACTGGTGGGTGACCACGCGCGCCTTCATGATCTCGTCGCTGTCCGCGACGCTGTCGGCCGTGCTGCTCGTCGGGTACGCCGGCGTGCACCCGTCGGTCGGCCGGGGCTACGAGTTCATCGCGATCACCGCCGTCGTGCTCGGCGGCGTGGTGCTCGGGGGCGGCCGCGGCTGGATCGTCGCCGCCGTGGCCGGCGCCTTCGTGCTCGAGGCGCTGTTCCTGCTGCTGAACATCGCCGGCGTCCCGTCCTCGCTCCGCGACGCCGTGCAGGGCGTCATCATCATCGCTGCCGTGGCCTACTCGGGCCTGGTGTTCCGGTCCCGCCGCCGAGGGGCGGCCCACACGCCTTCTCCCGATCCGGGGAAGAAACCCGACGCGCCCGCCGGCGCCGAGGTGTCGTCCGCATCACCTGCCCTCGCTGCCGAGGGCGTCGCAGAAACCAGAGGAGACTAGCAATGCGACGATCAGTGAAGATCGCCACCACAGCGGTGGCGCTCGTCGGCCTCTTCGCCCTCGCCGGGTGTTCGACCGACCCCACCGTGGCCCCACCGGACGCGTCCGCCGCTCCGACCGAGGACGGCGGCGAGACCACCGAATGGTTCGACCAGGAGCTCTTCGACACGCAGATGGCCCAGCGCGAGGTCGTGCCCGAGGGCCCCGAGGGCGAGCCGTACCTGCAGCACATCGACGCCGAGATGGTGGACACGTCGCAGTACGCGAGCACCGGGCCCAAGAAGGCGTGCTTCGCCAACGCGTCCATCTCGAACCCGTGGCGGCAGACCGGCTGGATCACCATGAACCAGCAGCTGAAGGTGCTGCAGGAGCAGGGCGTGATCAGCGAGATGGAGACCCGCGACGCGCAGGACTCCGACGACACGCAGATCGCCGACATCGACTACTTCATCTCCGAGGGCAACTGCGACGTCTTCATCATCTCGCCGAACAGCACGGCGGCGATGACCCCGGCCGTCCAGCGCGCCTGTGACACCGGCAAGCCGGTGATCGTCTTCGACCGCGGTGTCGAGACCGACTGCCCGGTGACGTTCATCCACCCGATCGGCGGGTTCGCGTGGGGCATCGACACCGCCCAGTTCCTCATCGACAACCTCGAGGAGGGCGACAAGGTCGTGGGCCTGCGCATCCTTCCGGGCGTCGACGTGCTCGAGCAGCGCTGGGCCGCCGCCGAGCACATGTTCGAGGAGGCCGGCATCGAGGCGGTCGACTACTTCACCGGCGCCGACCCGGCCGAGATCAAGAGCATCATCGCCGACGAGCTGGCCAAGGGCGACGTGCACGGCGTGTGGATGGACGCCGGAGACGGCGCCGTCGCCGCCATCGAGGCGTTCGAGGACGCCGGCGTCGACTACCCGGTGATGACCGGTGAGGACGAGATGAGCTTCCTGCGCAAGTGGAAGGAGACGGGTCTGACGGGCCTTGCTCCGGTCTACTCGAACTTCCAGTGGCGCACGCCGCTGCTGGCCGCGCAGAAGATCTTCGCCGGCGAGGAGGTCCCGAAGGAGTGGGTCCTGCCGCAGGAGCCGATCACCGCGGAAGAGGTCGACCAGTACCTCGAGGCCAACGAGGGCATGCCCGACGGCCACTACGCCAAGTTCGGCGGCGAGAACCTGCCGGGCTACCCCGAGGTCTGGCAGGAGCGCCAGATCCCGTAACCGCCTGACCGTGTCCCGCTTTCCCGGTGACATGTCCCGAAGAACAGGCTTTCGGGGCCGATTCGACCGAGAAAGTGGGACACGGTTGCGGTGCGCCCGGCCGTACCGACATTTCGACACGAACAAGGAGCGGCATGCGTCGCAGAATCGGCGTCAACACGTGGGTGTGGACCTCGCCGTTGACCGACGACTCCCTGGCCGAGCTGGTCCCGCGGATCGCGGCGATGGGCTTCCAGGCCATCGAGCTTCCTCTCGAGAGCGCCGGCGACTGGGATGCCTCCCGCACGCGCGACCTGCTCGACGCACACGGTCTCGCACCGGTCGTGATCGGCGCGATGGGTCCGGGGCGCTCGCTCGTCGACCGCGCCGGGAACGTCGCAGCCACCCAGGAGTACCTGCGCACCTGCATGGCGGCCGCCGCACGGCTCGGGGCATCCGTCGTCGCCGGCCCCTTCTACGCGCCCACCGGGGTGACGTGGCGCATGACGGCGGAGGAGCGCGTCGAGGTCTACGCGCAGCTGCGCCGCAACCTGCGACCGCTCGTCGACCGCGCCGCCGCGGATGGGCTGACCCTCGCGATCGAGCCGCTCAACCGGTACGAGACGAGCGTCGTCAACACCGTCGAGCAGGCGCTGGAGGCGCTCGGTCCGCTGCTCGGACCCGGTCTCGGGCTCGCCCTGGACACCTACCATCTGAACATCGAGGAGAAGCGCCCGGATGCCGCCATCCGCGCCGCCGCCGGCCGCATCGGACACGTCCAGGTGTGCGGCACCGACCGCGGCGCGGTCGGCGACGACCACGCCGACTGGCCGGCACTGCTGGACGCGCTCGATGACGCCGGCTACGACGGCATCCTGGGGCTGGAGAGCTTCACCGGCGAGAACGCGACGATCGCCGTGGCAGCCTCCGTCTGGCGGCCCCTCGCTCCCTCGCAGGATGCCCTCGCCGAGCGCTCGCTCGCCTACCTCGACGCGCTGCAGGCGCAGCGTGAGACCATCGACCACCGACCCGGCGCCGCCGACGCGGCCGCACTCCCGATGTGAGGATGTCTCGTGCCTGAACCGGAACTCTCCGTCCAGCTCTACTCCGTCCGCGAACCGCTCGAGACCGACCTCGACGGCACCCTCGAGCGGCTCGCGGCACTCGGCTTCCGCAAGGTCGAGGCCTTCGACTTCGTGCGCCGCGCGCCCGAGCTGGCTGCGTCGCTGCGCCGGGCGGGACTGGCCGCCCCGACCGCGCATGCGCCGCTCGTCACGGACGTGCTGCGATACGGCGGGGGTGAGCATCCCGCCCCGACGCACGACGAGGTGTTCGACGCCGCCGCGGAACTGGACGTGCGGCTCGTGATCGACCCGATGGTGAGCC
Source organism: Microbacterium sp. (assembly GCA_031177765.1). Lineage (GTDB taxonomy): Bacteria > Actinomycetota > Actinomycetes > Actinomycetales > Microbacteriaceae > Microbacterium. Next base: position 6,838 of record JAPSKH010000037.1, on the reverse strand, counting down.
CCGAGCGCTGGGCGAGCGCCGACGAGGTGCGACGCACCGCCGAGCTGCTGAACCGCGCGTCGGCGGCCGCGAAGACGCGCGGGCTGGCGGTGGGGTACCACAACCACTCGCAGGAGTTCCATCACAGCTTCGACGGCGTCACGGCGTACGAGCTCTTCGTCTCGGAGCTCGAGGACGATGTCGTGCTCGAGCTCGACGCCTACTGGGCGCAAGTGGGCAAGCAGGATGTCCCGGCGCTGGTCGCGCGCCTCGGCGAGCGGGTGCGGGCCATCCACGTCAAGGACGGCAGCGTCGACGTCGACCCGTTCCTGCCGGGAAGCGACGGGCCGGTCGATCTGGCTCAGGTGCCCGCCGGTCAGGGTGCCGTGCCGCTCGCCGAGATCCTGGATGCGGCACCCCATCTTCAGTACGCCATCGTCGAGTACGACGCGTACGCCGGCGACATCTTCGAGGGGCTCGCGGGCACCGTGGCGTTCCTCGTCGAGCGGGGGATCCGCTGATGGCGGGCACCGGGCCGGTCGGTGTCGGCTTCATCGGCACCGGGATGATCAGCGACACGTACCTGGAGAACCTCTCATCCTTCCCCGACGTGCGGGTCGTCATCCTCGGCGACCTCGACACCGCCCGAGCGGCAGCCCAGGCGGAGAAGCACGGCGTCGCCCAGTCCGGCACCCCCGACGACGTCCTGGCTCATCCCGACGTCGAACTCGTGGTGAACCTCACGATCCCCGCGGCCCACGTGCCGGTGAGCTCGGCGGCCATCGCCGCGGGCAAGCACGTGTGGTCCGAGAAGCCCATCGGCGTCGACCGGGCCGAGGCGCGCGCTCTCCTGGAGCAGGCGGATGCCGCCGGCCTGCGCGTGGGCATCGCGCCCGACACCGTGCTCGGTCCGGGCGTGCAGACCGCCCGCCGCGCGATCGCCCGCGGCGACATCGGGGTGCCGCTGTCGGCGCAGACCTCGATGCAGTACATCGGGCCCGACATCTTCCACCCCAACCCGGAGTTCCTCTTCGCACGCGGCGCCGGGCCGGTGTTCGACATGGGCCCGTACTACCTCTCGACCCTCATCAACGTCTTCGGGCCTATCGCCCGCGTCGCCGCCGTCGGAGCGCGCAGCCGCGACACCCGCGTGATCCGGGTCGGCGAGCGGGCCGGGATGGAGTTCCCGGTGGAAGTGCCGACGCTCGTGCACATGATCGCCCAGTTCGAGAAGGGCGGAGTGAGCCAGAGCGTCTTCAGCTTCGACTCGCCGCTCGCGCGCACCGGCGTGGTGGAGATCACCGGCACCGAGGGCACGCTCGTCATCCCCGATCCGAACACGTTCAGCGGCGACGTGAGGATCACGCACGCACCCACGCCCGAGCAGATGCGATCGGATGCCGCGTGGCACAGCATCCCGCTCGTGGGCGTGGAGGCGGGGCGCGGGCTGGGCGTGCTCGACATGGCCCGCGCGATCCGCGGCGGCGGCCCGCACATCGCCACCGGCGAGCTCGGGTTCCACATCCTCGACGCCATGGTCGCCATCGAGGAGTCCGTCGCCGCGGGCCGCTTCATCGAGCTCGGCAGCACCGTCGACGACATCCCGCTGGTGCCCGAGGACCGCGACCCGCGGGAGGCCACGCTGTGAACGACGCCGTCTCGCGCGGGACCGCCGCCGGGTGCGCCGGCGCCGGGTGCGCCGCTGCCGGCATCCCGCTTCCGACGAATGTCCGCTGAAACCACGACCTGGAGGACCGCGCCATGACCACCGCCTCGCACCCCGTGACCCTGTTCACCGGCCAGTGGGCCGACCTCCCGTTCGAGGAGGTGGCGCGGCTCGCCGCCGAGTGGGGCTACGACGGACTCGAGATCGCCGCATCCGGGGACCACCTGGACCTCAAGCGCGCCGACGAGGACGATGCGTACGTCCGTTCCCGCCTGGAGATCCTGGACCGGCATGGGCTCAAGGTCTACGCGATCTCGAACCACCTCGCAGGTCAAGCGGTGTGCGATGCGCCGATCGACTTCCGGCACCAGGCGATCCTGCGCGACTACGTGTGGGGCGACGGCGACGCCGAGGGCGTCCGGCAGCGGGCGGCGGAGGACATGAAGCGCGCGGCCCGGGTCGCCCGCAAGCTCGGCGTCGACGTCGTGGTCGGCTTCACCGGCTCGTCCATCTGGCCGTACGTGGCGATGTTCCCGCCCGTGCCCGGCGAGGTCATCGACCGCGGCTACGAGGACTTCGCCGACCGGTGGAACCCGATCCTCGATGTCTTCGACGACGAGGGAGTGCGGTTCGCGCACGAGGTCCACCCCAGCGAGATCGCGTACGACTACTGGACCAGCGTGCGCGCCCTCGACGCCATCGGCCGCCGCCCGGCCTTCGGGTTCAACTGGGACCCCTCGCACATGATGTGGCAGAACATCGACCCGGTCGGCTTCATCTGGGACTTCCAGGACCGGATCTACCACGTGGACTGCAAGGACACGCGGATGCGTCCCCAGAACGGCCGGGCGGGCGTCCTCGGGTCGCACCTGCCGTGGGGCGACCCGCGTCGCGGCTGGGACTTCTACTCCACCGGGCATGGCGACGTGCCGTGGGAGGACGCGTTCCGCGCTCTCGACGCGATCGGCTACACCGGGCCGATCTCGATCGAGTGGGAGGACGCGGGCATGGACCGGCTCCACGGGGCGGCGCAGGCGGTGGAGTTCGTCCGTTCGCTGCTGTGGAAGCGGCCGGAGGCATCCTTCGACGCGGCGTTCTCGAACCAGTAGGCGCCGGCATGCCGATCCGTCACACGGTGGTGTTCCGGCTGGTCCACCCGGCGGGCTCCGCCGCAGAGCGGGAGTTCCTGGCCGATGCCGAGGCCGCGCTCACGTCGATACCGGGCGTCGAGGAGTTCGGGATCAGCCGCCAGGTGAGCCCGAAGAGCGACCTGGCGTACCAGTTCGCCATGACATTCGCCGACCAGCGGGCGTATCAGGCGTACAACGACCACCCGGCGCACGTGTCGTTCGTCGCCGACCGATGGGTCCCCGAGGTGGCCGCGTTCCAGGAGTACGACTTCACCGAGGTCTGACCCGGGCACGACTCACGCGTCGGGCGCCTGACCGGCGGTGAGGGCGTGCAGAAGCCGGGTGAGGTTGCGGATGTCGTCGAGCGACCACTCCTCGAGGGCGTCGACGAGGGTGCTCTCCTGCGGGGCCCGCGCGGCGGCCAGACGCTCCAGGCCCTCGGGTGTGGGGGAGAGCAGGCTCGACCGCCCGTCGGCCGGGTCGGGCGTTCGCTGCACCAGCCCGAGCTGCTCGAGCTCGCGCACCGTGCGGCTGATCTGCCCCTTGTCGGCCATGAGGGTCTCGGCGAGCGCCGACAGGGTGATCCCCTCACGGCGCACGATCGTGGTGAAGACCTTGTACGCGCCCGGCAGCATCCCCGGGCTCACCCGGTTGGCGTTCTCGGTGATGATGCGGCGGAAGCGGTTGATCAGCTCGCCGAACTCCGCCTCGAGGGCGCGCACCGCCTCGGTGCGCGCCGCTCGAGTGTCGTCGGAAGTCATCGTGATCGACACTAGCGGCGGGCGGCGGGAGCCCCGTCCGCCGCTCCCTCCTGCTCCTGCGGATCGGCGGGGCGGGAGGCATCCGTCGTCGGCGCCGTCGCCGTCACTGTCCCGGTCGCCGTCAGCGCACCCATGCCCTCGGCGGTGGAGACCGTCGCGAGGTCGGCCTCGCTCGCGTTGACCCGCTCGCTCGTCGTCATGCGCGTCAGGGGCACGTTGGGAAGGAACACGATCGCGACGAGGCTCAGCACCGACAGGGGCACGCCGATGAGGAAGGAGTGGGCGATGGCCTGCGCGTAGATGTCCTCGAAGATGACGCGGACGCTCTCGGGAAGGGCCGACACCTGCGGGATGGCGCCGGACTGCAGCTGCTGCGCGATGGCCGCGCCCTTCTCGCCGAGTCCGGCGATCGCCGCGCCGATGTCGGCGTGACGGTCGGCGACGAGATCCGTGGCGGAGCTGGCCAGGGCGGCGCCCATCACCGAGACGCCGATCGTGCCGCCGAGGCTGCGGAAGAACGTCACCCCGGAGCTCGCCACGCCGATCTCGCTCGGCTTCGCGGTGTTCTGCACGATGAGGACCAGGTTCTGCATCGTCATGCCGACGCCTGCGCCGAGCAGGAACATGTAGAGCGAGACGAGGGCGAAGTGGGTGTCGTAATGGATCGTCGACAGCAGGGAGGAGCCCGCGATGAGCAGCACGCCGCCGACGATGAGGTACGGCTTCCAGTGCCCGTGCCGGGTGACGAGGCCGCCGATGACGATCGAGGCGAGGAGCAGCCCGGCGATCATCGGGATGGTCATGAGGCCCGCCTCGGTGGGCGTCGCGCCGCGCGCCATCTGCATGTACTGGCTGAGGAAGACCGACGTGCCGAACATCGCGATGCCGATGGCGATGGACGCCACCACGGCGAGGGTGAAGGTGCGGTTGCGGAAGAGCGTCAGAGGGACGAGCGGCTCCTTCGAGCGCAGCTCGACGATGACGAACAGGGCCGCCGCCGCGAGGGCGCCGCCGACCATGAGGATGGTCTCGGTGCTCCACCAGTCGTAGTCCTCGCCGGCGCCCGTCACCCAGATGAGCAGGAGCGAGACCGCCGTCGACAGCAGCACGATGCCGAGGTAGTCGATGCGCACCTTCGTCTTCGGCCGGGCGGGAAGATGCAGCGTGCGCTGCTGGATGACGAGGGCGGCCACGGCGAACGGGAGCGCGATGAAGAAGTTCCAGCGCCAGTCCAGCGTGTCGGTGATGAGACCCCCGAGAAGGGGGCCGCCGACCGTGGCCACCGCCATCACGGCGCCGAACAGGCCCATGTAGCGACCGCGCTCGCGCGGGCTGATGATGTCGGCCATGATCACCTGGCTGAGTGCGGCGAGACCGCCGGCGCCCACGCCCTGCACCGCGCGGAAGGCGATCAGCATGCCCGGGTCCTGCGAGAATCCGGCCGCCGCCGTCGCGAGCACGAAGAGGACGATGGCGAGCTGGATCAGCAGCTTTCGGTTGAACAGGTCGGCGAGCTTGCCCCAGACGGGAGTCGAGATGGCGGTGGTCAGCAGCGTCGCCGTGACGACCCACGTGAACGCAGCCTGGTCGCCGCCCAGATCGTGCACGATGACCGGGAGCGAGGTCGAGACGACGGTCGAGGCGAGCATCGACACGAACATGCCGAGGAGGAGGCCGGAGAGCGCCTGCAGCACGCGACGGTGCTGACGCCGCTCGTCGGCGGCGGCGGCCGACCCGGTCGGAGTGGGAGACGTGGCCATGTGAGTCCTTCGTTCAGACGACGGGGAACGCGGCGGCGGTGGCGCGGAGAGAATGGTTGACAAGGGTCAACAGTTGATCACGGTCAACTATATGCCAATCGTTGACATGGGTCAACTATTCCCGTGGTGGCCGATCGTTCGATGTCGGGCCCTCACGAGGATTCCTTGGCCAGGATGGGAGGGTGTTCAGCGTCGAAGTGACCTTTGATGCCGCCGCCGAAGACGCCGTGCGCGCGGACTGGGCGCGGCTCATCGAAGCCGCGCTGCCCAGCTCGGGGCGCAATCCGTCGCCGAGCAACCGTCCCCACGTGACCGTCGCCGTCCGCGACGACGTCGACCCTTCCGTGGTCGCCGACGTGGCCGACATCCTGCCGCTGCCACTGGATCTCAGCGGGGTGCTCCTCTTCGGGCGGCGGGGGCAGTTCGTCCTCACGCGTCAGGTCGTCGTCACCCAGGCGCTGCTGGACCTCCACCGCCAGGTCGCACACAGGCTCGGGCCGCCCGAGCCGCGCTATGCCAACACCGCGCCCGACCGGTGGTCGCCGCACGTGACCTTGGCCCGGCGCCTCGACGCCGACCGCCTGGCGCACGCGCTCGCCGTCATCGAGGCACCTCTGATCGCCGCCGAGGCGATCGGGCTTCGCGTGTGGGATGCCACGGCGAAGCAGATCACCACCCTCCGATGATCGTCGCGCGCGGTCGGCGAGGCCGACCGTGGGCTCGGCCGGCGGGCGGGGGCGACGCCGGACTCAGTCGGCGAGCGAGGCCGATCGTGGGCTCCGGTCGGCGGGCGGGCCGACGCAGGACTCAGTCGGCGAGCGCGAGGGCGCGGAACGGCTGGCGAACCGGAGCCGGCGGGTGAGGCATCCGCTGTCCGTCGCGGTGTGCGTGCGCGCCGACGCGGCTCAGCTGCGTGCGACGGTAGAGCTCGTCGATGAGCGCGGTGGCCAGCCGCACGAGCTTGGTGATCTCGGCTTCATCACGGTCGACCCACGCGCAGCGCGGCTCGTCGTCGACGGGTACGAAGCCGTCGTGCTGCTCCCATGCCACGAGCGTGCGCTCGGCGCCGAGGACGTGCTGCTGCCACCACACCTGCCGGAGATAGGACCGCGGGATGCTGCGCCAGGGCTTGTTCGTCGTCTTGATCTCGGCCAGCATGACGCGTCCGGCGCCGTCGACGGCGATGCCGTCCGGCGTCGCGAGGTGGCGCTTCTCGATCACGGCGTGGAACAGCGCCGACGACGGCTGGATGCCGTGTGTCGCCGCGACCCATGCGGCGATCTCGGGTTCACGCGCCCGCCCGTGCGCGGTGTAGGCGTTGCCGGAGAACCCCGAGCCCATCAGCTTGGCGTCCGCGGCGCGCGAGATCGCCCGGTCGGAGGTGAGGGTCGCGACGTCGGTCGCCGTGATGCCGCGGGAGCGAGCGCGTACCCACGCCACCCGATCGCGGGAGTCCGCGACGATGCGGGCGGCGAGCTCGGGTGTCACGCCTTCGAGGGTACGCCGCCGACGCGACATCCACCGCCACGACACCCGCCGCCG
>JAPSKH010000069.1 GCA_031177765.1 Microbacterium sp. | reverse complement strand
GCCTTGCTGTGCGCGAGGGGGGAGTTGAACCCCCACGCCCTTTCGGGCACTGGCACCTGAAGCCAGCGCGTCTGCCTATTCCGCCACTCGCGCGAGCCGCGGCATCCGAGGATTCCGCGAGACTCAACTTCCCGAGGATATCATGCGACGCGGCAGCAGCCGAACGCGCCCGGTCGGACGGGGATTCATGATCAGTCCAGGCTGTGCAACTAGCATGTAGCAACCGGCACCCCCGCCCCCGAGGAGCCCCGTGGGACTACTTGACAGCTTCGAGAAAGGTCTCGAGCGCGCTGTGAACAGCGCCTTCGCGAAGACCTTCCGCAGCGGCATCCAGCCCGTCGAAATCGCGTCGGCGCTGCGCAGCGAACTCGACAAGCAGGCCGCCGTCGTCGCGCGCGATCGCATCCTCGCGCCCAACACGTTCACCGTGCGACTCGCGCCCTCCGACGACGACCGGATGTCGGCGCTCGGCGACGCGCTCCGCCACGAACTCGACACGCTGGTCCACAAGCACGCCAAGGCCCAGGGGTACTCGTTCGCCGGTCCGGTGTCGATCTCGCTCCAGCGCGACGAGCAGCTCTCCACCGGCACGCTGCGCGTGGAGTCCTCCACCGCCCAGGGCGGCAACGTGTCGTGGCGCGGCGTCGTCGACGTGGAGGGCCGGCGCATCCCCCTGACGAAGTCCCGCACGGTGATCGGGCGGGGCAGCGACGCCGACATCACCATCTCGGACGCCGGCACCAGCCGGAAGCACGTCGAGATCCTGTGGGACGGCGAGCGCGCGATGGTCCGCGACATGAACTCCACGAACGGCACCTCGCTGGACGGCCGCAAGATCACCGAGGCGGCCCTTCCGCCGGAGTCGACCGTGACGATCGGGCGCACCGACATCGTGTTCCGCGTCGTGCCGCAGGCCGCGCCACCCAAGCCGCGCATGTCCGCAGAGGACGCCACCCGCGCGTTCGATCTTCGCGACGGAGGGCCGCTCGCATGAGCGAACTGACCCTGCTCCTGCTGCGCATCGGGTTCCTCGTGGTGCTGTGGGCGTTCGTCTTCGCCGTCATCTATTCGCTGCGCGCAGACCTGTTCGGCGTGAAGGTGCGGAAGCTGCCGGATGCCCCGGCCCCGGCGGCAGCCGGATCGCCGGCCCCCGCCGCCCCCGCACGGCCCTCGTCGGCCACCGCGCCGTTCACACCCGCGCCCGCGCCGTCACCGGCTGACGGGCCGGCGACGACCACGACGGCATCCCGCATCGTGATCACCAGCGGCCCCAAAGCCGGCCTCGAACTGCCCCTCGGGAACGAGTCGCTCACGATCGGCCGGTCCAGCGAGTCGGGCCTGGTGATCCGCGACGACTACACCTCCAGCCACCACGCCCGCCTGGTGCTGTGGGGCGACCAGTGGATGATCCAGGACCTCGATTCCACCAACGGCACCTGGCACGACGGCACGCGCGTCACCTCGCCCGTCCCGGTGAAGATCGGCGCCCCGATCAAGGTCGGCGCGACGACCTTCGAGCTGCGGAAGTAACGGGCGGATCCCTCAGGCATGGTCTTCCAGGGTTCGAGCGCGGCGATCTCGCACACCGGCAAGGTGCGCTCCAACAACCAGGACTCCGGATTCGCGGGATCGAACCTGTTCGTCGTCGCCGACGGCATGGGCGGCCACGCGGGCGGCGACGTCGCCTCCAGCCTCGCGATCGCCCGGCTCGAGGAGCTGGACGGGCCGTACGACTCGCCCACGGCCGCCGAGGCCGCCCTGCGCGACGCGATCTCGGACACCGCGGTGCGACTGATCGACACGGTGAACGTCAAACCCGAGCTCGCCGGCATGGGCACGACCGTCAGCGCGCTGCTCATGGTCGACGACTACGCCGTCATCGCCCACATCGGCGACTCGCGCATCTATCTGTACCGCGACGGCGCGCTCACCCAGATCACCACCGACCACACCTTCGTCCAGCGCCTGGTGGACTCCGGGCGCATCACACCGGAGGAGGCGCGCTACCACCCGCGCCGGTCCGTCCTCATGCGGGTGCTCGGCGACATGGATGCCGACCCCGAGATCGACACGTTCATCATGCCCACGCAGCCGGGCGACCGCTGGCTGCTGTGCTCCGACGGCCTGTCGGGCGTGGTCGACGACGCGCACACCGCGAAGGCGCTCGGGCAGGGTCTGGCGCCCGGGCGGACCGCCGACATCCTGCTGAAGCAGGCGCTCGACGGCGGCGCTCCCGACAACGTCACGATCGTCATCGTCGACGTCGGAGGGCACCATCCGTTGTTCTCGGGCACTCCGACGATCGTCGGCTCGGCTTCCAACCCGAGCGGCGTCGACGTTCCCGCAGCGCGTCCCGGCCGCACCAGCTGGCTGCATCCGAACCGTCAGGCCGCCAACGAGCCGACCCACTACGAGCCGTCGTCGGACTTCCTCGAGGAGCTCATCGAGGAGGACCGTCGTCGGGCGCGGCGCCGCCGCGTCGGCTGGATCGCCGGCGTCCTCCTCGTGCTCGCCCTCCTTGCCGGGGCGATGTGGGTGGGCTACCAGTGGACGCAGACCCGCTACT
>JAPSKH010000013.1 GCA_031177765.1 Microbacterium sp. | reverse complement strand
GCGCACGAAGGACAACCCCGGCATGCACGTGAACCTCGCCGTCGGCTACGGGGGTCGCAGCGAGATCGTCGACGCCGTGCGCAGCATCATCGCCAAGCATCACGAGAGCGGCGGCTCGCTCGAGGAGCTCGCCGCCAGCCTCACCCCGGAGCAGATCGGCGAGCACCTCTACACCGGAGGCCAGCCCGACCCGGATCTGGTGATCCGCACGTCGGGCGAGCAGCGGTTGAGCGACTTCCTGCTGTGGCAGAGCGCCCACAGCGAGTTCTACTTCGTCGAAGCCCTGGGGCCGGACCTGCGCGAGGTGGACTTCCTGCGGGCGATCCGCGACTTCTCGTCGCGGGACCGCCGGTTCGGGGGCTGAGCCCGGCTCGGAGCGGAATCCGCCGTCATCAGGGCATCTGGCCGTCTCCGTCGTCGCTCTGCCAGAATGACGCGGATGGGGGATCTCGAGACGTATCTGCAGTCGTTCGATGGGGAACCGGGCTACCTGGACTGGGCTGCCTTCGGACCGCTCGCTCCCGCCGTCCGCGAAGAGGCTCAGGGCGACACCGAGCTGCTGGGATCGGGACGGAGCGCCGGCATCCGCCTGGTCACCGATCACGTGCGCGAAGCACGCGAGCTCGTGGCCGACCTCATGGACGTCGCCATGGATCAGGTCGTGCTGCAGCCGTCCGCGACCTACGGGCTCATGCATGCCGTCTACGGTCTGGAGGGCGGGCTGATGCTGGGGCGGGGGGAGTTCCCGAGTCTCACCGTCGCCGCGACGCGAGCGGCCGACGCGCTCGGGTCCCTCGAGCTCCAGTGGCTGGAGCCGCCGGACGGCCGGATCACGCCCGATGTGGTGCGGGCTGCGCTCACCGAGCGGACGCGAGCGCTCGCGGTCAGCCTCGTCGACTTCCGCACCGGATATCGCGCCGATCTCGCCGGTCTGCGCGAGGTCATCGGCGACCGCCTGCTCATCGTCGACGCCGTCCAGGCATTCGGCATGGTGGACGCCGACTACGGCGCGGCCGATGTGGTGTGCGGGCACGGGTACAAGTGGCTGCGCGCCGGCCGCGGCACCGGCTTCGCGTGGTTCGGCGACCGCGCCCTCGAGCGCATCACGCCGGTGCTCTCGGGCTTCCGCGGCGTCGAGGGCGACCTGCCCGTCGACGAGGTGCCGGCGCCGGCGCGATCCGCGCAGGCGTACACCGTCTCCGGACCGGACACGCTGGCCGCCGCACGACTGGCCACGGCGCTGCGCGACGTCGCCGACGTGGGCGTGGCGGCCATCGAGACGGAGCTGGCCGCCCGCACGGGCGATGTCATCTTCTTCGCCGACCGCTACGGCATCCCGGTCATCACGCCGCGCGAGCCCGAGCAGCGGGCGGGCATCGTGACGCTGGAGCCGGCGCCGCGGGATGCCGCGCCGCTGGCGGCATCCCTTGCCAACCACGGCCTCACCGTGACGGTGCGGGCCGGGCGCATCCGGGTGGCGCCGCACGTCGGCACGGGAGCCGACACGCTGCGGCTGTTCGGCGACGCGCTCGCGGCCTTCTCCTCGGCACGGACGTGGTGACGCACCCGGGCTTCGCACTCGCCCGCGACACGGCATCCGGAATTCACCTCTCCGTCACGAATTGCGGGCGTGTCGAGGTCCCGGGATGTCGTCGCCGAGTCGTACGGTCATGACATCGGGCAAGGCGCCCGGTCGAGTCGGCCTCTCGGATCACGACTCGTGGCCCACGGCCGACTCGTGACTGCCGGGTTTCCGACCCGGGGCGGGAGTGGGTTGTGACCACATCAGCACCACACAAGCAGCGCCGTCAGGACTACGAGCAGGTCGACGGGACGGATCAGCAGCTTCGCACCTACGTGCTCGACACGTCGGTGCTGCTGAGCGATCCGCGCGCGTTCTTCCGGTTCGCCGAGCACAACGTCGTGATCCCCGTCGTGGTGATCACCGAGCTCGAGGGCAAGCGCCATGATCCTGAGATCGGGTACTTCGCCCGCCAGGCGCTGCGTCATCTCGACGAGCTGCGGGTCGAACACGGACGACTGGACTTCCCGGTCCCCGTCGGCGCGGGCGGCACGCTGCGCGTCGAGCTGAACAACACCGATCCCACGGTGCTGCCCTCCGGCATGCGGCTCGGCGACAACGACAGCCGGATCCTCGCCGTGGCCATGCACCTCGCCCAGGACGGGCAGGAGGTCACCGTCGTCTCCAAGGACCTGCCGATGCGCGTCAAGGCGGCCTCCCTCGGTGTGATCGCCGAGGAGTACCTGGCCGAGCAGGCCGTCGACTCCGGCTGGACCGGCATCGCCGAGCTCGACGTCTCGGGCGATGAGATCAGCGACCTCTACGAGAGCGAGGTCGCGGCGAGCGACGAGGTGCGCGGGCTCCCGGTCAACACCGGGCTGATCATCCACTCCGAGCGCGGCTCCGCTCTGGGGCGCGTCGTCGGCGACGGCGAGTACCGCCTGGTGCGCGGGGATCGGGACGTGTTCGGCCTGCACGGTCGCTCCGCCGAGCAGCGCATCGCGATCGACCTCCTGCTGGACCCGGAGGTCGGCATCGTCTCGCTCGGAGGGCGAGCGGGCACCGGCAAGTCGGCGCTCGCCCTGTGCGCGGCGCTGGAGGCGGTCCTCGAGCGGCAGCAGCAGCGCAAGATCATCGTCTTCCGCCCGCTGTTCGCCGTCGGCGGCCAGGAGCTGGGGTACCTCCCCGGCGATCAGCAGGAGAAGATGAACCCGTGGGGGCAGGCGGTCTTCGACACCCTCGGCTCGGTGGTCTCGACGAACGTCCTCGATGAGGTGATCGAGCGCGGGCTGCTCGAGGTGCTGCCGCTCACGCACATCCGCGGACGATCGCTGCACGACGCCTTCGTGATCGTCGACGAGGCCCAGTCGCTGGAGCGCAACGTCCTGCTGACGGTGCTCAGCCGCATCGGGCAGAACTCCCGCGTGGTGCTCACCCACGACGTCGGCCAGCGCGACAACCTGCGAGTGGGCCGCCACGACGGCGTCGCGTCGGTGATCGAGACGCTCAAGGGGCACGGGCTGTTCGGGCACGTGACCCTCGTCCGCTCCGAGCGGTCGGCGATCGCCGCCCTGGTGACGGATCTGCTGGAGGCCGGCGAGCTGGCCTGAGCCGACGGAGGGGGCCGGGATGCCGCATCCCGGCCCCTTCCGGGTCCCGGACACCGCGCGAAGAGGTGCTTCGCAATGAGAAGAGTCTCACTCGTGGTGTCGGGAACCACTCCGACGGTCTGGCACGATTGATGAGGCGCTTCCCGGGCGCAGATCTTCGGGGTGCAGCGCTCTTGGCGCGCGGAGAGGAAGGATGACCGTGGACGGACGCACGGGGCTCGTGGTCGGCGGCGTGTCCGCCGTCGCGGCGAGCGTCGCCGTCATCTGCGCGGTCGCGCTGACCACCTCCGCAGCGCTCGCCGACTCGTCCGGCTCCGACATGGCCGCGGCCCGGGTGCTGGTACCGGCCGCCGCGATGAACGACGGCTCCGGCACGGGCACGGACGGGGTCTCCGCATCGACGTCGCGTCCCGAGACGGTGCAGGCGCCGGACCCGTACGTCGTGGACGCGCAGCGGCCGTCCGACCCGACCCCGCCGGCGCCCGCGGACCCGGCGCCGCCGCCTGCCCCCGCCCCGGTGGTGTCGGCCGCGCCCCAGACGCCGTCGGCGCCGCAGGCGCCCGCGACCCGCGAGGAGGCGGAGGCGGCATCCGTGGCAGCCGGCTCGTGGGACGCCGTCCGTGCGTGGGCTGCGGCACGCGGCTGGTCGCCCGAGCGGGTGGAGGAGTGGATCGCTCGCCTCGAGGAGCGCTACACCAAGGCCGACGGCGGCAACGGCCGCGGGTCCGAGAAGCGGTCCGCCTCCGGCGAGGACGGCGCCGGCCGGCTCGTCGGCACTCTGCAGAGACTTCCCGCGATCGCGGGTTCGAACGGCGACGACCGGTGGCATGCCCCCGGCGGCGACGTGAATCAGGATCAGTCGCGCGAATCCCCAGTCTGGCGCGACTGAGACGGCCGGATCCCCCAGTCCGGCCTTTCCAGCCCCCGGTGTCCCCCAACACCGGGGGCTTCTTCTCCGTCAGGGGCGGGCGGCGGGCTGCGAGCGCGTCACTCCCAGCGATAGCCGGCGCCGCGCACCGTCACGATGTGGTCGGCACCGAGCTTCCCTCGCAGATATCGCACATAGACATCGACGACGTTCGAGCCCGGGTCGAAGTCCAGCCCCCACACCCGGCTCAGGAGCAGTTCGCGGCTGAGCACCCGGCCGGGGTTGCGCAGGAACTGCTCCGCGAGCGCGAACTCGCGGGCCGAGAGGTCGACCTCGCGGTCATCGACCGTCGCGCGCCGCGCGAGCACGTCGAGCACGACGCCGCCGTGCGAGATCGATACGCTCGGCTGCGGCATGTTCTCGCGCAGCCGCGACCGGACCCGTGCCAGCAGCTCCTCGAAGGTGAACGGCTTCGAGACGTAGTCGTTCGCACCCGCCTCGAGGCCCTCGACGGTGTCCCGTGTGCTGGAGCGGGCGGTCAGCATGATCACCGGGATGGCCGACCCGCGGGCGCGCAGCTCCCGCAGCACCTCGAACCCGTCCATGCTCGGCAGGCCGACGTCCAGCAGCACGAGGTCGCCGTCGCCGCGCAGGGCCGCGGCCAGGCCCTCCGCGCCGTCCTCGATGCGCACGGTCTCGTATCCCGCCGCTTCAAGCCCGCGACTGACGAACGAGGCGATGCGCGGTTCGTCCTCGACGATGAGGATCTTCGTCATCCGGCGGCCTCCCGTTGCAGCACGACATCGCCTGCCCGCACGGGCGCCGGCAGCTCCGCCGTGGTCGGCGGCAGATGGATCGTGAAGGTCGCTCCGCCGCCGGGTGTGTCGGTCACGGCGCACTGACCGCCGTGCGACTTGGCGATCGCATCGACGATCGCAAGCCCCAGCCCCGAGCCCCCGATCGTCCGCTTGCCGTGGGCGCGGTCGAACCGGCGGAAGATGCGGTGGCGTGCGCCGTGCGGGATGCCGGCGCCGTGGTCGCGCACCCACAGCCGCGCACCGCCGGCATCCAGTGCGCTTCCGATCTCGATCGGCGACCCGGCGGGCGTGTACTTCGCGGCGTTGTCGGCGAGCTGGAGCCACGCCTGCAGCAGCCGGTCCTGGTCGCCGACGGTGACGCCCTCAGCGTGGGCCTCGACGGTCCACGTGTGCCCGGGGATCACGGCGACGAGTTCCCCGACACGCGCGGTCAGCGCCGCCAGGTCGACCTCGCGCATCGTGTACGAGTCGCCCTCGGCCGCGGCCAGCAGGTCGATGTCCTCCACCAGTCGCGCGAGCCGGTCGAGTTCGGCCATGCCGATCTCGCGGGCGGAGGCGACGTCATCGGCGTCTCGCGGGTCCATCAGCTCGAGGTGGCCGCGCACGATCGTGATCGGCGTCTTCAGCTCGTGCCGCACATCGTCCAGCAGCTGCCGCTGCACGTCGACGGACCCCTCCAGGCGGTCGAGCATCGAGTTGACGGTGCGCGACAGGTCGGCGATGTCGTCGTTGCCCTCGGCGGACAGGCGCGGCGACAGGTCGGTGATCGAGATGGCGTTCGCCGTCTCGCGGAGATGCCGGATGGGGGAGAGGAGCCTGCCCGTCACGAACCAGCCCACCACGGCGATGGCGCCGAGCACGATGAGCGCCGCGATGACGTACGTGATCATCGCGACGGTGACCGGCTCGAGCTCGGCGCCGAGGTCGACGACGCGCACGTACAGTCCCGTGCGGGGGTCCCCCGGCATCGTGACCGGGATGGCGACGTAGCGCAGCGACCCCTGATCGGTGACCGCCGTCCCCTTCTTGGCCGTGCCGCCCGCCGTCTCGTCGAGAACGCGTTCGATGAACGCCGTGTTGTCGGAGATGTCGAAGCCCGACAGCGTCGCCGGCTTGTATCGCGCCACCCCGTCGATGAGAGCGAGGGATGCCTCGTTGCGAGCCGGAACGAGGCGGGCGACGACGGCCCGGAGGTAGTCGTCGATCGACGCGTAATCGCTGACGTCGGCGTCCTCGGTGGCGGGTTCCGCGCCCGAGCCGGTCTCCTCGACGCTGCTGCGGTCGGCGACCCCGCGCAGGGACTGCACCTGGGCGTCCAGGCGAGCGTTCACGCCGGCGATGACCTGCTCGCGCTGCACCATGAATGTGACGCTGCCCACGATGGCCAGGCCCACGCACGCCACGGCCAGGATCGCCGAGAGGATCCTGACGCGCGCGGGGATGGGGCGGGGTGTCCGAGCCACCCCCCGATTATTGCGCCCGAACCGCTCCTGGGGCACGTGGTGCGACTCAGCCCGGGTGCGTCATCGAGAGCAGATCGAGTTTGTCGTCGAGCTGCTCGAGGGTGAGTTCGCCGCGCTCGACGTAGCCGAGGTCGATGACGGCCTCGCGCACGGTGATGCCCTTGGCGACCGAGTGCTTGGCGATCTTGGCCGCCGCCTCGTACCCGATGAGCTTGTTCAGCGGCGTCACGATCGACGGCGACATCCCCGCGTACGCCGCGGCGCGCTCCACGTTGGCCTCGAGGCCGTCGATGGTCTTGTCCGCGAGGATGCGCGTCGCGTTGGCCAGCAGGCTGATGGATTCCAGCACCGCGGTGCCCATGACGGGGATCGCCACGTTCAGCTCGAACGAGCCCGACGCGCCGGCCCACGCCACGGTCGCGTCATTGCCGATCACGCGGGCGCACACCATCAGCGTGGCCTCCGGGATCACCGGGTTCACCTTGCCCGGCATGATCGACGAGCCCGGCTGCAGATCGGGGATGTGCAGCTCGCCCAGACCCGTGTTGGGGCCGGAACCCATCCAGCGCAGGTCGTTGTTGATCTTGGTGAGCGACACGGCGATGGTGCGCAGCGCGCCGGATGCCTCGACGAGGCCGTCCCGGTTGGCCTGGGCCTCGAAATGGTCCTTCGCCTCGGTGATCGGAAGCTCCGTCTCGGCCACGATGAGCTCGAGGACCCGCTGCGGGAACCCCAGCGGCGTGTTGATGCCGGTCCCGACGGCCGTGCCGCCCAGCGGCACCTCGGCGACGCGCGGCAGCACCGCCTGCACGCGCTCGATGCCCAGCCGGATCTGCCGGGCGTACCCGCCGAACTCCTGCCCGAGGGTCACCGGGGTGGCATCCATCAGGTGCGTGCGCCCCGACTTGACGACGTCCTTCCAGGCCTCGGCCTTCGCCTCGAGCGCGACGGCCAGGTGGTCCAGTGCCGGGATGAGGTCGTCGATGAGCTCCTGCGTGACGGCGATGTGCACGGAGGTGGGGAAGACGTCGTTGGAGGACTGCGACGCGTTCACGTGATCGTTCGGGTGCACCGTGGCCCCGAGCGCCTGCGAGGCGAGGGTCGCGAGGACCTCGTTCATGTTCATGTTCGACGACGTGCCGCTGCCGGTCTGGTAGACGTCGATCGGGAACTGGTCGAGGAACTCACCGCCGATGATGCGGTCGGCGGCGCCGGCGATGGCATCCGCGATGTCCGCGTCGAGCGTGCCGAGCTCCTTGTTCGCGAGCGCGGCGGCCTTCTTGATGCGCGCGAGCGCGATGATCTGCGCCGGCTCCAACGGGTCGCCCGAGATGGGGAAGTTCTCCACGGCGCGCTGGGTCTGGGCGGCATAGAGCGCGTTCCTGGGCACGCGGACCTCGCCCATGGTGTCGTGCTCGATGCGGTACTCGATGTCGGTCACGTCGTCGTTTTCCTTATGTTCGGTACGGGATCGGGTCACGCCTGCGCCGCGAGCCCCACGGCGACGTGGGGGACCGCGGTGCCTTCGGCGAGACGGTAGTTGGCGCCGACGATCGCCAGGCGCCCCTCGGCGACCGCGTCGCTGATCAGCTCCGACGAGTGCAGGAGCTCGGTGACGGTGTCGCGGAGGTGCTCACGGCCGACCTCTTCGGCGTCGATGCTGTCGGGCGCGACGCCGTCGACCGCGCTCGCGCGCTGCACGCGCCGCACGGCGGGCACGATCGGCGCGATCAGACGCCAGATGTGCGGCGGCAGCGCCGGGGAGTCGGCGTCGGTGCTGTCGATCGCGGCCTGCACCGCTCCGCACGCGTCGTGCGCGAGCACCACGATGAGGGGGACGTTCAGGACGGCGACGGCGTACTCCAGACTGCCGATGACCGAGTCCGAGACGACCTGACCCGCGTTGCGCACGACGAACAGGTCGCCCAGGCCCTTGTCGAAGATGATCTCGGCGGCCAGTCGTGAGTCGGCGCATCCGAACAGCGCGGCCCGCGGCCGCTGTCCGTTCGCGAGCTCATGCCGGCGGTCGGCGTCCTGGCGGGGATGACGTGGTTCTCCGGCGACGAAGCGCGCGTTGCCGCGGCGCATCTCCTCCCACACCTGATCCGGCGTCGGCTTTTCGCTCACTCGGCCTCCTCACGCAGGGTGATGATCTGGTCGGAGACCGCCTCGGCAGCGGTCTCGAGGGTCTGTGCGTCGGCGACGCCGTAGATCACGACCGTGTCGGCACCGGCCCGTGCGGCCAGGGCCACCGAGACGTTTCCGGTCCGTCCGGCGTCGAGCCGGTACGAGTCCCACACGATGCCGTCGATCGTCGTCGAGTCCTCGGGCGCCGATCCGGCCAGCAGCCGCGTCGTCCAGCCCTCGTCGGCGTCGAAGCCCTGCGCGATCCGCAGGAACGGGGCGCCGTCGCCGGGGGGAGCGTAGACGACGGTCCACGCCCGCACCGACTCGTCGCTCTCGACGGCCGCACGGTTGACGCGCCAGGTCTCGGGCACCTCCGGTGCGATGACCGTGCGCTTCTCGGCGGCTGCGACCCGCTCGGCCTCGGCCGTCACGTCGATCGGCTCGCGCTCGGGCGGCGTGCCCCGCGGCACGGCGAAGACGATGACGGCGACGACGGCGAGGGTGACCAGGAGCGCCGCGATGAGGTTGCGCGTGTTCTGGCTCGCGCGGTACACCCGGGACGCCTCGGCCTTGCGGTTCGCGGTCTCCTCGGGCGTCTCGGGTCGTCCGAGCTCCGCGACGATGCGTCGCTGGTCGGCCATCAGGGCGCTCCGTTCCCGTCCGAGGAACCGGCGGTCGACGCGCGGGCGGCATCCAGGCGACGCTTGGCTCCCAGCAGCCACTCTTCGCAGCGCGCGGCGAGGGCTTCGCCCCGCTCCCACAGCGCGAGGGCCTGCTCCAGCGTGGGTGCTCCCTGCTCCAGCTCCGCGACGACGCGGACGAGCTCGTCGCGCGCCTGCTCGAACGTCAGCGACGCGACGTCGGTCACGGCGCCGCGGGTGTCGGTCATGGCTCCCATCCTAGTTCTCAGCCGCATCGGGCTCTGCCGGTTCGCGCCCGCCGACGCCTTCGCCGGGCTCGTCGAGCAGCGAGGGGTGCGAATCCTCGATCGGACCCTCCGAGACGGCCGCGAACGCGCCGCGTCCGACGGTCACGACGACCGGCGTCGACGCGGGCGCCTGCGCCGCATCCCGAACGATCGCGCCGTCGGTGAGCTGGGCGATGGCGTAGCCCCGGGCGAGCGTCGACGCGGGGGAGAGGGCCCGCAGCGTCGCGCGCAGCTCCGCGGTGCGGCGGCCGTGCGCGTCGAGCGTCCGGTCGATCCGCTCCCGCCCGCGGGCCGCGAGGAGCTCCACCTCGTGTGCGCGCGTGGTCAGGAGGGACTCGGGCGTCCGGAGCACCGGGCGGGACCGCAGCTGCTCGAGCTGGGCGATGTCGTGCGTGACCCGCTGGGTGAGGCGCGAGGTGAGGCGGGCGCGCAGCTGGGCCACGAGCGCCCTCTGCTCGGCCACATCGGGAACGACGCGTTTGGCCGCATCCGTCGGCGTCGACGCGCGCAGGTCTGCGACGTCATCCAGGAGCGGGTGGTCGTTCTCGTGGCCGATCGCGCTGACCACCGGCGTCGACGAGGCCGCCACCGCCCGCAGCAGCCTCTCGTCGCTGAAGCCGAGCAGGGTCTGCGGGTCGCCGCCGCCGCGCGCGATGATGATGACGTCGACGTCCGGGGCTGCGTCCAGCGCCTTGAGCGCGGCGATCGTCTCGGGCACGCAGCGGTCGCCCTGCACTGCGGCGTACTTCGTTCGGAACCGCACCTGCGGCCAGCGCAGCTCGGCGTTGCGGTGGACGTCCTTCTCGGCGTCGGAGTTCTCCCCGGTGATCAGTCCGATGACATGAGGAAGGAACGGAAGCGGTCGCTTGCGCGCGGCGTCGAACAGGCCCTCGGCGCGCAGCTGCACCCGCAGCCGCTCGAGCTTCTCGAGCTGGTCGCCCAGCCCGACGTGCCGCATCGCCGACACCGCGAAGGTGAAGTCGCCGGTGCGCGCGAAGAAGTCGGCCTTGACGCACACGACGACGTGATCGCCGACCTTGAGGTCGCGTGGCAGCCGCTCCCGGGTGGACGACCAGATCCGGAACGAGATCGTGGCGTCGGTGACCAGATCCTTGAGGCGCCCGAAGACGTTGCCGCCACGCAGGTTCCACGCCGTGATCTCGCCCTCGACCCATACCGAGCCCCACGTCTGGATGAAGCCGCGGATGGTGTCGTTCAGCCGTGACACCGAGGTCGGCGCCTGCGCCGTGGAGTCGCGGGGCGGCACGGAGTCCGGCGGGGGCGGCTGGCCGGGGATCGCGGCCGGCTGGAACGTCGTCATGCGATCTCCTCGTGCGCGGGGGGTTCTGTCCGCGCGGAGCTTGCGTTCAGGGGCCGATCGTAGAATCGAGGGGTGACCATCAGCACCCTGGGTACGACCCGTGTGAGCATGCCCGTTCCCCGCATTCCGCGGCGGCGCGAACCGCTCCAGGATATCCCGGTGCAGGGACACAAGAAGGTGCTCCTGGCAGCCCCCCGTGGATACTGCGCGGGTGTGGACCGCGCCGTGATCGCGGTCGAGAAGGCGCTCGAGCGTTTCGGTGCACCGGTGTACGTGCGCAAGCAGATCGTGCACAACATCCACGTCGTCACCGAGCTGGAGGCCAAGGGCGCGATCTTCGTCGACGAGGTCGACGAGGTTCCCGAGGGCGCGCACGTCGTCTTCAGCGCGCACGGCGTGTCCCCTGCCGTCGTGAACGCCGCCGCCGATCGGGGCCTGCGTGCCATCGACGCGACGTGTCCCCTGGTCACCAAGGTGCACCGGGAGGCCGTGCGCTTCGCGCGCGACGACTTCGAGATCCTCCTCATCGGCCACGAGGGGCACGAGGAGGTCGAGGGGACCGCCGGCGAGGCGCCCGAGCACGTGACCGTCGTGAACTCGCCCGACGAGGCGGACACCATCGAGGTCCGCGACCCGTCCAAGGTCGTGTGGCTGTCGCAGACGACGCTGTCGGTCGACGAGACGATGGAGACGGTGCGGCGGTTGCGCGACCGCTTCCCGCAGCTGCAGGATCCGCCGTCGGACGACATCTGCTACGCGACCCAGAACCGCCAGGTCGCCATCAAGAAGGTCGCGAAGGACGCCGACCTCGTCATCGTCGTCGGCTCGGCGAACTCGTCGAACAGCGTGCGTCTGGTCGAGGTCGCCCGGGAGTACGGCGCGAAGGCCGCTTACCGGGTCGATTACGCCGACGAGGTGAAGCAGGAGTGGCTCGAGGGCGTCGAGACCGTCGGCGTGACCAGCGGCGCGTCCGTGCCGGACGTCCTGGTGCAGGAGGTGCTGCGCGAGCTCGCCGGGGCCGGGTACCGCGACGTCGAAGAGGTGCGCACCGCGGAGGAGGATCTGATGTTCTCCCTGCCCAAGGAGCTGCGACAGGATGCCGCCGGCAAGCGCGACGAGCGCGCGCTCGGTGGCAGGGCGCGCGCGTGAGCCAGCCGGATCCGTTCACGGCCGCCGCGGGGCCCACGGGCGCCGACGCACCGGGGGGAGCAGCCCGGCCGCGGCCTCAGTACGGCGAGTACGCCACCCCGGAGGAGCAGCGCGCCCGGATCCGTCAGCCGGATGTCACGTGGGCGCTGGAGACGGGTCAGCCCGCAGCGGCGCCGACACCGCCCGTCGCTCCCGCACAGACGGAAGACCCCGTACGGCCGCCGCGCCTCGCCGACCGCATCGCCACGATCGCCCTCCTGACGTACGGGCTGTTCAACGTGCTGTCGTCCTTCCCGGCGTTCACCGACTACGCCGCGTACGCCGACACGATGTTCTCGGTCCTGGGCGTCGACGCCGAACTCACCGACCCGGCGGCCGGCCGGCCGTGGGGCATCGCCGCCGCCCTCGTCCTGGCGGTCGGCTGGATCGGAACCGCTCTGCTGTCGTGGCGCAGCCTGCGGCGTGGCCGCCTGACCTGGTGGATCCCGCTCGTGGCCGGTGTCGTGTTCACCTTCATCGCCGGAATGCTCATGGCGGTCCCCCTCATGGGGGATCCGGGCGTGTGGCAGGCCCTCACCGACAGCATCCGCTGAACCCGACCGCGAGCGGGCGGAAGCGGCGGTCCCGGCCCGAACGCCGGATGCCTCGGCTCGCGCCCCTTGACGGGGCGGTGCCGAGGCATCCGGGGAGCCGCTGCGCGGGAGGCGTCAGGCGGCGAGGCTCTTGCCGGCCGAGCCCAGCTGCTGGGTGGCCTCGACGACGCGCGCCGCCATCGCCGACTCGGCGATCTTGCCCCAGGCGCGCGGGTCGTACTGCTTCTTGTTGCCGACCTCGCCGTCGACCTTCAGCACGCCCTCGTAGTTGGTGAACATGAATCCGGCGATCGACCGCGTGAAGGCGTACTGCGTGTCGGTGTCGATGTTCATCTTCACCACGCCGTTGGCGACGGCCAGCGCGATCTCCTCGTCGCTCGAGCCGCTGCCGCCGTGGAAGACGAGGTCGAGGGGCTTCGGACCCGTGCCGAACTGCGCGGCGATCCCCTCCTGGATCTCGCCGAGCAGCTCCGGGCGCAGCTTCACGTTGCCCGGCTTGTACACGCCGTGCACGTTGCCGAAGGTCAGAGCCGAGATGTAGCGGCCGTTCTCGCCGAGACCCAGCGCCTCGACCGCCTTCGTGACGTCGCCCACCGTGGTGTACAGCGCCTCGTTCGAGCCTTCGTGCTTGATCCCGTCCTCTTCGCCGCCGACGACGCCCACCTCGATCTCGAGGATCGCGTTGATGTTCTTCAGGCGAGGGAGCAGCTCCTTGGCGATCTCGATGTTCTCATCGAGCGGCACAGCCGACCCGTCCCACATGTGCGACTGGAAGATGGGGTTGCGCCCGGCGCGGACCTCCTCCTCTGACGCCTCGAGGAGCGGCAGCACGAAATTCGGCAGCGCCTCCTTGGGGCAGTGGTCGGTGTGGAGCGCGACCGTGATGGGGTAGTTCTTGGCGACCTCGGTGGCGTACCTCGCGAAGGCGAGGGCACCGGTCGCGCGGGCCTTGACGGTGTGGCCGGCGAAGTAGTCGGCGCCGCCCGTCGTGACCTGGATGATGCCGTCGGAGCCGGCTTCGGTCAGGCCCTGCAGGACGGCGTTGATGGTCTGCGAGCTGGAGACGTTGATCGCGGGATACGCGAAGCCACCGGCCTTCGCGCGGTCCAGCATGTCGGCGTACTGCTCGGGGGTGGCGACGGGCATGAGTGCTCCTTGTGAGTGCCGGGGCGGTGAGTGCGGGCGCTGTGCGACGAGCGCGGCGTCACGGGAAAGCCTAGCGAAGGGGACTTCATGCGGCGGCGGCGCGAAGGCAGCGGAGGCCGCCGGAACCCCAGGTCCTGCCGGTTGTGAAAGATTCCCGATTCCTTCGCCGCGGCGACGGGGTAAATCGCCGTCGTGGCGCGGGACGCTGGCTAGGCTCGAGCGCATGGTGAGCCTGACCGCGGACATGAGCCCGCTGCATCCCGACCGGAACCTCGCACTCGAGCTCGTTCGCGCCACGGAGGCGGCGGCGATCCGCGCCGTCCCGTTCATCGGCCGCGGCGACAAGGAGGCCGCCGACAAGGCCGCCGTCGACGCGATGCGGGCGTTCTTCACCACCGTGAACTTCGACGGCACCATCGTGATCGGCGAGGGGGAGAAGGACGAGGCGCCGATGCTGTTCAACGGCGAGCGCGTCGGCAACGGCCGCGGCCCCAGGGCGGACGTGGCCGTCGACCCGATCGACGGCACGTCGCTCACGGCGGCCGGACGCAACAACGCCCTCTCGGTGATCGCGGTCTCCGACAGCGGCACGATGCTCGACGCATCGAGCGTGTTCTACATGGACAAGCTCGTCACCGGTCCGGCGGGCGTCGGAGTGGTCGACATCCGGCTGCCGATCGGCGAGAACATCCGCCGTCTCGCCAAGGCGCTGGGCAAGCCGGTCGACGAGATCGTCGTGTCGGTGCTTCACCGTCCTCGGCACGAGCGCCTCATCGAGGACATCCGCGCGGCGGGCGCCGGCACCCGTCTGATGTCGGACGGCGATGTCGCGGGCGGCATCAACGCCGCGCGGCACAACGCCCGCACGGACATGTGCGTGGGCGTCGGCGGCAGCCCGGAGGGCATCGTGACGGCGTGCGCCATCAAGGCGCTCGGCGGCCACATCCAGGGGCGCCTGTGGCCGCGCGATGACGACGAGAAGCAGAAGGGCGTGGACGCGGGACTCAAGCTCGACGGTTTCGTGTACGAGGCCGACGACCTCGTCAAGGGCAACAACACGATCTTCGTCGCAACCGGCGTGACGGACGGCCAACTCGTAGCGGGCGTCCGGCGCGAGGGAGGCTACGTCTACACCGAGAGCGTGGTGCTGCGCGGCGCCTCCGGAACGCTCCGCCGCGTGTCGTCCGAGCACCTCGTCTCCAAATGGCTCTGATGCCATAGGGCACCGCGGGGCCGCCGTCAAGGGTCTGTGATCAGAGTTCACCACTGTGGCGGGTGTGAACTCGTGATCGTTTCGTAACGGCCGTTCTCAGGCTTGCCTGGCACAATGGGAGGCGTGTCGAGGGGGACACGTCGTTGTTTCCCAAGTCCGTAGGGGGTTCTCGATGGCCGCAACCACCGTTGGCCAATCTTCACCTCAGACCGGCGCTCACGCCGTCGTAAAAGACGCCGTCGACCCCGCTCGCCGCCCCGATGTCCTCCTTCGCGTGCGCCGCGAAGAGGGCCAGGAGATGAGCGCGTGGTGGATGATCGGCGCCTTCTTCGGCGTATCCGCAGCGGTCATCGTGCTGCTGAGCTTCGTGCCCGGCGGCGCCTGAGGCGTCAATCCTGCGCCGCGAGGCGCGCGCGCACGTCGCCCAGGTCGGCGAGTCCGCTCGGTTCGGCGAACTCCAGGGTCTGCTCGAGCAGTTCGGGTGCCGTGAGTCGCCGCGGGGTCTTCTCGATCGTTCGCGCCTCCTCGACGGCGTCCAGCTTCGTCGCGTCGATGCCGGGGAACTTCCGCGCGCTGACGAGCACCCGCGATTCGAGTGAGCCTGCGAACCGGTTGTAGCTGTCGACCGTCCGCTCGATCGCACGACGCAGATCGTCGGCGTGCGCCGCCAGCGATCCCAGCCGCTCATACAGCTGGTTGCCGAGGTCGAACAGCGTGCGGGCCTCCTGCGACACGTCCTGCTGCGTCCAGGTGTAGGCCACGGTCTTGAGCACCGCCCACAGATTCACCGGCGAGGCGAGGGCCACGCGCTTCCCGAAGGCGTAGTCCAGCAGTGCCGGGTCCTCCTCCAGCGCCGCGGCCAGCAGCGACTCGCTCGGCACGAAGCACACCACGAACTCCGGGCTCGAGCCCAGTCCCGCCCAATACGTCTTGCGAGCGAGGGCGTCGACGTGCGCGCGCACCGCCTTGACGTGCTTGTCCAGCAGGGTTCGCCGACGTGCCGCCTCGGCGCCCTGCGCCGTCAGCGGGATGGCGCTCGCCTCGAGGTACGCGTCCAGCGGCACCTTCGCGTCCACGGCGATGGACTTGCCACCGGGAAGGCGGATCACCATGTCGGGACGGCCGACTCCGGCGTCCGTGCTGATCGAGGTCTGCACGTCGAAGTCGACGTGGCGGGTCAGACCCGCCGCCTCCACGACCCGGCGCAGCTGCGTCTCGCCCCACACCCCTCGCGTGCTGCCCGAGCGCAGCGCGCTGGCGAGCGACTCGGTCGTCGAGCGCAGCGCCTCGTCGGACTCCTGGGCGCGCCGCAGCTGCTCGGCGAGCGTGCCGAACTGCGTGTGGCGGTCGCGCTCGAGCTCGTCGACCTTCCGCTGCATGGCCGTGAGGGTCTCCTGCACGGGCGCAAGAGCACGCAGCACCGTCTGCTCACGCCGCTCCCGTTCCTCACGGGCCGCCTGATCATGACGCGCCTGACCGGCCAGCTCCCGGTACAGCGCCTGCTGATGCTCGAGCTGCGCCTGCAGGCCCTGGCGTGCCGCCTCGGCGGCGGCGACCCGCGCCTGAAGGTCGGCGCGCTCGCGTCCCGTCCGCGCGACGCCGCGTGCCAGCCCCGCGGCCCAGCCGGCGACAGCGCCGAGCAGCAGCATCGCCACCGCGATCATCGAGACCAGAAGTGCATCCATGAGCTCAGGATGCCCGCAGCCCCCGACATCGCCGCGGACCGCGGCGCGGCATCCGGATGCTCACGCGAAGGCGACCGACAGCGCCGGCGCCTCGGCGACCACGATCTGCGAGACGCGGACGCCGGCTGCCTCGGCCAGCCCGTCGACGCTGTCCACGGCCAGGCGCCGAGCCGCGTCGATCATGACGTGTGCGCAGGCGAGCGCGTCGGCTGTGGCGTTGTGATGGGGAAAGTCGGCGAAGCCGGCTTCTGCGGCGACGAAGGGAAGGCGGTAGGACTCGAGGCGGTAGACCTTGCGGGCGACCTGCAGGCTGCACGCGTACCGGTACGGCGGGCAGTCGTCGCCCGTCGCCTCGCACGCGCGCTTGAGCACGGCCATGTCGAAGCCGGCGTTGTGGGCGACCAGCACGTCGCTTCCCGCGAAGGCCGCCAGCTCGCGGAGCTGCTCGCTCCACGTGGGTGCGTCCACCACATCGTCGGCGCAGATGCCGTGGATCCGCGTGTTCAGCTCGAAGAAGACGTCGTGACCCGCGGGCGGCCGGATCAGCCATCCCGTCTGATCGACCACGACGCCGTCGCGCACCCGCACCAGGCCCACCGCGCAGGCCGACGCGCTGCTGGAGTTCGCCGTCTCGAAGTCGATCGCGGTGAAGTCCAAGGGCACGGGCTCAGCCTCGCCCGAGGTGTCTGCGGCGCCACGAAGGCGCGCCGGAGACGTGGCGCATCGGTCGGCATAGGCTCGAAGGCATGGCAAGCCGCGAGGAGATGTCCACGTCGTTCGGCACCGCCGCGGGCGCCTATGAGTCCGGTCGACCCGACTACCCCCGCGAGGCGGTCGACTGGATGCTCGCGCCCGTGCGCCGGGACGCTCGCGCCCTGCGCGTGGCGGACGTCGGCGCCGGCACCGGCAAGCTGACGCGCACGATCGTCGAGACCGGCGCCGAGGTCGTCGCCGTCGATCCGGATGCCGGCATGCTCGCCGCGCTGCGCGAGCACGTCCACGGTGTCCCGACTTTCGTCGGAACGGCCGAGCGGCTTCCGCTGCCCGATGCCTCGGTGGACGCCGTGCTGCTGGGTCAGGCATGGCACTGGGTCGATCCCGTCGCCGCCTCCGCCGAGGCGGCGCGCGTCCTCCGCTCCGGTGGCGTCCTGGGACTGGTGTGGAACATCCGCGATGAATCCGTGCCGTGGATCGCACGACTGACGGCGGCCATGCACGGCAGTCATGCGGAGGAGATGATCTCCAGCGACGGCGTCCGCGTCGCCGAGCCGTTCACCGGCATCGAGGAGATGAGCCGGCGCTGGACGCGGACGGTGGACCGCAGCGCCTTCCTCGACATGGTGTCCTCGCGCAGCTTCGTCATCACCGCCTCGGAGGACGATCGCGCGCGCATCCTCGCACAGGCGGGGGAGCTGTTCGACGCGAACCGCCGCCGCGACGACGCCGGCGCCGATGTCGTCGACGTCCCCTACGTGACGCGCGCGCACCGCAGCATCCGTCCCTGACCGTCGCCGCGGCCGGGCCGCCGGTCGGCGGTCGCGGCGGCGCGCCCACGTAGACTGGATGCCCGTGGCTCTCACCATCGGAATCGTCGGTCTCCCGAATGTCGGCAAGTCGACCCTCTTCAACGCGCTGACCAAGAACCAGGTGCTCGCCGCGAACTACCCGTTCGCGACCATCGAGCCGAACGTCGGCGTGGTGAACCTCCCCGACCCGCGCCTGGACAAGCTCGCGGAGATCTTCCACTCCGAGCGCATCCTGCCCGCGGCGGTGTCGTTCGTCGACATCGCGGGCATCGTGCGCGGTGCCAGCGAGGGGGAGGGGCTGGGCAACCAGTTCCTGGCCAACATCCGCGAGGCGGACGCGATCGCGCAGGTGGTGCGCGGCTTCGCCGACGACGACGTCGTGCACGTCGAGGGCGCGGTGAACCCGAAGAGCGACATGGAGACGATCAACGCCGAGCTGCAGCTGGCCGACCTGCAGACGCTCGAGAAGGCGATCGCCCGCTATGAGAAGGAAGTGCGGGGGAAGAAGACCGATCCGGTCGTGCTCGAGACGGCGCTCGCCGCCAAGGACGCCCTCGAGCGCGGCATCCTGCTCTCGGCGGCGGGGATCGACCTGGCGCCCATCCGCGAACTCGGCCTCCTGACGGCCAAGCCCTTCATCTTCGTCTTCAACGTCGACGAGGCGGTGCTGACGGATGCCGCGCGCAAGGCGGAGCTCGAGGCGCTCGTGGCGCCGGCGAAGGCGGTGTTCCTCGACGCCAAGATCGAGTCCGAGCTCATCGACCTCGACCCCGACGACGCTGCGGAGCTGCTCGCGTCGACCGGCCAGGAGGAGTCCGGACTCGACCAGCTCGCCCGCATCGGGTTCGACACGCTGGGTCTGCAGACATACCTCACGGCGGGACCGAAGGAGGCCCGCGCGTGGACCATCGGCAAGGGGTGGAAGGCGCCTCAGGCGGCCGGCGTCATCCACACCGACTTCGAGAAGGGCTTCATCAAGGCCGAGGTCATCTCGTTCGACGATCTCGTCGAGGCCGGCTCCGTCGTCGAGGCCCGCGCGCGCGGCAAGGCGCGCCTGGAGGGCAAGGACTACGTCATGCAGGACGGCGACGTGGTCGAGTTCCGCTTCAACGTCTGACGCTCGCTGCTCGAGCGAGCAAAGCGCGATCCCACACCCCATGGAAGGACCCCCGGTGACCGACATCCGCATCTTCGAGCCCGACGGCCGCGCGATCCCCTACGTCGACGAAGGGCAGGGGCCCGCACTGGTGCTGATCCCCGGTCGCGGCCTGAAGGTCGGCTACCTCGGCACGCTGGCGGGTGCCCTGGCCGAGGAGGACTTCCGGGTCGTGCGGATCGGCGCGCGCCGCCCCGTGCCGGAGGCCGCCGTCACGATGCACGACCTGGCACAGGACGTCATCGACGTGATGGAGCACATCGGCCTGGCCGCCGCGTGGGTCGGGGGCCACTCGTTCGGCGGCGCAGTCGCGCGCACGGTGTCGCTCGACCACCCGGAGCGGGTCAGCGGCGTGCTGCTGCTCGGCGTGGAAGGGCCGGCCGACGCAGCGGACTCCGACTCCTCCGAGATCTCGCCGAACGCGCGGGATGCCGCCGTCGAAGCGATGCAGCGTGCGGCCGAGGCCGCCACCGCGGACGTCGAGTGGCTGACCCTCGCGCCGTCGTTCCCCGTGCTGGTGGTCCAGGGGACGGAGGACACGGTGACGCCGCCGGCCAATGGCGAGCGGCTGCGGGCGTCGGCGCCGCAGCTGGTCAGCGTCGTGTCGGTGGAGGGCGGCGGGCACCTGTTCCCCCTCACCCACGTGGGCGAGACGTCATGGGCGATCGAGGACTACCTCGACTGGGACTGAGCGCGTCGGCGTGACGAACGCGCGATGCGATCCGCCTCGACGACGGTTCATCCCACTGTCGTGATCCGATCGAGTTCCTCTCGCAGCGTCCCCAGCGCGCGAGCTCGTCCGCTGCCCGGGTCCTCCACGAGCAGGTGAAGCGCGAGACCGTCGACGAGGGCATGCAGACGTCGCGCTTCGGCATCCGCGCGGCGCGGATCGAGGTCGGGACCGACCAGGCTCACGACGTGCGCGCAGAGCATCCGCAGCTGCGCGTGCGCGTGATCGCGCACGGTCGTCAGCTCCGGCAGCGCCGGCGCCTCGGCGAACAGCGCGATGTTCACCTCCAGCTCGGCCCGGCTGTCGGGCTCGAGAGGCAGGACGTGGGACAGCAACGCCAGAGCGTCGGTGGTCGCGTCGCCCGTGCGGGGCGTGTCGGCGATGCGCTCGGTCGCCCGTCGCACCATGAGCTCCGCCGAGAACTGCAGCAGTTCCCCGCGGGTGGGGAAGACATGGCGCAGCGACCCGACCGCGACCCCGGCCTCCGCGGCGACGGTGCGGACCGAGACGGCACCGATGCCGCGATGGCGGATCGTGGCCCACACTGCCTCGGCGAGCTGCTGCCTGCGTTCGTCGAGGTCGATGCGTCGTGGCACCCCAGCAACGTAGCACGCCCGTGCTAGCTTGTTGCCAGTACAGGTGTGCTAGCAAGGAGGATCCGTGATCGTCGGCGTCATCGTGGTGTGCGAGATCGGCTTCTGGCTGCTCATCGTCCTCGGGCTGGCCGCGCGATACATCCTTCGGCGGCCGCGCGCCGGGGCGGCCCTGCTGCTTCTGACGCCGGTCGTCGACGTGGTGCTGCTTCTCGCGGTCGCGATCGACCTGAGCGCTGGCGGCACAGCGACCTTCGCGCACGCCCTGGCGGCGATCTACCTCGGGTTCTCGCTGGTCTACGGCCACCGCATGATCCGGTGGGCGGACATGCGGTTCGCCCACCGCTACGCCGGCGGTCCCGCACCCGAGAAGCTGCATGGTCTCGCGTACACGCGCGCCTGCTGGCTCGACGTGCTGCGTACCACGGCCGCCGTGGCCATCGCGGCGGCCGTGCTGTGGCTTCTGACCGTGCTCGCCGCAGACCCGACCGCCACCAGCGCCCTCACCGGAACGTCAGCGGTCCTCGGCGCCATCCTGGCGATCGAACTGCTGTGGGCGGTCAGCTACACCGTCTGGCCGAAGGGTGCGCCGCGGGAGCGCGAACCCCGCGCTCGCGGGCAGCGGCGAAGCGGACTCCTGTCGGATCACACGGGCTGATGGCGTGCCTGCGACCGCTGTCGCCGGCATGAGTCCAGAAGGTGCGATTGGACCGCGCGAGGGCCATCCGTCGTGCGGTCGGCTCTGATCGGCGGACGTGGACGGCGGAAGGCGTACGGGATGAGGGTGCGAGTGCTGCCGGCGCTCGTCGACGGCGAGGGGCCGAAGCCATGACCGATGGGGTCGGGTTCATCGGCCTGGGGCTGATGGGCTCGGCGATCGCGTCCCGCATGCTGCGCGCCCACTCGCTGCTCGTGTGGAACCGCACCGCGGCCGCATGCGCACCCCTCGCCGAAGCAGGAGCCTCCGTCGCCGCGTCGGCGGCCGAGGTGTTCGCCTCATGCCGCACCGTGTTCATCATGGTCACCGACGAGGTCGCCGTCGACGATGTCCTCGGCGCGGACGACGCCGCGCTGCGCGACAGGACGCTGGTGCAGATGAGCACCGTGCCGCCGGGATACTCGGGCCGTCTCGCGCGGCGGGTGGCAGGCGCCGGAGGTCGCTACGTCGAAGCGCCCGTCTCGGGGTCGCGGCAACCCGCGCTCAACGGACAGCTCATCGCCATGCTCGCCGGCGACGACGCGGTGCTGGACGAGGTCGCCGTGCTGCTGCAGCCGGTCTGCGCGAGGGTGTTCCGGTGCGGGCGGCCGCCTCAGGCGATGCGCATGAAGCTCGCGGTGAACACCTTCCTCATCACGCTGGTCACCGGGCTCGTGGAGTCCTTCCATTTCGCCGAGGAGCACCGTCTGCCCGCCCCGCTGCTGGCCGAGATCCTCGACGCCGGTCCCATGGCGTCCTTCGTCTCTCGGGCGAAGGCGCACGCGCTCGTGACGGCGGACTACTCGCCGCAGGCGGCCATCCCGGACGTGCTGAAGAACGCCGACCTCGTCGTGGCCGCTGCGCGCGAGCAGAGGATCGCGTCCCCGCTGATGACCGACACCGCCGACCTGTTCGCCGAGACGCTCGCTCTGGGGCACGCTGCCGACGACATGGCCGCGGTCATCGCGGCGTACCGCGCGCGCACCGCCCGTCTGCGCGGCGCCGACGGCTAGCCCGGTCGCAGCGCGGGGCCCGTCCACTTCCGGGCACTGGATCGCGTGGCGCGGCGCGAGGACGTGATTGCCTGCGGTGGTGACCGCTGCCCTTCCTGTCCTGGAGTACCTGCGACGGCAACTCGCCGGCGAGCTGGATGCGGATGGATCTGGCAGGCGACGCTCACAGCGACCGCATCGGCGGTGCGAGCCGGCCGCACGATCAGCCACTACCGGTGCGAGATCCGCGACGACGCGGGTCGCGTCGTGGCCACGGCCGACAGCTCGGTCATGACACTGCGCGGTGAGGCGGCACTGGAACGGAAGCGATCGACACGCCACGATCGAGGGAACGAAGGAGACGGACTGCATGCACGCAACGGTTCGTGAGGCTCTCGGCACCGTGGCCGTCGTCACCGGTGGCAGCCGCGGCATCGGCCGCGCGGTCGTCGAGCGGCTGTCGCGACGCGGTCACGTCGTGGTCTTCACCTACAGCGACGACGACGAGGCCGCACGCGCGGTGCGGCGGGATGTCGGTTCGTCGGTCGTGCCGCTGCGGTGCGATGTCACAGCGCCGGACGCGCCCACCCGGATCCTCGATGCGGCGCAGGCGCACGGCGAGGTGACGATCCTCGTCAACAACGCCGGTGTCACCGGCCCCATCGGACCGCTCGCCACGGTGAGCGACGAAACGATCCGCCGCGTGCTGGAGGTCAATCTGACCGCCACGCTGCGGCTGTGTCGCGAAGCGGTCACCCGCTGGCAGGTCGGCGACATCCGCAGCGACCGCAGCATCGTCAACATCTCGTCGGTCGCCGCTCGCACCGGGGCACCGGGGGAGTACATCTGGTACGCGGCGTCCAAGGCGGGCGTCGAGACGCTCACCGTGGGGCTGGCGAAGGAGATCGCGCCGCTCGGCGCGCGCGTCAACGCGGTGAGCCCGGGAACCACCGACACCGCCATCCATGCCCGCGCCGGCCGACCGGGTCGCGCAGCCGACGTCGGCATGCGAACGCCGATGGGCCGTGCTGCCGCACCCGACGAGATCGCAGCCGCCGTGGATTGGCTCACCACCGCGGACGCCTCCTACGTCACCGGCAGCGTGATCAGCGTCAGCGGAGGGATGCCTTGAGGCTCGGCGCCACCGCGGACGGCGTGCCGCCGTCCTGGCGGTCACGGGTTGGCAAGGGTCCAGAGCAGGAAGACGGCGACGGCCTGCAGCACGATGCACGCGGTGACGAGCCAGCGCCGGCGACGGGGTGTCGTGGACAGTCTGCTGTCTGCCAGGAGCGGCGCCAACGGCATGACCAGGCGCGGCAGGCTCTGGGTCGGCAGGAACACCGCCAACAGGTAGAGCGTGTAGCTGAGAGCGAAGCCCACGATCTCCAGACCCAGCATCCGGATCGGACGGGAGAGCGTCCACCGGAACGCCGCCAGTGCGACGCCGAGGATGACCAGCACGCCGACCGGGCCGAGCCAGACCCAGCCCATCACCACGCCCGGCGCGAACGGCACGGAATGCCCGTCGCCGAGGAACGGCTCCCACCACGCCATCTCGGTGCGCACATACGCCGACGGCGATCCGGTGACCGCATCGGCGACGACGGGCCACATCAGTCCGGCGGCCGCCGTGGACAGACCCGACACGATGAGGCCGACGAGCTCGGGCCTCGAGATCGGGTCGCGTGAGCGCAGCATCAGTCGCCCGACCAGGAGGATGCCGAGTCCCAGTGCCAGCGCGAGGGCCCCCGGCCGCGTGAACGCGGCGACCACGCCCAGCGGTGCGATCAACAGGTACCGGCGACGGACCGCGAGCAGCAGGGCGGCGAACAGAAGGAGGAGGAAAAGGGACTCGGCGTAGCCGACCACGAACACGAAGGACAGCGGCGCCAGGGAGAACAGCACGACGGCCCATCTGGCTGCCTCCGGTGCCGTGACATGACGAAGCAGCGCGTAGAGGACGACGGTGGCGGCGCAGGACGCCCCCATGCTGAGGAGCACGCCTGCGACCTGCCACGGCATGCCGAACGCATCGGAGAGGAGGCGCTCCAGCAGCGGGAAGACCGGCAGGAACGCCCAGTTGTTCATCAGCACGTCGCCGTCGGCCCCGACCGGCAGCGTCACGGGATAGCCCTGCGTGGCGATGCTGCCGTAGCGTGCGGCATCCCACCCCGAGAGGAAGTCCAGGAAGGTCCTCGCGCGCTCGCCGTCGGGGCCGAACGTCCAGCCGGACTGCGTCGACACCAGGAATGCGGCGTACAGGAACGACAGATTCAGCGCCCGGCCGGCGGCCCAGACGAGGATGACGGAGCGGGCCCACCCGCGCTCCAGCGGGACGGCGTGCGCCCGTCGGCCGAGCAGCTCGGCGGCCCTCAGGCGCGCGATCCTTCGCCATGGGCTCTGGGCGGCGGGAACGAGCTCACGCTCGCCCGCGCCGCGGCGGACTGCGGATCTCTGGTCAGTCATAGGCGTCAACGTGTCCTGTCATGGCGTCTCCTGACCCGAAGCGGAGACCTCCAGATTCCGCACGCGCCGCGTCGAAGGCAAAGGGGTTGACGCCGCCCGGGCCGGGCGCCATGACGGCCGTGGCGCACGCGCCGATGCCCGAGCCGGGGACGAGCGCGGCGCTCAGCTGAGGTCGGCGGCCACCTCCACCAGGCGGGGGAGAGCCTGGTCGATCATGTCCATCGTGGCGGTCAGTGAGATCCGGAAATGGTGCGGCTGCGAGAACAGCGTGCCGGGCATCACGTAGACACCGCGTTGGGCGAGGGCATCGCAGAATCGGGTCGCGTCGCCGCCCGGGGCTCTGCCCCACAGGTAGAAGGTCCCCTCGGGGCGCGTGACGGCGATGCCGGCATCCGTCAGGGCGGCGTACAGGCGGTCGCGCTTGCGGGTCAGCTCCTCCAGATCGATCGAAAGCGTCTCCAGCTGCGGAACGGCGTACTGCATGACGGCGTCGGGGAAGCCCCACCCGATCGCAAGGCCCAGCGGCATCAGCCCCGCGCGCAGCTCATCCCGCTCGTCGACGGGGATGAGCGGCGAGAGCGCGAGATACCCGAGCCGCTGTCCGGGCGCGAGCAGCACCTTCCCGTAGCTGTAGTCGATGAGCGTCCACGGGTACACGGCGGCGGGACTCGTGAAGGCGATGCCGTCGAATCGGATGCGGCGGTACGGCTCATCCGAGAGCAGCCAGATGCGCCGCCCATGCTCCCGCGAGGCCCGTTCGAGCACGTCGGCGAGCGCCTCCCACGAGGATGCCGGGTAGACCCGGCCGGTCGGATTGGCGGGGGAGTTCACGATGACGATCCGGGTGCGCGGGGTGATCGCTCGCGCGATGGCGTCCACGTCGAGGTCGAACGTCTCCGCGTCCAGTTCCGCCCGGACGGGCACCAGATCCGCAGCATGGAGCATGGGCTCGTAGCAGAACCAGCCGGGGACGGGGACGATCACTTCGTCGCCGGCATCCGTCAGCAGGGCCAGCGCGAGCGAGATCGCACCGAACGCGCCCTGCGTCATGGCGATGTCCTCGGGTTCGAACGGCAGTCCCAGCTCAGCGGCGAGCCCCGCGGCCACGACCCGCTGCGCCTCGGGCTCGCTCGTCTTGTACGCGAACCAGTCCACGGACCGCGGCTCGGCGTACGTGCGTATCGCCGCCGACAGCCCGGGCAGCGCCGTCTCGTGCGGATTGCCGAAGGTGAAGTCGAGCGCCTCCGGGTCGCTCGCCAGGGCCTGGATGCGGCCGAAGAAGGCAGTGACGATGTCCACCGCGGCCTTGGCCTGCGTTGCCCGCGTCGACATCCCCACAGCCATCACCTCGTCCCCAGCGCCGTACGTGATCCCGTCAGGATCCCAAGCGGCCGGGGTCGCGTCAATGACCGACGCCGCGCGGCCGTCGCTCGGGATCCGGGAGTTCTACTCGACGAGCTTGCCGGCGACGGAGACCTCGCGCATCAGCGCGGCGATCTCCGGCGGGATCGGCGGGATCTCTTCGCGCACGACACCGGTTCGCGGCGACCACACGAGGTTCACCTGCAGCTCGGGGTCGAGGTCGGGATAGTCGCTCCGATTGTGACAGCCGCGCGTCTCCCGCCGCTCGAGGGCGGCTTCGAGGGTGGCGCGGGCGGCCAGCGCGGCCGACTTGAGGTCGAAGGCGTGCGCGAGGTCGTGGTAGCCCGCGATGTCGGGATGCACGCCGATGTCGGCCATGCGGGCCTCGATCACGTGGAGCTCGGCCAGACCGGTCAGCAGGCCATGCTCGTCGCGGACGACGCCGGCGTACTCGGTCATGGTGTCGCGGATCGCGCGCTGCAGCGCCCGGACGTTCTCGGTGCCGGATGCCGCCAGCAGGTCGGCGATCTCCGCCCGAGCCGTCTCGACGGCGGCGCGGGACCGCTTCTGCGCCGGAAGCGACGCCGAGTATGCGGCGGCCGCCTGACCGACGATCCGGCCGAAGACCAGCAGCTCGATCAGCGAGTTGCCGCCGAGGCGATTCGCGCCGTGGAGGCCGGAGGACGCCTCACCGATCGCGTAGAGGCCCGGCACGTCGGTGGAGTGGTCCGACGAGCGGACCCACACCCCGCCCATCGAGTAGTGCGCCGTCGGCGCGATCTCGATCGGCTCCTTCGTGATGTCGAGCATCTGCAGCTCGAGCATCGTCTGGTACACCCGCGGCAGGCGGGTCATGATCGTCTCGCGGGGCAGATGCGAGACGTCCAGCCACACACCGCCGCCCGGGGTGCCGCGGCCCTCCTTGATCTCGGTGTAGCAGGCCAGTGCCACGCGATCACGGGTGGACAGCTCGAGGCGCTCGGGGTCGTACTTGTGCATGAAGCGCTCGCCGAGGCCGTTGCGCAGGATGCCGCCCTCGCCACGTGCCGCCTCGGAGATGAGCGTGCCGGCCGCGCTCTCGGGCTCGATGATGCCGCTGGGGTGAAACTGCACCAGTTCCGGGTCGCGCAGTCGGCCGCCCGCCTCGACCGCGAGGCGGAACGAGTCGCCGGTGTTCTCGTCGCGTCGAGACGATGTGCGACGCCAGATGCGGTTGTGGCCGCCCGCGGCGAGGATCACCGCGTCGGCGTGGATGAGGTACCGCGTGCCGTCCTCGAGGTCGAACCCGTACGCGCCGAAGACGGCGCCGTCGTCGTTGACGAGGATGCGGCTGACGTACACCGTGTCGAGCACGGGCACGTGCAGCTGGGCGGCCCGGTTGACGAGGGTGCGCTGGATCTCCAGGCCCGTGTAGTCGCCGGCGAACGCGGTGCGACGGTAGGTGTGCGCGCCGAAGAAGCGCTGCGAGATCCGCCCGTCGGCTTCGCGTGCGAACGGCATCCCATAGCGCTCGAGGTCCTCGATGCCGCGCGCGGCGCCGGAGGTCACGATCTGAACGGTCTCGGGATTGGCGAGCAGGTAGCTCTCCTTGAGTGTGTCCGCGGCGTGCTGCTGCCAGCTGTCGTCGGCGTCCATCGTCCCGAGCGCGGCGTTGATGCCGCCCGCGGCCAGCGAGGTGTGCGCGTCGGACTTGGGCCGCTTCCCCAAAGCGAGGACGTCGACGCCTGCTTCGGCGAGTTCAATGGCGGCGCGGAGGCCGGAACCGCCCGTGCCGATCACGAGGACGGTGGTGGAAAGCTGGCGCTCGGAAGTGTTCACTCTTCAACGGTAAGAACGCGGGTGCGATTACTCCAATGAATCTTCCTGCTCACCGCCATAGCGATACGCTATACGTATGAACCTGGAGCAGCTGCGCGGGTTCGTCGCCGTGGCGCGACTGGGCAACTTCACCCGTGCCGCTGAGCAGCTCCATCTCGCGCAGCCGTCCCTGAGCCGCCAGATCGCGACCCTCGAACAGGACCTCGGAGCCGAGCTGTTCCACCGCGCGCGAGGCGGCAGCACGCTCACGGCTGCCGGCGAGGCGCTGCTTCCGTTGGCGCGTCGGATGCTGGCCGACGCCGCATCGGTGCGCCGCGACCTCGACGAACTGGCGGGACTCCGGCGGGGTCGCGTGCGCCTGGGGGCGACGCCGACGCTGTGCATCAGCCTCGTCGCGGAGGTGCTGAGCACGTTCCATACCGACTACCCCGGGGTCGAGCTGCACATCACGGAGCAGGGCTCCCGCCGGCTGCTCGACGACCTGGCCGGGGGAGAGCTCGACCTCGCCCTCATCACGACCTCGGGCGGGGCATCCGCCGACCGGTTCACGGTGACCCCTCTGCTCGTCGAGGAGCTCGTGGTGATCTCCTCGAGCAGCGCACCGCCGATCACCGAGGGAGGCAGCATCCCGCTGTCGGCGGTCGCCCGCCTGCCGCAGGTGGTCTTCAGCTCCACCTACGATCTGCGAAGGACGACGGATGCGGCATTCCGAGCCGCGGGGCTCAGTCCGGACGTCTCCGTCGAGGGGGCCGAGATGGATGCGGTGCTGCGGTTCGTGGAGCGGGGGATCGGGGTCGCGATCGTCCCGGCTGTCGTCCTCATCGACCGGCCCGGACTTCGAGCCGTGCGCCTGTCGGAGCCGACACTGACACGGACCATCAGCATCGCCCGTGTCAGTGACATCGCTCCGGCAGCCGCGGTGGAGGTGATGCAGCAGACGATCGTGCGCACGGCGACCGACCTGGCGGCCCGCCCCGAGGCGACCATGCGGCGGGCAGACCCTCGCAGCGAGTGATCCTCGCCGCCGTCAACGCCGTCAGCCGCCCGCAATGTGCGGACGGCTGACGGGCGCGCGGAGGAGCTGCGCGTTATCGCGTGTGCGGCTGGCGGCGACGCGTCGCGAAGACGTAGATGCCCAGCACGATGATCGACCCGAGGATCGAGCCGATGATGCCCGACGGCTGCAGGAATCCGCCGTTGGGGTCGCTGCCGAAGATCAGGAATCCGAGGAAGCCGCCGACGAACGAGCCGACGATTCCGAGGACGATCGTCATGAGGATTCCCATGCTTTGCTTGCCGGGGATGATGGCCCGGGCGATGAAGCCGGCGATGAGGCCGATGATGATGAGGCCGAGGATGGTCCAGAGCATGATCTCTCCTTCGGGTCGAGTACGCCGGAGGTGATCCGGCGCATCAGTTGAGACGCTGTTTTCGGTGCCCTCAACGATGGCGGACCGCAAGATTCGGCAGCCCGCTCTTCACATCGAGCCGGCACCGCTGTATCATCCGGCCGCCCGGAGAAGCGATGCGCGGGTCACGCCCGTTCGCGGGCGCGGCCGGGCGCCGCGTCGAGCAACGACCGGGCCAGCAGCGTGGATCCCGCCACGGCGGCCGGCATCGCCGCGACCGCGCCGAGGGGCACGAGGAAGCAGAGCTGGGTGGCGACGCCGAATCCGAGGACGCGACCGCGATGCCTCCGCATCAGCCTTCGGCGATCGGCGCGCGGCATCCCTCGGGCGGTGAGCGCGCGAGAGACCAGCTCGTCGGCCAGAAGCCAGCCGGTGAGCAGCGCGGCGATCACAGCGCTGAGGATGCCGCCGACGAGGGGGATGAAGCCGATCAGCACGGTGACGAGGGCGACGGCGACCCCGCGCGCGATCAGGGCGACGGCATCGCCCACGGACCGCCAGAAGCCGTACGGGGTCTCGAGGTCCACATCCCCCTGGTCTGCTTCCACGGCGCGCCAGATCCGCTCGTAGAAGGGCTCGCCGATGAAGAGCGTGACGGCTGTGAACGACACCGCGACCACGACGACGGCCGCCCCGAACACCGCGGTTCCGACCGCGATGCGAAGGACGCCCGCCCAGAAGTCGGGCCAGTCGGCGGCGAACGGTGTGACCGTCTCAGTGATCGTCGGCAGGAACAGCGCGAGCGCGATCAGTCCGGTGAGGAAGATCGCCCCGACGATCAGCGCCGGCACGATGCCCAGTGCCATGAGGCCCGGGCGCCGCCGCCAGTACGCGAATCCCCGCCCCAGCAGACCGACACCCCGGGTGAATTCGCGCACCGCCTCAGACTACGTCGCCGGCCTCGCACCAGCCCCGGCGCGCACGGCATCGTAGCGGGAGGATCGGCGCCGGGCCACGGGGCGGTGCGGAAGCCGTCGGTCCGGCGATACTGACGACGTGCTCACGCGACTGGCCGCCATCGGAGGAGCGGCTCTCCGCTTCGTCTTCGGCGCCATGCTCCTGGTCCGGCGGCCACGGCCCATCCATGCGCACGGGATCGTGCTGACGGGGGAGCTCGCACGGATGGGTACGACGGCGACCTCGGGCATCCGGTGGATCGACGCCGAGCCGGGGGAGGCCGAACCGGTCGTGGCGCGGCTCTCGCGCTCGATCGGCCTTCCGTCCTGGGCGCCGGATGTCATCGGGCTGGCGCTGC
This sequence comes from Microbacterium sp., assembly GCA_031177765.1. GTDB lineage: Bacteria > Actinomycetota > Actinomycetes > Actinomycetales > Microbacteriaceae > Microbacterium. The sequence continues at coordinate 26,020 of JAPSKH010000013.1, read as the reverse complement.
GGTTCGAAACGCCCGTCGGGCCCGCGGACCTCGAACTGTCCACCACGGGCATCGGCGTGCCCGGTCGCTTCGTGCTGGTGCCGCGCCGCTCACCTGCCGGGGCCACGTTCGGGACGCTGCTTCCGTATCGGGCAAAGAACGGAGCGATCCTCGTGTGCGCGCGCAGTGCGGCCGATCAGCCGCTCCCGGCGGATCTGGACGGGATCGCGGATTCCCTCCGGTCACATCCGTGGCGGCTGCGCCTGTACTTCGCGTCCCCGACCGGGAGATGGCATCCGTTCGCCGACCTCGCCCTCCGGTGCGGCGCGGATCGGGACGACGCCGAGCTGCGCTTCGACGCGGTGCGTCGCCCGCTTCCCGGAGCGGGATCGTACGCGTGGGTGCGGCGTCTTCGGCAGCCGTCGTACCTTCTCGTCCAGGACGGGAACGGCCGCCCCTCGCCGCCTCGCTCGTCAGCCGGCTGAGTCGTCACCGGGGATGGGGATGAGCGCGACCGGGGTCCCGGACGTGAGCAGCAGGTAGGCCTCCTGCAGGCCACCCTCGCCATGGTTGACCTTCAACCAGTAGCCTCCGTCGGCGACCCCTCGGGTGATCTCCGCCTGCAGCTCGCCCAGGTCGCGTCCGCCGACGCTGTAAGCGCCGTCGCCGTAGAGGATGTCGGTGCGTTTCATGTCTGTCCCTGCCCTCGCGTCCGCGGTGGTCCCGCGTGCACCCACCCTGCCGGTGCGCCGGGGGCGCGGCTCACACGATTGACAGGGAGGCGGATCTGTGCCGTCGCGCCGACGGCACCGGCTCGGACGCCGCGGGGAGTACACAACGGGCGCCGGGAAATCAATCCCCACCCGATGTCGGCCGTGATGGCACAAGCTGGCGCCAGACAACCTCACAAGACGGGAGCGAGGACGCCATGACCATCGTGCAATCCCCGCGGGTCGGGGAGAGCGGATCGACGTCTGCCCCCGCGCTCCGGTCGGTGGGCGTCGAGGAGGAGCTCCTCCTCGTCGACGCGCGGACGCTCATGCCGACGCCTGTCGCCGAGGCGGCGCTGGGCGCTTCGGCCGCTCGGCAGGCGCTTCGCGCCGGCGCGGCGCCGGCTGTGCCGATCGCGCTGGAGTTCGAGGTGAAGCGCGAGCAGATCGAAGTCGTGTGCCCGCCGCTGCACACCGCTGCCCAGCTCGCCGACGCGATCCTGGAGGGCCGGCGGCTGGCCGATGAAGCGGCCCAGGCGGTGGGCGCGCGCGCCGTGCCGCTCGCGACCGCGCCGTCGCGCTGCGAGACGCACGCCGTGTCCGCGCCCCGCTACGAGATGATGCGCGAGCGGTTCGCCTACACGCTCGACAACCAGCTCACCTGCGGGTTCCACGTGCACGTCGGGATCTCGTCGGAGGACGAGGGGGTGGCCATCCTCGATCGCGTGCGCCCGTGGCTGCCGGTGCTGCTCGCCCTCACCGCGAACTCCCCGTACTGGCATGGTGCCGACACCTCCTTCGCGAGCTATCGGTACCAGGCGTGGGGGCGGTGGCCGACCGCCGGCCCCACGGACCTCTTCGGCAGCCCTGCCGCCTATCACGAGTCGGTGATGGACGCGCTGGCCACCGGAGTGAGCCTCGACGCGGGCATGATCTACTTCGACGCCCGCCTGTCGTGCCATGTTCCGACCGTGGAGGTCCGCATCTCCGACGTGTGCCTGAAGCCCGAGGATGCAGCGACCGCCGCCGTTCTGGTCCGCGCCCTCGCGGAGCGGGCGGTCGCGGACTGGCACGCCGGCGGGACGCCGGACGGCGTCGGCGCGAACGTCCTGAGGCTGGCGAGCTGGCGGGCGAGCCGGTACGGGCTCCAGGGAGAGCTCGTGCACCCCGCGACGCATCGCCTGGTGCCCGCGGAGGATGCCGTCGTGGCGCTCCTGCGGCACATCGACGGCTTCTTCTCCGACGCCGCCGAGCGCGAGTTCGCCCGCCGAGGTGTCCAGAAGATCCTCCGCCGCGGGAACGGCGCCGCGCTCCAGCGCGAGGCGGTGGGCGAGTCGGGCGACCTCACGCGGGCGGTGGCTGCGGCGATCGCGACCGGCTAGGGGAGACCGCCTGCGACGGCGATCGCGAAGCGAGCGGCCGCTACGCCATGGCAGCGGCGCCGCACAACCCCCATGGAGTAATCGCCCGCGGAGTCTTACGATTCGGACGGCATCGTCGCCGCGCGGGCGAGATGCGATCGTGAGGAGCACGCGATGGTGACGACGGAGCCGGGCACTGCGCAGACGGGCACGCGCCCGACGACCATGCCCCCGCGCCAGGCCGCACTGCTGAGCAGGACGCGCGTTCAGCACAAGGGCAACATGATGGTCAAGTGGGTCACCTCCACCGACCACAAGACCATCGGGTACCTGTATCTGATGGCCTCGGTGCTGTTCTTCCTGCTCGGGGGTGTGATGGCCCTGGTCATCCGGGCGGAGCTGTTCGAGCCCGGCATGCAGCTGGTGCCGACGAGGGAGCAGTACAACCAGCTGTTCACGATGCACGGCACGATCATGCTGCTGATGTTCGCGACGCCGCTGTTCGCGGGCTTCGCCAACGCGATCATGCCCCTGCAGATCGGCGCTCCGGACGTTGCTTTCCCGCGGCTGAACGCATTCTCGTTCTGGCTGTTCCTCTTCGGATCCTTGATCGTGGTCGCCGGCTTCCTGACCCCGCAGGGTGCCGCGTCCTTCGGATGGACGGCGTATCGACCGCTCGCCGACGACACCTTCACCCCCGGGGTCGGCGGAACGCTGTGGTTCATGGGCCTCGGCATGAGCGGCTTCGGCACCATCCTCGGCGCCGTGAACTTCATCACGACGATCATCACGATGCGCGCTCCCGGCATGACCATGTGGCGGATGCCGATCTTCACGTGGAACACGCTCGTGACCAGCATCCTGGTGCTCCTGGCGTTCCCGATCCTCGCCGCCGCCCTCTTCGCCGGCGCATCCGATCGCATTCTCGAGTCGCACATCTTCGACCCGCAGAACGGCGGCGTGCTGCTGTGGCAGCACCTGTTCTGGTTCTTCGGCCATCCGGAGGTCTACGTGATCGCGCTGCCGTTCTTCGGCATCGTCTCGGAGATCTTCCCGGTGTTCAGCCGCAAGCCGATCTTCGGATACAAGACCCTCGTGTACGCCACGATCGCGATCGCCGCGTACTCGGTGGCGGTGTGGGCGCACCACATGTATCCGACCGGCGCGGTGCTGCTGCCGTTCTTCGCCATCATGACGATGCTGATCGCGGTGCCCACGGGGGTGAAGATCTTCAACTGGATCGGCACGATGTGGCGAGGCTCGGTGACCTTCGAGACGCCGATCGTCTTCGCGCTCGGCTTCCTGGTGTCCTTCGTCTTCGGCGGACTCACCGGCATCATCCTGGCCTCCCCGCCGCTGGACTTCCACATCCACGACTCCTACTTCGTCGTGGCGCACTTCCACTACGTGGTGTTCGGCACGGTCGTGTTCGCCATGTTCGCCGGCTTCTACTTCTGGTGGCCGAAGTGGACCGGCAAGATGCTCAACGAGCGCCTCGGATACCTGCAGTTCTGGATGCTGTTCATCGGATTCCACATGACCTTCCTCATCCAGCACTGGCTGGGCGTCGACGGGATGCCGCGCCGCTATGCGGACTACTCCGGCGAAGACCAGTGGACGTGGCAGAATCAGGTCTCCACCGTGGGTGCCATGCTGCTGGGCGCGTCCATGATCCCGTTCCTGTTCAACGTCTGGATCACCGCTCGCAAGGCGCCCAAGGTGACCGTCAACGACCCATGGGGCTATGGCGCGTCGCTGGAGTGGGCGACGTCGTGTCCGCCGCCGCGGCACAATTTCACCTCGATCCCGCGGATCCGCAGCGAGCGTCCGGCGTTCGACGTCAACCACCCCGAGGCGGGACTTCCCGTCGGCGTGGGCCCGGCGAAGGACGCGCCCGACACCCCGATCGCCGACGCCGGTGACGGCGAGGTCAAATGACCGCTCGCTGATTCCGGGGCGTGCGGGTCCGTCCGCGAGAATGGGCGGATGCCGATCATCGACAACGCCGTGTACGTGGAGGGGCGGCGGATCACGAATCCGTCCAGCCTCGAGCAGACGTTCGAGTACATGCGCGCGAACGGCGGGATGGCGTGGATCGGACTGTTCCGGCCGACCAAGGAAGAGGTCGAGCAGGTCGCGGCGGAGTTCTCACTGCATCCTCTCGCGGTCGAGGACGCGCTGAGCGGGCACCAGCGCGCCAAGCTGGAGCGCTACGGCGACATCCTCTTCGCCGTGCTCCGCCCGGCGCGCTATGACGATGCGACCGAGACGGTCGACTTCGGGGAGCTCCACGTGTTCGTCGGTCCCGACTTCGTCGTGACGATCCGTCACGCGGATTCGCCGGACCTCGCCAAGGTGCGCCGGCGCCTGGAAGGTCAGCCGGCGCTTCTGGCGCGCGGACCCGAGGCGGTCCTCTACGCGGTCATGGACGAGGTCGTCGACGAGTACGCGCCCGTCGTCGAGGGGGTGCAGAACGATCTCGACGAGATCGAGGACGCGCTGTTCCGTCACACCGACACCGCGCTCTCCCGGCGGATCTACGAGCTCTCCACCGAGGTGATCTCGTTCCAGCGAGCGACGGGGCCGCTGACGGGCATGCTCGAGGCGCTGCTGCGCGGCGCCGACAAGTACGGCGTCGACATCGAGCTGCAGCGCTCGCTGCGTGACGTGTACGACCATGCCCTGCGGGTGGCCGACCGGCTCGCATCCTTCCGGGCGGTCCTGGACAACGCCCTCACCGTCAACGCCACCCTGGTGACCCAGCGGCAGACCGAGACGGCGCTCCAGCAGAACGAGCAGGTCAAGAAGATCTCGGGCTGGGCGGCGATCCTGTTCGGGCCGACGCTGGTCGGCACGGTCTACGGGATGAATTTCGAGCACATGCCCGAACTGGATCTGGCGTGGGGCTATCCTGCGGCGCTCCTGCTCATGGTCGCCACCTCCGTCGCCCTGTACACGATGTTCAAGCGACGTCACTGGCTCTGACCAGCGGCGCCGCGGACGGCGTCAGCGGAGGCTCGCGACTGCGGATCGCCTCGGCGTGGGGAGCGCCGGGCGATCCGCAGCCCCGGGGTCTGTCACTCCGAGATCTCGGCGACGGTCTCGCCGGTGTCGTCCGGGCTGAGCGCGAGGGCGACGTCGGCTTGACTGATGATGCCCACGAGGTCGTGCCCGTCGATCACGGGAAGCCGGCGGATCTGATGCTTCTGCATCATCTCGAGGGCCTCCTGCACGTCGTCATCGGCGCCGATCGTCACCGGCTTGCCCTGCGCGAGGGATCCCGCGGTGACGCTCGAGGGGTCACCGCCCTCGGCGATGCACTTCACGACGATGTCCCGGTCGGTGAGCATGCCCTTCAACCGCTTGTCCTCGCCGCAGATCGGCAGCGCGCCGACGTCGAGCGACGCCATCAGCCGTGCGGCGTCGACGAGTGTCTCGTTCTCGCCCACGCAACGAGGCGCGGGCGTCATGATGTCTCTGGCTACGGTCATATCCGCTCCTTTCGCTGCGAGCGACGCTATGAAGCCGCCTCCGCGACGGCAGAGGGGATTGACATCGCCGCAGGAGGCGCGTAGCGCCGCGGGTGTGACCGTCCCTCGCTAGTGAAGCGCGTGTCGGTGTGTCAACCCCCTGGCCTCAGGGATGAAGCCGACGCATCCTCCTCCCCAGGAGGTGTTCTATGAACGAGAGCACTGGCCATCGACGCGCGACCACTGCGACGGAGCAGGAGCGCGAAGCCGAAAGACCCGCCGACCACTCGATCGGGACCGACGACCCCACCGACGCGGAGCGTCGCCGCACAGGCGGCGTGGGAGGTCCCGGACGTTTCGAACGATCGCTGCCGATGCCGGCCGACCGGCACGAGTGATCGCACAGGAGGAACCCCCATGCCTCGCGAACATCATCTCGTCCTCATGCCGCTGGACGACCGCTCCTGGCGACTGTGCGACCGCAGCGTGCCTCACCACGACCCGCGACGCGTCGTCGCCTATGTCGAGCTGGCCCCGAGCGGCGGCTACGAAGTGACGTGGGTGTCCGTCGGCTTCGGGAGCGCGCGCTACTCCTCACTCGAGGGACTGCTCCACGCCGCGGTGAAGCTGATCTCGAGCCGGCGCAGCTCCGGCGCACTCAAGCCCCAGCCCATACCGCACCGGCCTCCCGCACACGCCTGATCCGGCCCGCTGTCGGCCTCCGGTGACAGGATGTCCCCATGCCGGAGTCACCCGAGGTGGACGCCCTCGCCCGCTTCCTCGATGCAGAGGCGAGCGGACGCATGATCCAGGCCGCCGACGTGCTGGAGTTCCGAACGGTCAAGACCAGGGCGGCGCCACCGGCCGCCATCGTGGGAAGCATCGTCACGGGTGCCCGGCGGCACGGCAAGCACGTCGAACTCGAACTGGGCGATCGCCGACTCGTCATCTCGCTCGGCCGCCACGGCTGGGTCCGCTGGCACGACGGCAGCAGTGCGGAAGGCGGCGTCCCCTCGCCTGAGGAGCCTCCTTCGCTGACGACGTTCGAGCTCTCCGGCGACGCTTCGATCGAGGTGACGGATGCCGGCACGTGGGTGTCCCTCGGGCTCTTCGTCGTGGATGCGGTGCGCGACGTGCCGGCGATCGCGAAGCTCGGACCCGATCCGCTCGACGTCGCGTTCACCCGCGCCGACCTCGACGGGGCACTCGGACACCGGCGCAAGCAGGTCAAGGCCGTTCTTCAGGAGCAGGAGTCGCTCGCAGGCATCGGCAATGCGTACTCCGACGAGATCCTGCATGCCGCGCGCGTCTCGCCGGTCGCCCACGCTGCCGCTCTGACCGACGACGAGCGGGACCGGCTCTTCGAGGCGACCGTCGGCGTCATGCGGGGGGCGCTGCAGGCGCGACGCGGGATCGCCATCGATCAGCTCAAGGCCGCGAAGGTCGCCGCGATGCGCGTGCACGGGCGGTCGGGCCAGGCGTGCCCCGTCTGCGGTTCGACCATCCGCGATCACACGTTCGCGGGCGCATCCGCGCAGTACTGCCCGACCTGTCAGACCGGTGGCGCGCTGCTGTGACCGGTCATGCGACCCCGTGTGGCGGATCGCGGTTAGCATGGGGGACATGACGACCTCTCCGCTCCCGAGCCCCGTCACGGCGAAGCCGTCCGACGAGAAGAACCTCCTCACCGTCGTCCCGTCGGGCGGATCGTGCTGCGGCGGAGGCAGCTGCAGCATCGACTGAGGCCCGTACCGCTCCGCGTCACGGCGCGTCTGAGCGTGTCGGTGTCCCGGCATGCCACGGTGACAGCAGGGCCTGCACCAGTTCCGGACTGAGATCGGGCATCTCGTCCACGGGCACCGCCAGCGCCTGCAGCGCCCGGCTGAGGTAGTTGCGCGCCGCTGCCGCGAGGGTGATGTCCACGATCTGGCGGTCGCTGAAGCCGGCATCGCGCAGCCGCCGGCTGTCGTCGTCTGTCATCCCCTGCGGGTCGCGTGACAGCTTGTCGGCGTACGCCATCACGGCGATATCCGCCTCGCTGAGGCCCGCGGCGGTGTCGCCGAGGGCTACCCGCTTGAGCTGAGCGGCATCCATCACGCCGGCGCGCAGCGTCTTGCGACCGTGCGCGAGCAGGCAGTGCGGTGACGGGATCGCCCGCGCGGCCGCCAGCGTCGCGAGCTCGTAGGTGCGGATGCCGATAGAGGGCACGATCGCCTGGATCAGCGCCTCGAACGCCTGGTGGGCGTCGGGGTTGACGGCCAGCGCGCGGGTGTGGGCGAGGACCACGCCGACGTCCGACACGTCGCCGGCGTACATCTCGGCGGCGTGCCCGGTGGCGTCCTCGGGTGCCGGAGTGGTGACGATCATGGCGGGCCTCCCGATGCCGATGCCTGGACGAGGCTTCCAGGATCGCGGATGTCTCACCCCGGCGTCGAGGGGTGAGGCATCCGCGCGAGCCGCTAGTGCCCGGCCGGCGGACGCATCGGCTGGTCGGCCGGCTTGCGGATGAGGAAGGCCCCGACCAGCAGCGGCAGCGACAGGATCGCGGCGATGAGGAACGCCGCGTGCGTGCCGGCGGCCTGCGCGGCCAGCTCGCCCGCGCCGGACTCGCTCGCGCTCGCGGACGCCGCGGCCATGATGCCGAACATCAGCGCGATGCCGGCGGCACCGGCGACCTGCTGGACGGTGCCGACCACCGCGGAGCCGTACGAGTAGAACCGCGGCTGCAGCGATGCCAGCGACGCCGTGAACAGAGGCGTGAACGACAGGGACAGTCCGATCGAGAGCGCCGTCTGCGCGACCGCGACGACGGCGACCGGCGTCTGCGCCGAGAACGTCGTGTAGAACCACAGGAGCGCGCTGGTGATGACGGCGCCCGGCACCAGCAGCACCGTGGTGCCCCACCGGTCGTAGATGCGGCCGATGAACGGCCCGAGGAGCCCCATCGCCAGCGCCCCGGGCAGCACGATGAGGCCCGTCACGAGCGGACTGACGCCGAGGACGTCCTGCACGTACAGCGGCACCACGGTGATGGCGCCGAAGAACGCCATCGACATGATCGCCATCTGCCCGATCGACAGCGAGAAGTTCGCCGAGCGGAACACCCGCAGGTCCAGCAGCGCGTCGTCCTTGCGCTGAAGCAGGACCTGGCGCCATCCGAACAGACCCAGCGCGACGACGCCGACCGAGATCGCGATCACGAGGGTGGTCGTCGAGGTCGCCGTCGCCGCTGCGGCAGCGGCGCCGCCGCCGTGGCCTCCCGCGCCGAGCTGGCTGAGTCCGAACACGAGACCGCCGAATCCGAACGCCGAGAGGATCACCGAGAGGACGTCGATCGGCGCGTGCGTCGTGTCGCCGAGATTGTGGATCCAGCGCGCGCCGACGGCGAGGGCGACGATGGCGATCGGCAGCACGACCCCGAAGATCCAGCGCCACTCGAAGTAGTTCAGAAGTGCGCCGGCCAGCGTCGGACCGATGGCCGGGGCAAGCGACATCACGATGCTGACGCGTCCCATCATGCGACCCCGGATGGCCGGAGGCACGACCGTCATGAGCGTCGTCATGAGCAGCGGCATCATGATCGCGGTGCCGGATGCCTGCACGACGCGCGCGACCAGCAGCATCGGGAACCCGGGCGACAGGAAGGCGATGAGCGTGCCGATGGAGAACAGCCCCATCGCGGCGACGAACATCGTACGGGTGGTGAAGCGGCGCAGCAGGAAGCCCGTGATGGGGATGATGACCGCCATCGTCAGCATGAACGCCGTCGTGAGCCACTGAGCCGCCAGAGCCGTGATGCCGAGGTCGGTGATGAGGTGCGGGATGGCGACGCCCATCGTCGTCTCGTTGAGGATGGCGACGAAGGCGGCCGCGAGCAGCAGCCAGATGACGCGGCTCTCCTCGGGGCGCAGCGCCGGCGCCGGCGCCTGGCCGGTGGGGATGCTCCCGGTTCCGGGGGTCGTATCGATGGCGGCCATGAATGGTCTCCTGGAAGGTCGTCGGACGAGGGGACGGCCACCCGGAGGATGGCGAGCGTCCAAGATAACGGTGAGGTCAGACGTCGAATTCCCGATGACGGGAGGAAAGTGCCGGAATCCGCTCAGAGCAGAGCGGGACGCGCATGGTTCAGCTCTCGGGCGCTTCGCCGTCGCGGCGGTCCCACTCCTCGCCGCCGATCGGGTCGGTCGCATGCGGGTCCGGTTCCCGCTCCTCGACGTTGCGTGGCACCGGGCTGACGATCTCCTCGTGCGGGATCGCCTTGAGCGCATCGATCTCCTCGCGGAGCTCGGCCAGGTCGCTGCCGTCGTGCTCGGGGATGCCGGGGATCGAGGTCACGGCGCTCAGCATAGCGCCGGCGGTCGCTCGGCTCACCCCCTGAGCTTCGTCGGCGCCGCTCATTACGCTGGTCTGGTGAGTATGCGCGGCGGCGGCGGGCATCCCGGGTTCCGTCCGATCGACATCGAGGCGCAGCGTCGTCAGAACGCCGAGGCGCCTCGGATCCCGCACCTCGGCCGTCGCGTCGTCGCGCTGTTCCGGCCGTACGCGCTCTCGATCGCGGTCACGGGCGTGCTCGTCGTGGTCGGCGCCGGCATCGCGGTCATCCCGCCGCTTCTCGTGCAGCGCGTCTTCGACGACGCCCTGTTCCCGGTCGACGGCTCCGGGCCGGACGTGCGCCTGCTGTGGCAGCTGGTCGCACTCATGATCGGGCTGTTCCTGCTGTCAGCGGCACTCGGCGTCGTGCAGACCTGGCTGACGTCGACGGTCGGCAACAAGGTGACCGGCGACCTGCGGGTGCGGCTCTTCGAACACCTGCAGTCGATGGAGCTCGGATTCTTCACCCGCACCAAGACCGGCGTCATCCAGTCGCGGCTGCAGAACGACGTGGGCGGGGTCTCCGGCGTCCTCACCAACACCGTCACCAGCATCCTCGGCAACGCCGTGACGGTGATCGCCTCGCTCGTGGCGATGATCCTCATCGACTGGCGCCTCACCCTCATCGCGGTGTTCCTCATGCCGTTCCTCGTGCTCGTGCAGCGCCGCGTGGGACAGGTGCGCGCCCGGATCGCGGGCCAGACGCAGGAGTCGCTGTCGGAGCTGACCGCCATCACGCAGGAGACGCTGAGCGTCTCGGGCATCCTTCTGTCCAAGTCGTTCAACCGGCAGCGCACCGAGTCGGCGCGGTACGCCGACGAGAACCGCAATCAGGTGCGGCTCCAGGTACGCCGCGCCATGAGCGGGCAGGGGTTCTTCGCCGTCGTGCAGGTCCTCATGGCGAGCGTTCCGGCGGTCATCTACCTCGTCTCGGGCTATCTGATCACCGGCGGGACGGACACCATCACCGCGGGGACGATCGTGGCCTTCACCACGGTGCAGGCCCGGCTGCTCATGCCGCTCATGGGCCTGATGCGCGTCTCGCTGGACCTGCAGACATCCGCCGCTCTGTTCGCGCGCATCTTCGAGTACCTGGATCTGGTGCCGGCGATCAGCGACCTGCCCGACGCGATCGACGTGGAAGCCGCGCCCGGGCCCCTCGGCCGGATCGAGTTCCGCGACGTCGTCTTCCGCTATCCGGATGCCGCCCCCGACGCCCGTCCGACGCTGCAGGGGGTGTCCTTCACCGTCGACCCGGGGCAGCACGTCGCCTTCGTCGGGCCGTCCGGCGCAGGCAAGACGACGGTGCTGTATCTGACGCCGCGCATGTACGAGGCATCCGCGGGCTCCGTGCTGTTCGCGGGGGAGGACGTCCGGCGACTGCGGCTGGAGTCCATCATCGACAACGTCGGCATCGTCTCCCAGGAGACGTACCTGTTCCACGCGAGCATCCGCGAGAACCTGCGTTACGCCAAGCCCGACGCCACGGACGCCGAGATCGAGGCGGCGTGCCGCGCCGCCAACATCCACCATGTGATCGATTCGTTCGAGAAGGGCTATGACACCGTGGTGGGCGAGCGCGGGTATCGGCTCTCGGGCGGCGAGAAGCAGCGGATCGCGATCGCACGCGTGCTGCTGAAGGATCCGCCGGTCCTGCTGCTCGACGAGGCGACGTCGGCGCTGGACACCGTGTCGGAACGGGTCGTCCAGGAAGCGCTCGAGGCCGCCGCTCGCGGCCGCACGACCCTGTCGATCGCGCACCGGCTGTCGACGGTCATCGACGCCGATGTCATCCATGTCGTCGAAGCCGGGCGCATCGTGGAATCGGGCACCCACGGCGCGCTGATCGCCGCCGGAGGGCTCTACGCCGAGCTCGCCGCGCAGCAGCTGGCGTCCTCGCGGATCCTCGAAGCGGAGGCGGCCGAGGGCGAGCCCGACCACGCCGACCGCCGCGCCGATCGTGCGCCTGAAGACGCGGCGCCCGACCCGGTCGCCACGACGCCCGCCGTGCTCGCATCGTCGGCGGCCGACGTCATGGTGCCGCCGGCGACGAGCGCCGCCGTCCCGCCCGCGACCGCCACCCCCACCTCGCCCGCGGAGTGAGGGTCACCACAGTCGCGCCGCGGCGAGCGCCCGCGAGACGCGGGTGTCCATCGCGACGCCGTCGGCCCGCGCCCACAGGTCTCTGACGAACGCGCCGAGCAGGCGTCGGTACGCCGGGGCGGGGTGATCGCGAGCGAGCTGCACCAGCGGCGGGAGGTCCATGCTCAGGATGAGCCGGACACGGGATGCGGCAGCCCTCGTGCGACCGGCGGCATCCAGCACGGCGATGCCGCCGGCCAGCGCCTCGAGGTAGTCCCGCAGCACCGGCAGCTCGTCCTTGTGCTGGGTGATGGAGGAGCCGTCCGCGCGCTCGCGCCATTCCACGACCACGTCCGGGATCACGTCGAAGGACCGCGCCCGGGTGTACATCTGCTGGGCGACGACCTGATCCTCGTACGCCTTGCCGACGGGGAACCGCAGACCCGTGCGGCGCCACAGATCCGTGCGACTGACCTTCGACCACGCCACGATGTTGCCCGAGGCATCCGGGTGCTCGTCGATCGTCGTGGCGATGCGGGCGGGATCGGTCGCGGCGCTCACCCACGGCTGCACGACGCCGGCGGTGTAGCCGCCCGCGGCGTCGGGACGCAGGCGCACGTACGCACCCGCGGCGAAGTCGCTGCCGCTGGCGTCCACCGTCTCCACGAGACGCTGCAGCGCCGTGGGTGTCATCCGGTCATCGGCGTCGAGGAACGCCACGAACGGCGTGTCGACCAGATCGATGCCGGTGTTGCGCGCGGCGCCGAGCCCGCGCTGCTCGTGGTGATGCACCACGCGGAAGCGGGGGTCCTCTGCGGCGGCACGATCGAAGATCTCGCCCGTGGCATCGGTCGAGGCGTCGTCGACCAGGACCGCCACCCAGTCGGCGAGCGTCTGAGCCCTTAACGAGTCGAGGGCGTCGGCGGCGTACGCGGCGACGTCGAACCCGGGCACGATGACCGTGACGACGGGCGTGGAAGGCGAGGTCACCCGCCCGATCGTACCGCCGCGACCGAGGCGGCGACCGCGTCGGCGACGGCATCCAGCGGCCGGGTCAGCGTGTGGGGGAAGGTGAAGCGCACCGCGGTCTGCGCCACCTCGTCCGGCACCCCCATCGCCACGAGGACGTGCGAGGGCTCGTCGCTGCCTGCCGCGCAGGCCGAGCCGCTGGAGGAGACGACGCCGCGCCGCTCGAGCTCGAGCAGGACGGCTTCGCCGCTGGTGCCCGCGAACGTGAAGCTGGCGGTGCCCGCGAGGCGGTGCGCGGGGTGCCCTGTCAAGGTGGCGGACGGCACGCCGGCGAGGACACGGGCGACGAAGCGGTCCCGGAGTGCGGCGACGCGCGCCGCCGCCTCGGCGCGCTCGGCCTCGGCGAGTTCGAGCGCAGTGGCGAAGCCGACCGCCCCGGCGACATCCTCGGTTCCGCTGCGGCGGCCCCGCTCCTGGCCCCCTCCGTGCAGCAACGGCTCGAGCGGGATGCGACCGCGGACGCCGAGGACCCCCGTGCCCTTCGGCGCTCCGAGCTTGTGCCCCGCGAGCGAGATGGCGTCGTAGCCGAGCTCGGCCGCGCCCAGCGGCAGCCATCCCGCTGCCTGCACGCCGTCGAGGTGGAGCGGCACCCCGTGCGCGCGCGCGACGGCGGCGATGCCGGCAGCATCCTGAACGGTTCCCACCTCGTTGTTGGCGTAGCCGATGCTGATGAGCGCCGTGTCTTCGCGCAGCGCCGCAGCGACGGCATCCGGTGCCACACGCCCGTCCCCGTCGACCGCGACCTGCGCCACCTCCACGCCGTGGAAGCGGCGCAGGTAGTCCGCCGACTCGAGCACCGACTCGTGCTCGATCGGCGTCGTGACGAGGTGGCGGGCGCCGCGTGTAGCCAGAGCCGCGAGGGCGATGCCTTTGATCGCGAGGTTGTTCGCCTCGGTGCCCCCCGAGGTGAAGACGACGTCACCGGTGCGCAGCCCGAGGATGCCGGCGACCCGTGCGCGCGCGTCGGCGAGGGCCGTCGCGGCGGCCTCTCCCACGGTGTGGTGACTGGATGGATTGCCGAACCAGCGGGTGAGGAACGGCGCCATGGCCTCGAGCACCTCGGGCCGCACCGGCGTCGTCGCGGCGTTGTCGAGATAGAGCATCGTCGTGGCCTCAGGGTGCGTCGATCCGGACGTCCAGCCCGAGATCGAGGGCCCGCGCGGAGTGCGTCAGCGCGCCGACCGAGATGACGTCGACGCCGGTCTCGGCGATGGCGCGCACCGTCTCCAGCGAGACCCCGCCCGAGGCCTCGACCACCGCGCGCCCCGCGATGAGGGCGACGCCCGCGCGCAGATCGTCGAGCGAGAAGTTGTCGAGCATGATCGTGCCGATCCCCGCCTCCAGCACCGGCTCGATCTGGTCGAGACGATCGACCTCGACCTCGATGTGCGTCGTGTGCGGTAGCCGGTCCTTCGCCGCCTGCAGCGCGGCCGTGACGGAGGCGTGCGTGTGGGCGAGGACCGCCAGGTGATTGTCCTTGGCCATGACCGCGTCCGAGAGCGAATGCCGGTGGTTGCGGCCGCCGCCGTCGCGCACCGCCTTGCGCTCGAAGGCGCGAAGTCCGGGCGTGGTCTTGCGGGTGTCGACGATCCGCGCGGCGGTGTGGGCGACCTCCGCGACGTATCGTCCTGTCAACGTCGCGATGCCCGACATGCGCTGTGCGAAGTTGAGTCCGATCCGCTCGGCGGTGAGCACCCCGCGGGCGGGGCCGGTGACGACCGCGAGCACCGCGCCCGGCTCGAACCACTCGCCGTCCTCGACGACGAGCTCCACGTCGATGCGCGGGTCGGTCAGCCGGAAGGCGGCCGCGAACACCTCGCCGCCGCTGAAGACCCCGTGCTCGCGCGCGACGAGGTCGGCGCGTGCGCGTGCGTTCTCGGGAAGCAGATACTCGCTCGTGAGGTCGCCCCACGGGGCGTCCTCCTCCAGCGCGGCGGCGACGACCCGGTCGATGTGGGCCTGCGTCAGCACGCGACGGCCTCCTCTCGCACGAGATCGCGGGCCGCGCTGCCGAGCTCCGACGTCGCCGGGAGCGTCCGCGTGGCGACGGCGGGCGCAGGAGCCGGCTCCGCGGAAGCGGCGTGCGAGGCGGCGTCGCGACGGAAATGGGCTCCGACCGAGACCCGCCGTGCTCGCGCCGCGGCGACGAGGTGGGCGGCGACCAGGAGGAGGTTGTCGTCCTCGAGCTCCCGCTCCGTCATCGGGAGGCGCTCCTCGGCGCGCCAGGCGGCGATGACGGCTGCGGCGTGCGCCAGACCGTCCTCGTCGCGCACCAGCCCCGCGTGCTCCCACATCAGCTCCTGCAGCGCTCGCCGCGAGAATTCTTTCCCGTCGGGCTCGTTCGTCACGGATGCCGGCGGAAGGAGCCGTTCTGCGTTCATGTGCGACGACGCAGCGGGGAGTGCCGGAGTCGGGGCATGGGCGGGCGGGGGAGCGGGCCAGGCTCCGGATGCCGCATCCGCCGCGATCGCATCGCCCGCGCGCGCTCCGAAGACGGCGCCCTCCAGGAGCGAGTTCGACGCCAGCCGGTTCGCGCCGTGCACGCCCGTGCGTGCCACCTCGCCGACCGCGTACAGTCCCGGCAGTGTCGTGCGCCCGTGCAGGTCGGTGACCACGCCACCCATGAGGTAGTGGGCGGCGGGCGTGACCGGGATCGGCGCGCGTGCCCAGTCGAGGCGGCGGTCCCGCACCGCCCGGTCGATCGTCGGGAACCGCTGCGCGAGGAAGGCCGCGCGCCGCGCGGGGTCGGCGTCATGCACGCCGGTCGCGTCGAGCAGCACCGGCCGGCCGTCCTGCGCCTCCATGCGCCGTGCGATCGCTCGGGCGACGACGTCCCGCGGCGCCAGCTCGCCGTCCCGGTGGTCGTCGAAGGCGAATCGCCGGCCGTCCTCGTCGACGAGGGTCGCGCCCTCCCCGCGCACGGCCTCGGACACCAGGAACGCCTCACCCGCGGCGAGGACGGTGGGGTGGAACTGGTAGAACTCCAGATCGGCGACCGCCGCCCCGGCGCGGATGGCCGCAGCGATGCCGTCACCGGTGGCGACGGCGGGATTGGTCGAGTGCGCGAAGAGCTCGCCCGCGCCGCCGGTGGCGAGCACGACGGCATCCGCGTCGATGCGCACGCGACGACCGGCGGCCTCACCGGGCCGCTCGAGGAGGAGGTCCACTCCGCGCACGCGGCGCGGTGCGCCGTCGGCGGCGGCGCTCGTCACGAGGTCGACCAGGAACGCGTGCTCGATGACCGTGACGTCGCTCGCGCGCAGCCGGGCGACCAGCGCCCGTTCGATGGCCGTGCCGGTCGCATCGCCGCCGGCGTGCAGGATCCGCGGGTACGAGTGGGCTGCCTCCAGGCCCTTGACGAAGCCGCCGTCAGGATCCCGGTCGAACGCCACACCCAGCGCCACGAGCTCGCGGATGGCGGCGGGACCCTCCTCGACGAGCACGCGCACGGCGTCGGGGTCGTTCAGCCCGGCGCCGGCCGCGAGGGTGTCGCGCAGGTGGTCGTCCACGCGGTCGTCGTCGAACATGACCCCCGCGATGCCGCCTTGCGCGTAACGGGTGTTCGCGTGCTCGAGGACGTCCTTCGTCACGAGCGTGACGCGGCAGCCGTCCGCGACGGCATGCAGCGCGACGGTGAGTCCGGCGATGCCCGATCCCACGATCACCGCGTGCGCGGGCGCCGTCATGACGCGTTCTCCCCGTGCGAGGCGGGCGCCGCAGGGGGCTTCGCGGCCAGCATCCGCTCGAGCGCCAGCCGCGCCGGCTCGGCGACGTCCGCCGGCACGGTGATGCGGTTGGGTCGCTCGCCCGCGACGAGCGCCTCGAGAACCCATGCGAGGTATCCGGGGTGGATGCGATACATCGTCGAGCACGGGCACACGACCGGGTCGAGGCAGAAGATCTCGTGCTGCGGATGCTGCGCGGCAAGGCGCTGCACGAGGTTCACCTCGGTGCCGATCGCGAAGGTCGTCGGCTCGGTCGCCGCTTCGATCGCCTTGCGGATGTAGTCGGTGGAGCCGGCCTCATCGGCGGCGTCGACGACCTCCATCGGGCACTCGGGGTGCACGATCACCCGGACCCCGGGATGCTCGGCGCGCGCCGCCGTGATCTGGTCGACGGTGAAGCGCCGGTGCACCGAGCAGAAGCCGTGCCACAGGATGACGCGTGCGTCCTCGAGCGTCGCGGCATCGGACCCGCCGAGCGGCTTGCGGGGATTCCACATCGGCATCTGCTCGAGCGGCACGCCCATCGCCTTGGCGGTGTTGCGGCCGAGGTGCTGGTCGGGGAAGAACAGCACCCGCCGCCCGCGCGCGAACGCCCACTCCAGCACCGTCCGGGCGTTGGACGAGGTGCACACGATCCCGCCGTGCCGACCCACGAAGCCCTTGATGGCGGCGGAGGAGTTCATGTAGGTGACCGGGACGACCGGCACCCGCCCCTCGGCATCCGGCGCGTCCAGATCCCCGTAGACCTCGGCGAGCTGCTCCCAGCACTCCTCGACCTGGTCGATGTCGGCCATGTCGGCCATCGAGCATCCGGCGGCGAGGTTCGGAAGGATCACCGCCTGCTCGGGACGCGAGAGCAGGTCGGCCGTCTCGGCCATGAAATGCACGCCGCAGAAGACGATCGCCTCGGCATCCGGATGCTCCAGCGCGGCGTTGGCCAGCTGGAACGAGTCGCCCACGTAGTCGGCGTGCGTGACCACCTCCTCGCGCTGGTAGAAGTGCCCCAGCACCACGACCCGGTCGCCGAGCGTCGCCTTGGCGGCGCGGATCCGCTCGGCGAGCTCCGACTCCGAGGCCTCGCGGTACTCCCGCGGCAGCTCGCCCTGTCGGGGGGCGCCGGTGGGGATGACGTCTCCCATCGACGACCCCGGTCCGTAGCCGGGGCGGATGTCGAAGTCCCACGGCCCGGCGGCGAGATCGGTGGTGCATGTCGCGGCGGTCGAGGCGCCGGCGACGATGGCCTGGATGGCGTGATCGACGGAGGCGTCGCGGTGCGGGCGACTCTGAAGGGCGATGTTGACGGCGGGCATGGCGGGCCTTCGTTCTTCGGTGATCAGGGACGGGCGTCGAGCGGACCGCGGTCGGCCAGCTCGACGTCCTGGTTGTAGCGGTACAGCCGCGCCGGACGATGGCTGCCGGTGCGGAAGCGGTCGGTGGGGATGAGCGTGCCGGAGTGCTCGACCTGCCGGCGGAAGTTCGCCGGATCCAGGTGCCGGCCGAGGATCGTCTCGTACACCTCGCGGAGCTCGGCCAGGGTGAACTCGTCCGCGAGCAGGCCGTGCGCGATGCGGCTGTAGCCGACCTTGTTGCGCAGACGCCACAGGGCGTAGCCGACGATCTCGTTGTGATCGAACGCCAGCTGCGGCAGCGCGGAGGCATCGAACCACTCGACGTTCTCGACGGATCCGTCGGGCACCTCGTCGGGTCGGATGAGGGCCCAGTAGACGATGGAGACCACGCGGCTGGGGGAGCGGTCGACGGCGCCGAAGGCATAGAGCTGCTCGAGGTAGCTCGGTGCAAGTCCCGTCGTCTCGGCGAGGGTGCGCGATGCCGCGGCATCCAGGCTCTCATCGACATCGAGCCAGCCGCCGGGGAGCGCCCACAGTCCCTGATGGGGGTCCCGCGTTCGGCGGACGAGCGGAAGCACCACGGCGGTGCCGGCGGAGCCGGGAAGCCGGCGAAGAGTGAAGATCACCGTCGAGACGGCGACGCGGATCGCATCGGCCGCGGCCTCGGCGGCGGACGGGGTGGGGAGGGCGGCGGTTCTGGTCATCGTGACTCTTACTCTCGGCTCGATCATAGTGTCAACATGACCAGAAGCCAAACGCCGTCCCTGACGTCGTGATCGAGGCCGCCTCCCAGGCGACCTCAGTACCCTGGCGGGACAAGCCGAAGGGGTGGGGATGATCGTCGTCGACGTGCTGGTGGTGCTCCTTCTGGTGGGCGCGCTGATCGGCGGCATCCGCCGCGGGTTCTTCGCGAGCATCGGAACGCTCGCGGGCCTTGCCGCCGGCGCCGTCGCCGCGTTCTGGCTCACCCCCATGGTGAACGCCTGGGTGCCCTCAGCCGCGTGGCGCGGCGTCGCGGTGCTCGCCACGGCCGTCGGCCTGCTCATCCTGGGTGCCGCGGCGGGAGCGGCGATCGGGCGCGCGCTGCGCTCCGGCGCCGACCGGCTCAAGCTCCGGGTCATCGAGCGCCTGCTCGGCGGTGCGGCATCCGTCGTGGCGGCGGCGCTCGCGCTGGTCCTCGTCGCGCCGGCCATCGCCGTGGCCGGTGTCCCCGCGGTGTCGGCGGCGGTGGGCTCGTCGGCCGTGCTGCGCGGCCTCGACGCCCTCACGCCCCCGTCGATGGATGCGGCGCTCGCGGAGCTGCGCAGCGCCGTGATCGAGGACGGGCTGCCCCGCTTCGGCGAGCTCCTCGGGCCGGGTGCCACCGCGCCCGTCGGCCCTCCGGTCGCGCTGGACGATCCCGAGCTCACCCGGGCCGCGGCATCCGTCGCCCGGGTCTCGGGCACCGCCTACGCGTGCGGCCGCGGCTCCACCGGCACCGGCTTCGTCGTCGCGCCCGACCGCGTCGTCACCAACGCGCACGTCGTCGCCGGCGTGGACACGCCGGTGGTCGAGCTGCCGGGAGGCGTCGCACGAGACGGTCGCATCGTCTACTTCGATCCGGTCGACGACCTCGCCGTCATCGCGGTGGACGGCCTGGGCGCCGAACCGCTTCCGTTCTCGGAGACGCTCGGGCCGGGGACGGCCGCGGCGGTGCAGGGCTATCCGCATGGCGGACCGTTCACCATGGTCAACGCCACGGTGCTCTCGACCGGGACGGCGCCGGTGCCC
Organism: Microbacterium sp.; assembly: GCA_031177765.1. Taxonomy (GTDB): domain Bacteria; phylum Actinomycetota; class Actinomycetes; order Actinomycetales; family Microbacteriaceae; genus Microbacterium. The sequence goes on along the minus strand of JAPSKH010000013.1, from coordinate 6,174 downwards.
GACATCTACGGCGGGGCGTTCACCCCGCGGGAGCTGTACTCCCTCGAAGCCGTCGTGCGGCCCGGCAACTCCGGCGGACCGCTCCTCACCGGCGACGGCGCCGTCGCCGGCGTCGTGTTCGCGCGATCGGAGGACGACCCCGACCGCGGCTTCGCCATGACGATGGCCGAGCTCACGCCCGTCGTCGAGCAGGCCCCCTCGCTGAGCGACGCCGTGTCGAGCGGCCGCTGCACCGGCTGACGACGCCGACCGGTATGCTGGCACCGCAAGTCAATACCGGCCAATGACCCGGGCGGGAGAGCCTCGGCAGCACGATCGTCGAGCACCGAAGGAGCAAGCCTCCCCGCCAATCTCTCAGGTACGCGTACCGTCCGGGCCCGGCCGACTCTGGAAAGCGATTCGAGCGCAGCAGGTCGCGCTGGATCCGCCGACGGTGAAACCCCCGGCATCCTTCGACAAGAGGATGCCGCGGTGAAGCTCTCAGGCCTATGACAGAGGGGGAGTTCACAGACGCCGTCCGGCGTCTGCCCGCCCACGAACGGGAGAACTCATGACCGCACCTCGCACCACGGCCCTGCACGAGCGCCACGCGACGCTCGGTGCGTCCTTCACCGATTTCGGCGGCTGGTCCATGCCCGTGCGGTACACGTCCGACCTCGCCGAGCATCACGCGGTGCGCACGGCCGCGGGCCTGTTCGACATCTCCCACATGGCGGAGTTCCTGATCTCCGGCCCGGACGCCGCCCCCTTCCTCGACTACGCCCTCGCCGGCCGCGTCAGCGCCATGGCCGTCGGCAAGGCCAAGTACTCGCTCGTGCTGGCCGAGGCGGGAGGGATCATCGACGACGTCATCGTCTACCGCATCGCCCAGGAGCGCTTCCTCGTGATCGCCAATGCCGGGAACCGGGATGCCGTCGCGGCGGCGTTCGACGACCGTGCGCGCGGGTTCCGTGCGCCGGGACCGGGGGATCCGCTTCCGGAGGGCTCGTTCGCGTTCGTCTCCGGTCAGCCGCGCGCGCTGGTGGAGGACATCACGGACGCGGCGTCGCTGCTGGCGGTGCAGGGGCCCCGCGCTCGGGCCATCCTCGAGCAGACCCCCGGCATCGAGAGCGTGCGCCCGGCGCTCGAAGAGCTCGGCTACTACGCGTGGGCGTCGGGAACCTTCGACGACGCCCCGCTGTTCGTGGCCCGCACGGGCTACACCGGCGAGGACGGCTTCGAGCTTCTCGTGCCGAACGCCGCGGCACCGGCGCTGTGGGACGCGCTGCTGCGCGCCGGCGAGCCGCACGGCCTCGTCCCGGCAGGACTCGCCGCACGCGACACGCTGCGCCTCGAGGCCGGGATGCCGCTGTACGGCCACGAACTCTCGCTGGACGTCCTGCCGGCTCAGGTGGGCCTGGGTCGAGTGGTCGCCGCAGACAAGGAGGACTTCGTCGGGAAGGGCGGGCTCGGCGCGGCCGAGTCGCGCGACGCGCCGGTCCTCGTCGGGCTGACATCCGAGGGGCGCCGCGCCGGCCGCGCCGGCTACGCCGTGATGGACGGCGACACCGCGGTGGGACAGATCACCAGCGGTGCCCTCAGCCCGACGCTCGGGCATCCCATCGCCATGGCGCTGGTGTCCCCGGCGTGCAGCGACCCCGGCACCGAGCTCTTCATCGACGTGCGAGGAACCCGCATCCCCGCGACCGTGACCACCCTGCCCTTCTACAGGAGGAACAAGTGACCGACCTCAGCCGCCTCAAGTACACCGCCGAGCACGAGTGGGTCGCCTTCGACAGCGACCCGTCGACCACGTCGGGGACGATCACCGCGACCGTCGGCATCACCGACTACGCCGCCGACAAGCTCGGCGACGTCGTGTTCGTCGAGCTGCCCGCCGCGGGATCGGCCGTGGCCTCGGCGACCGTCGTGGGTGAGATCGAATCCACCAAGTCCGTCGGCGAGCTGTACGCGCCCCTGAGCGGCGAAGTCGTCGAGGTCAACGACGCCGTCGTCGACGACCCGTCGCTGGTCAACTCCGACCCGTTCGGCGAGGGATGGCTGCTGAAGATCAGCGTCGACGCCGCGACGGTGACGGGCCTGCTCGACCGCGACGCGTACGTCGCGCTCACGGGTGGCGCCGAGTGAACGAGACCATCATGCCGCCGGCGGGCGCACCCGCGGGCTTCGCGGCCCGCCACATCGGAACGGATGCCGCAGCACAGCGCGTCATGCTCGACACGCTCGGCTTCGACTCGGTCGACGCTCTCGTGCGCGCCGCGGTCCCGGCATCGATCCAGACGACGCCGCGCGAGACGAGCAGCATTCCGCGCCCCGCCAGCGAGGCGGAGGCGCTGGCGGAGCTACGCGCGCTGGCGTCGCAGAACCGTCTCGCGCGTCCGATGATCGGCCTGGGCTACTACGACACCTTCACGCCGTCGGTGATCGCGCGCAACGTGCTCGAGAACCCGTCCTGGTACACCGCGTACACGCCGTATCAGCCCGAGATCTCGCAGGGACGCCTCGAGGCGCTCATCAACTTCCAGACGATGGTCACCGATCTCACCGGCCTCGCGACGGCGAACGCGTCGATGCTCGACGAGCCCACCGCCGTGGTCGAGGGCATGCTCGTGGCAAGGCGCGCCTCGAAGTCGGCATCCGACGTCTTCGTCGTCGACGCCGATGCCCTGCCCCAGACCAAGGCCCTGCTGCGGCATCGCGCCACGGCGGTCGGCATCGAGCTCGTCGAGCTCGACCTCGCGCACGGTGCGACGCTGCCCGGTGAGCTCTTCGGCGTGTTCCTGCAGTACCCGGGCGCCTCGGGGAACGTCTGGGACCCGGCCGGGGTCGTCGATGCCGCCCACGTCGCGGGTGGTCTGGTCGTCGTCGCGGCGGACCTGCTCGCCCTGACGCTGCTGCGGTCGCCCGGCTCGTTCGGCGCGGACGTCGCCGTCGGCACGACGCAGCGGTTCGGCGTGCCGCTGGGCTTCGGAGGTCCGCACGCCGGATACATGGCGGTCCGCCAGGGTCTGGAGCGTCAGCTCCCCGGGCGTCTGGTGGGAGTCTCGCGGGACGCCGCCGGGCACCCCGCGTACCGGCTGGCCCTGCAGACGCGCGAGCAGCACATCCGCCGCGAGAAGGCGACGTCGAACATCTGCACCTCCCAGGTGCTGCTGGCCGTGATGGCCGCGATGTACGCGGTCTACCACGGCCCGGACGGCCTCCGGGCCATCGCCACCGAGGTCGCCCAGAAGGCCGAGGCGCTCGCCGACCGGCTGCGCTCGTACGGCCTGTCGCTGGCATCCGACTCGTTCTTCGACACCATCCGCGTGACCACGCCCGGTCCCGCCCGCCGCGTGATCGAGCGCGCCCGCTCACTGGGGTACCAGCTGTTCTGGGCCGACGACGCGACCGTGGGGGTCTCGGTGGACGAGACCACCACCGCGGATGACCTCGCCGCTGTCGCGTGGGCGTTCGGGCTGCCGGAGGACGAGTTCCTCGGCGCAGGAGAGCAGGGGGAGCGCGCGGTGGACTTCGCCGACGCGCAGCCGCTCGCCGGGGTGCCGGCAGGTCTCCACCGTGTCGAGGAGTTCCTCACCCACCCCGTCTTCACCGCTCACCGGTCCGAGACGGCGATGATGCGCTACCTCAAGCAGCTCGCCGACCGCGATTACGCCCTGGACCGCGGCATGATCCCGCTCGGATCGTGCACCATGAAGCTCAACGCCGCCACCGAGATGGCCGCGGTGTCGTGGCCGGAGTTCTCGCGCGTGCACCCGTTCGCGCCGGAGGCCGACGTGCACGGCTACCTCGCGCTGATCGAGCAGCTCGAGTCGTGGCTCGCCGAGGTCACCGGGTACGACGCCGTCTCGCTGCAGCCGAACGCCGGGTCGCAGGGCGAGCTCGCCGGACTCATGGCGATCCGCGGCTATCACCGCGCGAACGGGGATTCGCAGCGCACCGTGTGCCTCATCCCGTCCTCGGCGCACGGCACGAACGCCGCGTCGGCCGTGCTGGCGGGAATGAGCGTCGTCGTGGTCGCGTGCGACGAGCAGGGCAACGTCGACCTCGACGACCTGCGCGCCAGGATCGCCGAGCACGCCGACGCGCTGGCCGCGCTCATGATCACGTATCCGTCCACGCACGGCGTGTACGAGCACGACGTGCTCGAGATCACGCAGGCCGTGCACGACGCGGGCGGCCAGGTCTACATCGACGGGGCGAACCTCAACGCGCTGCTCGGGTACTCGCGCTTCGGCGACCTGGGCGGCGACGTGTCGCACCTGAATCTCCACAAGACGTTCGCGATCCCGCACGGCGGCGGCGGCCCGGGTGTCGGCCCGGTCGCTGCCAAGGCCCACCTCGCGCCGTACCTGCCCTCGCACCCGCTGTCGCAGCGCAAGGACCATGCCGGCGGCGTGTTCGACGGTGGACCGATCTCCGGCGCGCCGCACGGGTCGGCCGGCATCCTGCCGATCTCGTGGGCGTACGTCCGCATGATGGGTGCCGAGGGACTGCGGGATGCCACCGCGGCGGCCGTGCTGTCGGCGAACTACATCGCCGCGCGTCTGCGCGAGCACTACCCGGTGCTCTACACCGGAGACGACGGGCTCGTCGCGCACGAGTGCATCCTCGACCTGCGGCCGCTGCGCGAGGCCACCGGCATCACGGTCGATGACGTCGCGAAGCGGCTCATCGACTACGGATTCCACGCCCCGACGATGTCGTTCCCGGTCGCCGGCACCCTCATGGTCGAGCCGACCGAGTCGGAGGACCTCGCCGAGATCGAGCGGTTCATCGAGGCGATGATCGCGATCAGGGCCGAGGCGGACCGCGTCGCGGCGGGGGAGTGGCCCGCGTCGGACAACCCGCTCGTGAACGCCCCGCACACCGCGGAGTCCGTGGTCGCCGGCGAGTGGTCGCATCCGTACTCGCGCGAGACCGCCGTGTATCCGGTCCACTCGCTCGTGCGGACGAAGTACTGGCCGCCGGTGCGCCGCATCGATCAGGCCTACGGCGACCGCAACCTCGTGTGCGCCTGCCCGCCGATCGAGGCCTTCGCCTGACCTGACCCGCGACGGCGGTCCCACCCGCGAGACTGCATCGGAGCGCCGAGACTGCACTTCCCGGAGTGCTGTCTCGGCGCTCCGATGCTGTCTCGGCGTCAGCGGGGGCGGGAGCGCCGACGGAGGGGTCAGCGGCGGAGGGGCGTGAGCAGGCGCGTCAGCGAGCGCAGTGAGGCCGAATCCTCCGGACGGGAGGGTTGCAGGCCGACGGCGAGAAGCGCCGCCCGCAGGGGCGCGACCTCGATGACATCGTGCCAACCCCAGTGCGCGGTCGCCGCAACACCGCGGGCGAGCAAGCGCGCATCGCGGTCACGGCGCGCACGCAGGACCGTCACAGCATCCGTATCGGAGTACTTGACGTCGCCGTCCGCCTCGCCGCCGATCCGCGAATACTCCCACCAGAAGTCGAGGCGGTCGGCATCGCCAGGAGCCCGGCCGCAGATCCACTTCTGCAGCTCCGGCGCAGGGAAGCCGAGCCACTCGATCACCGCCAGGCTCACGTGCTCGAGCGTCGACTCCGGCACCGGCGACGCCCGGTCGAGCACCCAACGAGCGTGCCGCCTCCCGCGACTGCTCACCCGCAGGCGATTCACCTCGTGCAGCACCGCGGGCGTGAGCTCCGGATGCCGACGCAGCACGGTACCCGCGACCGCCAGTCCGACGGCGTGATGGCGCACGCGCGCGATGTCGACTGCGATGTCCGCCGGTCTCGCGACCAGCATCCCTCCGATCTCCTCCACGAGGGGAAGTCGCTCCGCTGTATGAACGCGGACCCCGGCAACGGCGCGGGAAGTGGCGAGCGGCGTCGCGGTGATGTGCACGTCCGCCGGCTCTCCGAAGATCGGCAGACCGCGCAGCGCTGCAGCCGACTCGAGCACGAACCGGGCCTCTGGTAACACCAGTGCCGTGGCATGCACTCGGGCGAGGTACCGATTCCAGGGAGCCAGTCGAGACCATTCATCCGCGTCGGCGTAGACGCCCCTCCGGACCGACACCACCTTTCGCGTCCGGATGGCGCGCTCGGGATGAGGCAGCTCGTCCCGCCGGAGCAGTGCGACCGGGCTCGGAAGGACGTCGCCCGCCGACGCCGTCGATGTCATCCCCCGATCGTCGCCCCGCTGCGCCGTGC
>JAPSKH010000012.1 GCA_031177765.1 Microbacterium sp. | reverse complement strand
GCGACGGCGCGAAGCACCTCGTCGCCGTGCTCGTGCCCGAGGCGGTCGTTGACGTCCTTGAAGCCGTCGAGGTCGATGAAGATCACCGACACCGGGCCGCCGTGACTGAGGTCGATCGACAGGTGCTCGAGACGGCGCCGGTTGGGGAGGTCGGTCGTCTCGTCATGCATCGCCGCGTGCTCGAGGCGCCGCTGCAGGCGCTCGGCGGTGAGCTTCTGCGCCGCCTGGTAGGCCAGCGCGTCGGCCAGAGGCGCGGCTTCCTCATCGAACGTCCGCGGATGCCGGAAGAAGCAGGCGAAGAATCCGAGGGTCACATCCTCGATGTGGACGGGGGCGGCGATCATGGCCAGGACCCCGGACGAAGTCATCGCCTCGGCGACCGAGGGCGACAGGGCGGCCGCCTCGTCGACGCTGCTCAGCTTGATGACCGCCTGGGATTGCAGCACGAGGCCCGCCAGGTCGGACTCCGGGAGCTGGCTCGTGAAGGGGTTCTCGCCCGCACGCTGGTACATCCGGCCGTCATCGCCCGAGAGATACACGACGGACTGCTCGGAGCGGTACGCCTGAGCTGCCGTGACCGCGAGGATCTCGGCGAGCCGGTCCTCGTTGGACGCCGCCGCGAAGGCGATCGCGGCGTCGATCACCAGCTGCAGTCGATTCTGGGTGCGATCGGCGAGCACATGCGAGCGCCGGAGCAGGCTCCCCGCCTCATAGCGGTCGGTCGCATCCATCACCGTCAGCACCGCCCCGTCAGCGGACTCGCCCCGGACCACGAGCGCGTACCGGTCGGGGACGGTCACCGAGGCCATCATCGTCGAGGACGCGCCGGCGCCGTCGAGGAAGTCCGCCGTGGGAACCACGAGTTCCCCGATGACGCGCCCGACGGGAGCGTCATCCCGCGACCACCGCCGGAACCACGCGTTCGCGGCGACCACGCGGTCATTCTCGTCCAGGCGCACCACCCCGATGGGAAGGGCGTCGGCGTCGAGATCGTTCATCATCCTCCTCGCCGCACCCGGGAGGCACTGCGTGGTCAATTTATATCGTGGAATGGCGCCGCATCTCGGCGACATGCGTGTGGGATGTCGCACGATGACCGGATCGATCCGCGGTCTCCGTGAGACGAAAGGAGCTCAGTTCTCCGGCAGGGTGCAGGTGGTCTGGGCCGCGGTCTGGCCTGCGATCTGCGACGGCAACTCCACTCTCTCATCCGCGGCCGGCTGCTCCGTCTCCGGGGCCTCCGCCGCAGGCGTCTGACCGGCCGTCGCGTCCACCGGCTCGGCCGGAACCGGTGTGGCCGACGGGGTCACCGGCGGCTGCGCCGCCTCGCCGGTCACTTCGACGCCGAACCCCTGGCTGGCCTCACCGGTCAGCGTCAGCGGCCGGTTCTCGCGGAGCGCCGCGAACAGGGCGTCCGCGGCATCCTTCACCGGCATCACCCGGCTCGCACCGCTCCCGCCGGCGTATCTCGTCGGATACTGCACGAACACGATGTCCTCGTACGGCACATCCTTGACCGCCATGGCGATCTGCACCATCAGCGTCGGGTTCGTCAGCCCGGAGCTCAGCACGAGCTGCCCCTGCTGCACCTGGTTGATGGCGGTCGTGGCGAGGTTCAGGAGCGTCGCGGGGTTGGCCAGCACCGACTCCGACTGGAGCTTGCGCACCATCGACGACATGAACTGCTGCTGATTCGAGATGCGACCGAGGTCGGAGCCGTCCCCGATGCCGTGACGGATGCGCAGGAACTGCAGGGCCTCGACACCCACGAGCGTGTGGTGACCGGCGGTGAGGTTCAGCCCGGTGTGCCGGTCGCTGATGTCGCCCGCGACGCACACGTCCACACCGCCGATGGCATCCGACATGTTGATGACGCCGGTCCACCGGATGGCGCCCGCGAAGTGGATCTGCTCGCCGGTCAGCTCCTCGACGGTGCGGACGGTGCACGCGAGCCCGCCGTACATGTACGACGCATTGATCATCTGCGACGACATCGCCGAGTGGGTCCCGCTGCCGTCCTCCTTCTCGCAGGCCGGGATCGGCACCAGCATGTCGCGGGGAAACGACACGACGGTCACGCGTCGCGGCTCATCAGAGATGTGCACGAGCATGGTGACGTCGTTGCGCTCGCCCGGCGAGTCGTCGTCGGCGCAGCGCGGGAACAGCGCGACGTCCTGACCTTCGCACGAGTCCGAGCCCACGAGGAGCAGATTGACGCCGCCCTCGATCGCGCCGAGCGACGGCGGCAGCGGCTTGTCCTCGTCCAGCACGACGGCGTTCGCGCCCATCGCCTCCGCGGCATCCCACACGCTGTACGCGGCGATGCCCGTCGCGCTCAGACCCACGACGCCCAGCACGACGGCGAGCATCGACAGCATCGTGACGAGCGGATGCCTCGTCCGCAGCACGCCGTGGCGCGCGAGAGGCGTCCGGCCCTCGGTCGAGGGCCGCGGCTGCCGCGCCATCAGCCGTTCGCCCTGAGGTTTCCGGCGGAGCAGGTCTGCTGCGCGGCGGACTGGCCGGGGATGGAGTCGGGGAGCGGCACGGCCGTCTGCGTCGGGGCCGGCGTCTCGGTGGCGCCCGGCTGGGGTTCGGCCGGCTGCTCCGGCGCAGGCGACTCGGACGGTTCGGGGTCGACCGTGATGACGCCGCCGGTGCGGTTCTGGTCGGCGGTGACCTGGATCGGCTCGTTCGCGGCGAGCGCCGCCCACAGCTGTTCGGCGGCGTCCTCGTTGGGCACGACGCGGTTCGGGTCGGAGGGATCGGCGACCACGGGGTACTGCACGAAGTTGATGTCCTCGAAGGGCACGTTCTTCACGGCGAGCGCGATCTGCACCAGCGTGGTCGGGTTCGCCAGGCTCTGGCTCGGGGTGATGTTGTCCACGGCGGTGGTCGCGAGCCGGTACAGCGTGGCCGGGTCGGAGAGCACCTCGTCGCTCACGAGCTTGCGAGCCAGGCTCGACATGTACTGCTGCTGGTTGCTGATGCGCGCGAGGTCGCTGCCGTTCTCGAGGCCGTGACGGGTGCGCAGGAATTGCAGCGCCTCCACACCCTGGATGGTGCGGGGACCGGCGGGCCAGTCGATGCCGGTGTAGCGGTCCCGGATGCCGCCGTTGCCGATGCAGACCTCGACACCGCCGATGGCATCCGTGATGTTGATGACGTTGCCGAAGCTGACCTTCGCGGCGAACGGGATGTTCTGGCCGCTGAGCTCCTTGATGGTCTTCGCGACGCACGACAGCCCGCCGCGACCCCAGGCCTCGTTGATCTGCGACTTGTACGTCTCCGAGGACGTCGAGCCGTCCTCGCGCGTGCACTCCGGGATCGGGATCATGAGGTCGCGAGGGAACGAGACGACGGTGACCCGCCGGGGGTCGCTCGAGATATGCACGAGCATGTTGACGTCGTTGAGCTGACCGGCGGCATCCGCCCCGGTGCAGCGATCGCCGAAGAGGTACGCGTACTCGTCTTCGCACTCGTCGGTGCCGACCAGCAGCAGGTCGACACCACCTTCGATCGCCCCGATGTCGGGCGGCACAGCCCCCTGGCCCTCCAGCGCGACGGCGTCGTCGGAGAAGCTCGACGTGAGATCCGTCAGCGCGTAGGCGGCGACGCCGAGTCCTGACACGAGCACCACCGCGACGGCGATCCCCACGATCTTGAAGAGGAACGCGAGAGGGTGCGGAGACGACAGCTCACCGTGCCGCGCGACCGTGCGACGGCCGCGACGGGCGGTCCTGCTCGTCTCGCTCACTCGGTTCCTCTCGGGGATTCGTCCTGCGGTCCTCCCCCATCGCACCTTGTCGCGGAGGGTGTGGGATTCGAACCCACGGGACATCGCTGCCCACTGGTTTTCAAGACCAGCTCCATCGGCCGCTCGGACAACCCTCCCGACCGACGCCCCTTGATCGAAGGCATCCGTCGAACAGGCGTCGAGTCTAGCCGACGGCACTGTCGGCTCATTCTTCCAATGACGGCTGTGGATGCTCTGAAAGGCGCGCTGCGCGTTTCGACTCCCGTCCCCTGTCGAAACCGTACGGTCTGGCCGAGAACGCATGTCTCCAACGCCGTCGATGTGCGGTTTCGACGAGACCGCACGGTCTCGACGGCGCAGCGAGGACGCGAGGGTTCGACGACGGCACCGAGGGAGGGGTCGGTGGTGATTGACCGAGGCGGCGTGGCGCTACAGCTGGTGGAGGATCGCCGCCACGCCGCCCTCCTCGACCGACGTGGTCACCTCGCCGGCGGCATCCAGGACCTCCTGCGGGCCCTGCTTCATCGCGACGGCGCGGCCGCCGTTCTCGAGCGCCCACTCGAACATGCCGACGTCGTTGCGGCCATCGCCGATGACCAGGACGTTCTCCGGCTCGATGCCGAGCTCGAGACGCACCCGCTCGAGGCCGGTGCTCTTGTCGACGCCCTTGGGCGCGATGTCCAGCCACGCGGTCCACCCCACCGCGTACGACACCTGGTGCAGGCCGATCCGCTCGACGAGCTCGAGGAAGTCGCCTTCGCCCTGCTCGGGAGAGACGACGACGACACGGCACACCGGCTGCTCGGCCAGCTGCTCGAACGTGACGCGCGTGGCCGATGCGAGATTCCAGTCCTCGAGGTACTCGGTGTACAGACGGCTGCCGTCGGGGAGCTCCACGAGGTACCGGGCGTCGGGGATGTGCTCGCGGAGCATGGCGAGCACCTCCGACGCGTCGAAGGTCTCGACGTGCCAGCGCTCGTAGCGGAGGTCATCGGCATCGAGGCGCTTGAGCACCACCGCGCCGTTGGAGCACACGACGAACTCCGGCGCGATGCCCAGCGCCTGCAGGATGCCTCGCGTGCTCTCCCAGGCGCGGCCGGTGGCGATCATCACCTCGTGCCCGGTGTCGCCGGCGTGCCTGACAGCGTCCACGACGCCGGGGCTCAGGGACTCGTCTTCGAGCACGACGGTGCCGTCGATGTCGAGGACGATGAGCATGCGGGCGACGGTGACCCCGGGGGTCTCGGTCTCCCGGGCCAGCTCATCGACCATCTCGGCCGCGCCGGCCTCGCCGGCGAGGTCGATGTCGCCGGTGTCGGGCAGCTGCTCCTTGACCGCGTCGTCGGTGGTGGCGTCCTCGACGGCTTCGCCGAGTCCTGCGTCGTCGGGGGCGGCACTCATGCGATGGGCTCCATGATCTCCAGGCCGCCGAGGAACGGACGCAGCACTTCGGGCACGACGACCGATCCGTCCTCGCGCTGATGGGTCTCCAGCATCGCCACGATCCACCGGGTGGTGGCGAGCGTGCCGTTGAGGGTCGCGACGTGCTGGGTCCTGCCGCCGTCGGGACGGTAGCGGATGTCGAGGCGCCGGGCCTGGAACGTCGTGCAGTTGGACGTCGAGGTGAGCTCGCGGTAGGCGTTCTGCGTGGGGACCCACGCCTCCACGTCGTACTTGCGGGCGGCGCTCGAACCCAGGTCGCCGGCCGCGACGTCGATCACCCGGTACGACAGCCCCAGGTCCTGCAGCATCCGCTCCTGCATGCCGACCAGCCGCAGGTGCTCGGCCTCGGCATCCTCCGGGGTGGTGTACACGAACATCTCGAGCTTGTTGAACTGGTGCACGCGGATGATGCCGCGGGTGTCCTTGCCGTACGAGCCGGCCTCACGCCGGTAGCACGTCGACCAGCCGGCATAGCGCTTGGCGCCGCGCGACAGATCGATGATCTCGTCCATGTGGTAGCCGGCCAGCGGCACCTCGCTCGTGCCGACCAGATACAGGTCGTCGTCGTCGAGGTGGTACACCTCGTCGGCGTGCTGACCGAGGAAGCCGGTGCCCCGCATGACCTCGGGCCGCACGAGCGTCGGCGGAATGAGCGGTGTGAAGCCCGCCTCGAGGGCGCGGTCGAGCGCGAGGTTCATCAGGGCGATCTCAAGTCGCGCGCCGATGCCGGTGAGGAAGTAGAAGCGGCTGCCGGAGACCTTCGTGCCGCGCTCCATGTCGAGCGCCCCGAGGAGCTCGCCCAGCTCGAGGTGGTCGCGCGGCTCGAACGAGAACGCCGGCTTCTCGCCATGGGTGCGCAGCGTGATGAAGTCGTCCTCGCCGCCGGCCGGCACGCCGTCGAGCACGATGTTCTCGATGCGGGCGAACGCGGCCTGCGCGGCCTCCTCCGCGACCGTCACCGCCTGCTGCGCCTGCTTGACGCGCTCGCTGAGCTCCTTCGCCTCGGCGACGAGCGCCGCCTTCTCCTCCTTCGGAGCCTGCGCCACCTTCTTGCCGTGCGCGTTCTGGGCGGCGCGCAGCTCCTCGAACGTCGTGATCGCCGCACGACGCGCGCGATCCGCCTCGAGCGCAGCGTCCACGGTCTCGGGCGACTCTCCGCGCGCCTCCTGCGACCGCTTGACAAGCTCGGGATTGTCGCGAAGCAGCACCGGATCGATCACCCTGCAAGTCTAGTCAGGCAGGATGCGGCGGCTCCGGACGCGGCCTGCGCCTCCCGGGTGCGCGTACGCGGCGAGGGGTCGGCGTGCCAGGCCGCTGCCGTCCCCTGGTGCGACGTCGTCCACTCGGCAGGCACGGTGCGCGAATCAGGGCGTCAAGCCCCCCGCGACGGGGCGAACGAGTCCTAGAGTATGAGCCATGGCAGCGGCATCGGGTCCGAACGACGAGACCGCACCGGCGGGCGACGAGCCCGAGACCGCTGCGGGCGAGGACGGCTTCGGGCCGGCACCCGACGCGGCCGACGGCGAGACGGCGGCGCCCGCCGAGGACCCGCCGCACCCGGCCGACGCGATCTACGCCGACGGGCCGGGCACCGAGGAGCTCGAGGTCGTCGCAGACGCTGCGGAACCGTCCGCGGAGGACGTGATCCGCGCCGCTGCCGAGACGGGTGACCCGGATGCCGCCGACCGGCCGATCGCGGAGAACGGCCCCGACGGCGCGGCCGGATCGGAGAACGCCCCCGATCCGGTCCAGGCCGCCGCCCCGGATGAGGTCATCCGCGAGCCCGAGGACGTCGAACCCGACACCGCCGATGACGAGACCGGCGAGGCGCGGCGCGTGGACGCCGAGGGCCGCACCGAGCCGCTCGCCGACGAGGAGCACCGGCCCAGCCCGAAGGCGGCCCTGGTCTACAACCCCATCAAGGTCGACGCCGACAGCCTGCGAGACATGGTGACGCGGCTGTCCGATGAGGCCGGATGGTCCGAGCCGCTGTTCTACGAGACGACCGTCGATGACCTCGGCGACGACGTCACCAGGCAGGCGCTCGCCGAAGGTGTCACGGCCGTGCTCGTCGCGGGTGGCGACGGGACGGTGCGGGCGGTGTCGGAGGCGATGGTCGGCAGCGGCGTGCCGCTGACGATCGTCCCGAGCGGTACCGGGAACCTGCTGGCGCGCAACCTCCTGCTGCCGCTGGACGGCCCGGAGGACATGATCCGCGCCACCTTCGACGGTGACCGCGAGGACATCGACGTCGGCTTCGCGCGGCTGCGCCGGCCCGACGGCAAGGTCCACGAGCACGCCTTCGTCGTCATGGGCGGCATGGGGCTGGACGCCGCGATGATCGCCAACACCAACCCGCAGCTGAAGAAGTCGGTGGGTTGGGTGGCCTACGTCGACGGTGCAGCCCGGTCGCTGGTCAGCGCGAAGCCGTTCCGCATCATGTACGAGATGCCCGGGCATCGACTGCACTCGACGCGGGTCCAGAGCGTGCTGTTCGCCAACTGCGGGTCGCTGCCGGCCGGGCTCGAGCTCATTCCCGAGGCATCGGTGTCGGACGGTCAGATCGACGTGGTGATCGTGCAGCCGAAGGGGCCGCTCGGGTGGCTCCTGGTCTGGCGGCGCGTCGCCTGGGACAACAGCGTGCTGCGGCGGTTCCGTGCCGGGCGCCGCATCCTGGCGCTCCGCACGCGCGACAGTGCCGTCCGCTACGCCCGTGGACCGGCCATCGAGATCGGCACGAGCGCACCGACGCCGGTGCAGCTGGACGGCGACGAGTTCGGCGAGGCCGTCCACGTGGCGGTGCGCGTCCAGGCCGGCGGCCTGCGCATCGCCGTTCCGCCGGGGCACGTGATCGAGTCGACGAACGGCACCGCCAAGCGCAGCGCCAACGGCAGCGCCAAGCGCAAGGGGAACGGCGGCGCCAAGCGCAGAAAGGGCGTCGCGGCACCCGTCAGCTCCTGACTGGCGTGGCGCGCGGTCTTCCGCGCTGATGTCAAGACCGATGCCGGTCGTGCGGCGGCGGTCAGGATGGACGCATGCCGGGCCCGTCGATCGTGTGGTTCCGAGACGACCTGCGCCTCGCCGACAACCCGGCGCTGCGCGCAGCACTCGAGCGCGGAGAGCCGATCATCGGGCTGCACATCCTCGACGACGACAGTCCCGGCATCCGCCCCCTCGGCGGCGCCGCCCGGTGGTGGCTGCATCATTCGCTCGCCTCCCTCGCTGAACGACTGGCCGAGCGCGGCTCGACCCTGGTGCTGCGGCGCGGGCGGCCCGACCGCGCCCTGCGCGAGACGGTCGTGGATTCGGGCGCGGGCGCGGTGTACTGGAACCGGCGGTACGGCGCCGCCGAACGCGGACTCGACGCGCGCATCAAGACGGCGCTGCGGGCCGAGGGCGTCGAGGTCGCCTCGTTCGCGGCATCCGTGCTGTTCGAGCCCTGGACCGTGACGACAGCCGAGGGCACCCACTTCTCAGTGTTCACACCGTTCTGGCGCGCGTGCCTGGCCGGACCGCCGCCTCGGGCACCGCTGCCGGAGCCGCCGGAGCTGCCGGGGCCGCACCGCGCTCCGGCATCCGATGCGCTCGAGGACTGGGGGCTGCTGCCCCGGCATCCGGACTGGGCCGGTGGGCTGCGCGACACGTGGGAGCCCGGCGAGCCGGCGGCCACGCGGCGCCTGCGCGACTTCGTCGAGCACGACATCGCGGCGTACGGATCCGCGCGCGACGAGCCCGCCGGCGGCGCCACCTCCCTGCTGTCGCCGCGCCTGCGGTGGGGGGAGCTGAGCCCCCACACCGTGTGGCAGGCGGCCGTCACCGCCGACGGCGGCGGCAGGTTCCTCTCGGAGCTCGGGTGGCGCGAGTTCGCGTGGCACACGCTGTTCCACTTCCCCGATCTCGCCACGAGGAATCTGCGACCCGAGTTCGACGCGTTCCCGTGGCCCCCGCTGCGACCCGGGATGCTGGAGGCCTGGCAGCGAGGACGCACGGGCGTGGCCCTCGTCGACGCCGGGATGAGGCAGCTGTGGCACACCGGCTACATGCACAACCGGGTGCGCCTGGTGACGGCATCCTTCCTCGTGAAGAACCTGCTCATCGACTGGCGGCACGGCGAGCAGTGGTTCTGGGACACCCTGGTGGATGCCGACGGCGCGAACAACGCGTTCAACTGGCAGTGGGTCGCAGGGTCGGGCGCAGACGCCGTTCCGTACTTCCGCATCTTCAACCCGCAGCTGCAGGCCGAGAAGTTCGACCCGGACGGCCGGTATGTGCGCCAGTGGGCGCCGGAGCATCTCGCCGGCGACCCGCCCGCACCGATCGTCGACCTCGGCCGGTCTCGCAAGGCGGCCCTCGCCGCCTACGAAGCGGTCAAACGAGCCGCCGACGCCGCGGACGCCGGTGCGGGCGGTGCCGGCGGGAGCTGACGCCGGCTACCAGGCGTACGCCTCGGGCGCCTGGCCGCCCGGACCGGGGAAGAGCTCGTCGAGGGCTCGCAGGTCCTCCTCGCCCAGCCGGATGTCGAGGGCCGACACCGCCGACTCGAGCTGCTCGACGGTGCGCGGGCCGATGATCGGTCCGGTGACGCCCGGCTGGTGCAGCAGCCACGCGAGCCCCAGGGCCGACGGCGTCCACCCGCGTTCGCGTGCGAACTCCTCGTACGCCGCGAGCTGGTCGCGCCGCTCCGCGCGCTGCTTCGCGATCCGCTCGGAGCTCGAGCGCCCCTCCTTCGCGGCGCCGCCGCTGAGCAGGCCGCCCGCGAGCGGCGACCAGGGCAGGATGCCCAGACCGTAGTTCTGCGCGGCCGGGATCACCTCCAGCTCGATCGAGCGCTGCACGAGGTTGTACAGCGACTGCTCGCTGACCAGTCCGAGGAAGTGCCGCTGCTGAGCGATCTCGTTGGCCTGCGCGATGTTCCACGCCGCGAAGTTCGAGCTGCCGGTGTAGACGACCTTGCCCTGCGCCACCAGCACCTCCATCGACTGCCACAGCTCGGGCCAGGAGATGTGCCGGTCGATGTGGTGGAACTGGTACAGGTCGATCCGATCGGTCTGCAGACGCCGGAGGGATCCGACCGCCTCGCGGCGCACCTGCCACGCGGATGCGCCGCGGGCGTTGACCACGTCGCCCTCCGGCGTCGGGTCCACCATCGGCGAGTGCACCTTCGTGGCGAGCACCAGATCGTCGCGCACGCCGGGCCGCGCCTTCATCCAGCGGCCGATGATCTCCTCCGTCCGGCCCCGGCCGCCCGCGCCGCCATAGCCGTTCGCGGTGTCGAAGAAGTTGATGCCGAGCTCGAGCGCGCGGTCCATGATCGCGAACGCGTCCTCCTCGGGAGTGCGATCACCGAAGTTCATGGTGCCCAGCACGATGCGCGAGACGGAGGTGCCGGTCCGGCCGAGGAAGGTGTAGTCCATGCCCGCCATCGTCACACACCCGGCGAGCTGCGGGGAAGCGTTTCCTCGGCTGCGGGACGGTGGCATCCGGAATGCGGACGATGGGGCGGGTGGTTGCATCTTCCGATGAGTAACGCAGCCTCCGCACACTCCCCGCTCGCCCTGTCCGTTCTCGACCTCGTGCCCGTCCGCACCGGACAGACGAGCGCACAGGCGGTGACGGCGTCCCTGGCTCTCGTGGCGGCGGCGGACCGGCTCGGATACCGGCGCTACTGGTTCGCCGAGCACCACAACATGCCGGCGGTGGCGTCCACGACGCCGCCGGTCCTCGCGGCGGCCGCGGCGGCCCGGACGGCTCGCATCCGACTCGGCTCGGGCGGCGTCATGCTGCCCAACCACTCGCCGCTCGTCGTAGCCGAGCAGTTCGCGGCGCTCGAGGCCATCGCGCCCGGGCGCATCGACCTCGGCCTGGGACGCGCGCCCGGCTCCGACCCGGTGATCACGCAGCTGCTGCGACAGAGCGGAACGACGAGCGACGTCGAGCGCTTCCCCGAGCACGTGCGCGACATCGCCGCGCTCCTCTCACCCGACGGCGCCGCCCTGCGGTTCACCTCAGGCAGCACGTACGACGTCCATGCCACGCCGGCGGCGACGAGCGCTCCGGAGTTGTGGCTGCTCGGCTCGAGCGACTACTCGGCTCAGCTGGCGGCATCCCTGGGGCTGCCGTACGTGTTCGCGAACCACTTCTCGGGATCGGGCCTCGAGCGCGCGCTCGAGCTGTACCGCACGCAGTTCCAGCCGACCGAAGCGCAGCCCCGGCCCCGCACCTTCCTCACCGCGAACGTGATCGCCGCGCCGACGACCGAGGAGGCTGAGGCCCGTGCGCTGCCCAATCTGCGGATGACCGCGCGCCTGCGGACCAACCGCCCGCTGGTGCCGCTGGAGACCGTCGAGCAGTCCGTCGCGGGCGCCGCCGATTTCGCCGGGCTCGGCGACACCTTCATGGCCTCGGCGCGGGCGACGTGGTTCGTGGGCACGCCCGGAGACGTGGCATCCGAGCTGCGCGTGTTCGCCGCGCGTCACGATGTCGACGAGGTGATGATCTCGCCGATCGCGGGCGCCTACGAGGACGAACCGCTGGATGCCGCGGCCGGCCGGCTTCAGACCCTCGAGCTGCTCGCCGCCGAGGTCATCCCCAATTCGCCCGGGCCCAGCTGACGAGCGAGACCAGGCCGCGCCCACCGGCGAAGAGGGTGTTCTTCCGCTCAGCGGTGTTGTCCTCCACGCCGCTCATGACGCCGATGATCTGGCGGCCGCCGTTGGACCAACGTCCCCACAGCGGCCCTCCGGACTGGCCCGACGCCGCATCCGCCTCGGTCTCCAGCTCGAGGGTGTCGAAGTCGTCGCCGTCATCGTCGTGGACGGCGATGCCCGCTTCCCAGCACGGTCGCACCCCGGCGGGGCTCATGTCCCAGGGATAGCCGACGTGCGTCCAGTGGTGCTCGTCCTCCCAGTCGTCGTCGTACGACCGGGCGCCGAAGAAGCCGAGCCATTCCCCGAACGGCTGGTCCAGCTGGCACACCGCCATGTCGTAGCCCTCCGCCTCCTCGACGCCCCCGTAGTGCGCCCACGCGGCGATGCCGACGACGCCTGCCACCCACCCCGATCCCAGGGCGGAGCCGGTGCCGTTGAGCGCGGGCGTGAAGGTGACCCCGTTCGCGACCGGCCCGTCGGGTGACCAGTACGCGCGGACGACGTGCGCGGCCGTGACGACCGAGGACCGTCCGATCAGTGCGGCGCTCCCCCAGCCGCCGTCCGCGCCGGCGATGCGCCCGATACGCACCCAGGGCGCACTCGTGTCGAAGAAGAGCTGCCGGCTCTCGGACTGCCAGATCTGCGTGAACTGGAACGGGATGACCTTCCGGCCGTCCCACCGGCGCAGCGGCTTGGGATGCGGAAGGACGAGGGGACGCGGTGTGGCCCCGGTGTCTCCGCCGCCTTCGACGTCGTGCTCCTCGAAGACCGCGTCTCTGGCGGTCTCTTCCAGCACTCGATGGTCGAGGCCGATCGAGCCGGCAGCGCGCACCGGCTCGCGCAACGGGCTGCGTTCCCGGGCGCGGTCCCACCACTGCGGCTCCGGGTACCGCACCGGCATCTCCAGCTGCTCGCCGAAGCTCAGGGGGCTTTCGTTGGACATCTCGACGACCTTTCATCTCGACGAGTCGCCTCTGACGCCGCGCACGAACCGGGTCCGCGCACGGTCTCGCGTGTCAGCGGCGGAGGGCGTAGAAGCGGAAGAAGCCGAAGTCCTCGATCGGCAGGATCTCGGCATCGGCGAAGCCGGCCTCGCGCGCGTAGCCTCGCAACGTGCCGGGTCGCATGACGGTGCCGGTGGCGGCGCTCGGCCGGTGCGAGAGGCCGTCGGGCAGGCAGCAGAAGAGGCTGTAGCCGTACATCAGGCGCTCCAGGTCGTCGCCGGGCGCGGTGAGCTGCTCGGCGACGGCCTCGTCCATGATCACGACCGGTCCGTCCGCGCGGACCGCCTCCCGCATGGCGGCGAGGACGTCGACGGGTCGCGGCATGTCGTGGATGCACTCGAAGGCGAAGGCGGCATCGAACGGCCCCTCGTTCGCGAGGCCGTCACCATCGGCATTGTGGAACCGCACGCGATCGGCGACGCCTTCGGCATCGGCGTTCACACGAGCCAGCGCGATCGACGGCTCGTCCACGTCGAAGCCGTCCACGCTCAGGTCGGGATACGCCTTCGCGAGCGCGATGGACGACCAGCCGGCTCCCATTCCGACGTCGGCGACGCGGGCGCCGGGGCGCGTCAGCACGGACTGCAGCTCCGCGATCCCGGCGAACGCCCCGGGAAGCTCGTCGAACCACGGCCGGTTCAGGTCGGCCTGCGCCTCGCGCGCGTCGGTGCCGAGCTCGTCCCAGCTGACGCCGCCGCCGTCCCGATACGCCTGGACGAGGCGCGCCATCTGCCGCCCCGAGGCGGCGAAGAGCCGTGGCATCGGCCCGAGGTAGGCAAGGCTCCGCTCGTCGGTGAGCACCTCGGCGGCGGCCGGAGGAAGCCCGTAGCGACGGGATGCCGGCATCCGGTCGGCTCCCTCCTCGAGGACGAGGATGCCGCTCACGGCCTGCTGCTCGAGCCACTCGCGCGCGTAGCGGGGGGCGGTGCCGGTGCGCTGCGCGAGCTCGTCGGCGGTGGAAGGCCCGTAGGCCGAGAGATCGCGGTACCAGCCGAGCCGATCGCCGAGATAGATCGCCATCGTGTCCACCCAGCCGAGCGCGGCTCTGAGGACGTGCTCGGCGAACTCGTCGGCGGACCGGTTCTCAGCGCCGGAGGCGCCGTCGACGCGCGCGTTGGACATGAACCACTCCGTTCATCCCCCGATGCCGCTCAGGGTAGCGCCCGCCGGCCGAGCGCACCACGGGGTGAGCCGCACTACTCCTGCAGGTCGGGCTCCCCGGAGATGAGGCCGCGCAGCCAGTCGCGCGCCTCGACGAAGACGTCGTCGGAGTAGCGCTCGGGGTAGCGCACCACGGCCCGGTCGGCGCGCGGATACGAGCCCAGGAAGATCACCTTGGGGCTGAAACGCCGAAGGCCCAGCAGCGCGTCGGCCATGCGCTCGTCCTGGATGTGCCCGTCCGCGTCGATCACGAACCGGTAGCGGCCCAGCTCGTCGCCGATGGGCCGGGAGGCCAGCAGCGACAGGTTGATGCCGCGGGTCGCGAACTGCTCGAGCATCTCCAGCAGCGCCCCGGGGTGGTCGTCGGGCAGCTCCACGATCAGCGAGGTCTTGTCGGCGCCGGTGGGCGGCGGCGGCGCGACGGTGCGGCTCACGAGCACGAAGCGCGTGACGGCGTTGGGGTTGTCTCCGATGTTCGAGGCGAGCAGCTCGAGCTCGTGATGCTCGAGGATTCCGGGCGGCGCGATCGCGGCATCCGCATCGCTCGATCCGTCGATGAGGCTCATCGCGCTCGCGACGTTGCTCGCCGCCGGGATGTGGGCGTGCGCCGGGAGCGTGGCGGTGAGCCATTGCAGGCACTGTGCGTAGGCGACCGGGTGGGCGGCGACCAAGGAGACGTCCTGGAGCCTGGCGCCGGGCCGGCCGACGAGGACGAACTCGACCGGGACCAGGTATTCGCCGACGATCCGGAGCCCGGGGACGGTGGCCAAGGCATCCTGCGCGGTGGAGACGCCGCCGTCGACGGAGTTCTCGATCGCGATCATCGCGGCGCCCGAGCGCCCCTCGACCACATCGGCGAGCGCTTCGCCGACGTTGCGCACCGGCCGCCACTCCTGCCCCCGCGCCTCCGGCACCTGCGCGAGCGCCGCCTCCGTGAAGGTCCCGGCCGGCCCCAGGTAGCTGTACGTCCGGCGGGTGGGGGCGGGAGCCTGTGCGGCGGCCTCGGAAGTCACGCGTGCCAGCCTAGTCCGGCCGCTGCACGGCGCCCGGTGCGCACAACTCAGGCAGAACGGGCGGTGACCGGCCTGATCGGCGCCCGATCGGCGAATCTGCCTGAGTCATGCGCACTGGCACCGCTCAGCCGGCCATTGACGCCCGGGCGACAAGTTCCGGAACCACGCGGGTGCCGCCGCGCGCGGCAGCTCCCGCAGTCAGGTTCGGCGCCACGGCTGTCAAGTGGCGGCACGGATTTCGACGGCACCGGGCAGACTTAGACGCATGAGTCGCGCAGGACAGCCCGCCGAAGCATCCGATCTGGTGGACATCGACGAGGTGATCGCCGCCTATTACGACATCAAGCCCGACCCCGCCGTCGCCGAGCAGCGCGTCGTGTTCGGCACGAGTGGCCACCGCGGATCGTCGCTGTCAGGCAGCTTCAACGAGGTGCACATCCTCGCCACGACCCAGGCGATCGTCGACTACCGCCGCTCGCAGGGCATCGAGGGCCCGCTGTTCCTCGGGCGCGACACGCACGGCCTGTCGCTTCCGGCCGAGCGCAGCGCCATCGAGGTGCTGGTTGCGAACGGCATCGACGTGCGGGTCGACTCCCGCGACTCGTGGGTGCCGACGCCGGCGCTCAGCCACGCGATCCTCACGTACAACCGCGGGCGGGATGCCGCCGACCCCGGCCGTGCGGACGGCATCGTCGTGACGCCCAGCCACAACCCGCCGCGCGACGGCGGCTTCAAGTACAACCCGCCGAACGGCGGCCCCGCCGACACCGACGCGACCGGCTGGATCGCGAACCGCGCCAACGAGCTCATCGTGGCGGGACTGGAAGGGGTGAACCGCACCGCGTTCCGCGACATCGACGGCGAACAGCTGGGCACCTACGACTTCCGCGACGCGTATGTGCGCGACCTCGGGACCATCATCGACGTGGACGCCATCCGCGCGGCGGGCGTGCGCATCGGGGCCGACCCGCTGGGCGGGGCGTCGGTGGAGTACTGGGCGCTCATCGCCGAGGTGTACGGCCTGGATCTCACCGTCGTGAACCCTGACGTCGACCCGACGTGGAGGTTCATGACGCTGGACTGGGACGAGAAGATCCGCATGGACCCGTCCTCGCCGTCGGCGATGGCGGCCCTCGTCGGCCGGCGCGAGGAGTACGACATCCTCACCGGCAACGATGCCGACGCCGACCGCCACGGCATCGTCACCCCCGACGCGGGCCTGATGAACCCGAACCACTACCTCGCGGTCGCGATCGACTACCTCTTCTCGCACCGCGAGGGATGGCCGACGGATGCCGCGATCGGCAAGACGCTCGTCTCCTCCATGATCATCGACCGGGTCGCGCAGTCGCTCGGGCGGCCGCTGCTGGAGGTGCCCGTCGGATTCAAGTGGTTCGTGCCGGGGCTGCTGGACGGCTCCGTCGCGTTCGGCGGCGAGGAGTCGGCCGGCGCGTCCTTCCTGCGCAAGGACGGCTCGGTGTGGACGACCGACAAGGACGGCATCCTGCTGTGCCTCCTCGCATCGGAGATCCTCGCGGTGACCGGCAAGACGCCCTCGCAGCGCTACGCCGAGCTCGAGGCCGAGTTCGGCGCCTCGGCCTACCAGCGCGTGGACGCGCCCGCGACCCCGGCGCAGAAAGCAGCACTCGGCAGGCTCTCGCCCGACGCGGTCACGGCCACGGAGCTCGCCGGCGAGCCGATCACGGCGAAGCTGTCGCACGCCCCGGGCAACGGCGCGGCGATCGGCGGGGTGAAGGTCCAGACGGAGCACGCGTGGTTCGCCGCACGTCCCTCGGGCACCGAGGACGTCTACAAGCTGTACGCCGAGTCGCTGCGCGGCGAGGAGCACCTCCGCCACGTGCAGGCCGAGGCCCGCGAGGTCGTGTCGGCGGCGCTCAGCGGCGCCTGAGCCGCTTCCCGGTGCGGGTCCGGGGCGTCCATGACGCGCGGGGGGACGCGACCGCAGCGAGGGGAAGCGTTTTCCGGCCGCGTGCGTCAGAATGAGGTCATGGCGGACCTCACGCTGCGCATCCGAGACATCGACGCCGTCGTCACCACCGAGGGCGTCGACGTCGCCCGCTACGCCTTCGACCCGGGCGGTGCGGCATCCGAGGGCCCCAAGCCCTTCCTCCACCCGCTCCGCGCCCTCGACGGAGCACCGCTGACGGCCTTCCGCCCGTGGGATCACCGGTGGCACAAGGGGCTGCAGATGACGTGGACCCACGTGTCGGGGCAGAACTTCTGGGGCGGGCCGACCTTTCAGCGCGACACCGGATACACGCAGCTCGACAACGTGGGCAGCATCCGCCATGAGCGCTTCGCCGCGACGACGGATGCCGGCACCGAGGTCTCCTTCACCGAGGAGCTCACCTGGATCACGCAGGCGGGCGAGACCTGGCTCGCAGAGACGCGCACGCACCGGTTCCACGGCGTCGACACGAGCCGCGGACTCTGGATGCTCGACTTCGCCACCAACCTGCGCAACGTCTCCGGAAGGCCGCTCGAGCTCGGCAGCCCGACGACGCAGGGGCGTCCCGCGGCCGGCTACACCGGGTTCGTCATCCGGATGCCTCGCGCCTGGACCGGCGGCCGCGTGCTGTCGGCCGATCGCGAGGGCGCCGATGCCCTCATGGGGGCGGAGGCTTCGTGGGTCGCGGTGTCGGGCGAGCACGACGAGGTCGACGGCGGCGGCACGGTGCTCGCCTTCGCCGGGACGTCCAGTGCTTCCCCGAAGATCAGATGGTTCGTGCGCAGCGAGCCGTTCCCGGTGCTCAGTCCCTCTCCCTCGTTCGACGAGGCGATCGACCTCGCGCCGGGCGGGGAGGTCTCGCTCGCGCACCGGCATGTCTTCGGCGATCGGATCTGGACGCCGGAGGAGACCCGCGCCCTCGCCGAGGAGCTTGCGCCATGACTCCCCTCTTCCCGGGCGGGGTCGCCGTGAGCGGCCTGCGCGTGTACGACTGGGAGGGCGACGACGCCCACCGCGGCGGCTCGCCGCACCTGCACACGGCGTCGAGCGAGGGCTACGTCGTGACGGCCGGATCCGGCGAGGTGCACACGGTCTCGGCCGCCGGCCGCGAGGTGCACCGGCTCGAACCCGGTGCGGTGGTCTGGTTCTCGCCGGGCACGGTGCATCGGCTGGTCAACGAGGGGGACCTCGAGATCCTGGTCGTGATGCAGAACACCGGTCTGCCCGAGGCGGGCGACGCGGTGCTCACGTTCCCCGCGGACGTCCTCGACGATCCGCAGGCGTACGCGTCGGCGGCATCCCTCCCCTCCGAGGGCTCAGAGGACGAACGAGGCGCCGCCGCACGGGCGCGCCGCGACCTCGCGCTGCGCGGTTACCGCGAGCTGCTCGACGACCTGGAAGCACGAGGCCCGATCGCCCTCACCGAGCTGCATGCGCGCGCCGCCCGACTGGTGCAGCCCCGCGTCGCGCGATGGCAGCGCCTGTGGTCGGCGACGGTCGAGGCCGAGACGGCGCGCACGCGCGACCAGCTCGCGCGCCTTGCCGGCGGGATGCCGGGGCTCATGGCCGACGCGAGGGTGACGTCCGCTGCGCCGCACGAGGAGCCTCGCCGCTTCGGCATGTGCGGGCGCCTGCAGACGTGGGAGTGGCCCGCGCCCGAGGTCTGACGCGGCGGCTCCGTCAGCTCGCGCCGGCCGTCGATGCCCGCACGACGAGCTCCGGCTGATACACGACGTCGCCGAGCTCCCCGCGGCCGTTGATGCGCGCGAGCAGCATCTCGGCGGCGGTGCGGCCCATCTCGCGCGCGGGCTGCCGGACGGAGGTGAGCGGAACGGCCGCGATCGCGGCGAACTCGATGTCGTCGTAGCCGACGACGGCGACGTCCTCGGGCACGCGGACACCCGATGACACGAGACCGTGGACGAGGCCGATCGCGAGGTGATCGTTCGAGACGACCAGGCCGTCCGGGCGCTCGCCGGGGTCGCGGCGCGCCAGCTGCTCGCCGAAGCGCTGCCCGATCTCGGATGTGGTGCGCTCCGTCCAGATCGGCTCGAGCGTCGCTTCCGGGTGCTCGGCGACCGCCGCCCGGGCGCCCTGGAGGCGCTCGCGCACCTGCCGGACCGCCGCGCGGGCGCCCACGAACGCCAGACGCCGCCGACCGGACGCCAGCAGATGCTCGGCGGCCAGGCGCCCTCCGCCGACGTCGTCGAACGAGACCGAGGGAAGCTCGCCGGTGTCGTCGACGGCGTCGACCAGGACGACCGGGATGCCGCGGCCCCGCAGTCGCTGCAGCCAGGGCTCGAGCGGACCGAACGGGCTCACCAGGGCGCCCTCCACCTGCACCCGCTCGAAAAGCTCCAGATGGTCGCGCTCCTTGGCGACGTCATCGCTCGAGTTGCCCACGAGTACGCGCAGCCCCGCCGCCGAAGCGGCATCCTCGGCACCGGCGACCATGTCGGCGAAGAACGGATTTGCGATGTTGATGACCGTCATGCCGAGCAGGCCGCTGCGCCCCGCCCTCAGCTGCTGCGCGGCGTGCAGCGGCACGTATCCGAGCTGGTCCGCGGCGCTGCGCACGCGCTCGACGAGCGGAGCGCTGACCATGTGGGGCCGGTTCAAGGCGTTCGAGACGGTGCTGATGGACACGCCTGCCCGCTGCGCGACATCTCGGATGCCGACTCGCTTCATGACGCTCGTCCCGCTCTCGTCCCCCGCTCCCGCGCGGCGCCGGCACGCCCGTGTCCGGTCCGCACCATGGTAGGCGCTTTCCGCGCCGGTCCTCCCCTCGGGCGTTGCGTGGCCCGGTCAGGCCGAGCGCTGCGGGACGGGAATCAGCCGCTTCGGGCCAGGCCGCCGGCATCCGTCTGTAGCATGTTCGCATCATGCAGAAAGCGCTTACCGGAACGATCCGGATCGTGCAGAGCCCCCGACCCGCGCGGTCTGTGCTGCGCCTGCTGGCGCGGCGTCCGGGGCGGCTCACGCTGGCGATCGTCGCCTTCGCGCTCAAGGAGATCCCGCTGTGGTTCCTCCCCGTCGTCACCGCCGAGATCATCGATCTCGTCGCGACGGACGGCGACGTCTCGACGGTGCTGATGTGGTTCGGCATCGCGGCGGGCCTGCTGCTGCAGAACTACCCGATGCACATCGTGTACACCCGCAATTTCATGACCGTCGTGCGCGACACCGGGGCCGATCTGCGCAATGCCCTCGCAGCGCGCCTGCAGAGCCTGTCGATCGGCTACCACACGCGGGTGAGCTCCTCGATCGTGCAGACCAAGGTGGTCCGCGACGTCGAGAACGTGGAGCTGATGCTGCAGCAGGTCACCCACCCGCTGCTGTCGTCGACCATGGTCCTCATCGGCGCTGTCGCGATGACCGCGATCGCGGTCCCCGAATTCCTCCCGGTGTACGCCCTCGCCGTTCCGATCGCGCTCGGTCTTCGCTGGGCGCTCGGCCGGCGCTCCCAGGTGCGCAACGAGGTGTTCCGTCGCGAGGTCGAGGGCTTCGCGGCGCGAGTGGGCGAGATGGCCTCGCTCATCCCGGTCACCCGCGCGCACGGGCTCGAGCAGACCGCGGTCTCGCGGGTGTCCGCGGGCGCCGACGGGGTGCGCCGGGCGGGCCTTCACCTCGACATGCTCAACGGCCACGTCGCCTCGATCTCGTGGGTGACGATGCAGCTGCTCGGAGTCGGATGCCTCGTGCTGGCGGCCGTCTTCGCGCTCACCGGCGTCCTCCCCATCACGCCCGGCGAGGTGGTGCTGCTGTCGTCGTACTTCGCACTGCTGACGCAGGGGCTCACTCAGCTGCTCATGCTGATCCCGGTCGGAGCCCGCGGGCTGGAGTCCATGCGCTCGATCTCGGAGGTCCTGCAGGAGCCGGATCTCGAGCAGAACGAGGGCAAGCGCGCCGTCCATCGCGTCGACGGCCACATCCAGCTGGAGCGCGTCACCCACCGCTACGACGGCTCGGACCGCGACGCCGTGAGCGAGGTCGCGCTGGACATCCGGCCGGGCGAGACGGTGGCATTCGTCGGCTCGTCCGGTTCGGGCAAGTCCACCATGCTGAATCTCGTCCTCGGGTTCGTCCGGCCCACGGGCGGCCGCATCCTGCTCGACGGCGCCGACATGCAGACCCTGGATCTGCGCAGCGTGCGCCGATTCGTCTCCGTGGTCCCGCAGGAATCCGTGCTGTTCGAAGGCACGATCCGCGACAACATCGCGTACGGCCTGGACGACGCCTCGCCCGAGCAGCTGCGGCAGGCGCTGCGCGACGCGAACGCCGCCGATTTCGTCGAATCCCTGCCCGAGGGCTGGAACACCGTCGTCGGCGAGCGCGGTGCGCGGCTCTCAGGAGGCCAGCGGCAGCGCCTGGCGATCGCTCGCGCGCTCGTCCGCGACCCGCGCATCCTGCTGCTCGACGAGGCGACCTCCGCGCTGGATCCGGAGTCCGAGGAGCTGGTGAAGGAGGCCCTGAACCGCCTGATGCGTGGCCGCACGACCCTCGTCGTGGCGCACCGGCTCTCGACGATCCGCCAGGCCGACCGCATCGTGGTGCTCGAAGACGGCCGCATCGTGGAACAGGGCGACCACGACGGGCTGCTCAGGCGCGGCGGCCGATACGCGCACCTGCACGCGACGCAGGCCGGACTTCGCCCGCGCTGAACGCGGCCGGGATAGCGCTTTCCGATCCCGGCCCCTAGGCTGGGACGACGTACACCCGAGCCCCGACGGAGGAGCCCGATGACGAACACCCTGCGCTGCGCCATCGTGGGCACCGGTGCGATCGCGAACGCGCACGCCGCCGCGATCGCCGAGTACCCGCGAGCCGAGCTGGTCGCCGTGACCGACCTGTCGCGCGACGCCGCGGCGGCCTTCGCCGCTCGGCACGGCGAGCCGGCCGTGTACGACGATCTCGACGCGCTGCTCGAGGAGGCCCGGCCGGACGTCGTGCACATCTGCACGCCGCCGTCGGCGCATCCGGCGCAGACGCTCGCCGCGTTCGCCGCGGGAGCCCACGTCGTGGTCGAGAAGCCCCCGGCCCCCTCCCTGGACGAGCTCGACGCGATGACGGATGCCGCCGCCGCGGCGGACCGACAGCTCGCCGTGGTGTTCCAGCAGCGCACCGGGACCGCCGCCGCGCACGTCAAGCGCCTGCTCGACTCCGGAGCCCTGGGCCGGCCGCTGCTGGCGCAGTGCCAGACGCTGTGGTTCCGCGATGCCGACTACTTCGCCGTGCCGTGGCGCGGGAAGTGGGAGACCGAGGGTGGCGGGACGACGCTGGGCCACGGCATCCACCAGCTCGATCTGCTGGCCTTCCTGCTCGGCGACTGGGAGCGCGTCGAAGCCCGCCTGTGGCGGCTCGACCGCGAGACGGCGACCGAGGACGTCTCCACCGGAACCGTCGTGTTCGCGAGCGGCACGGTCGCGCAGGTCGTCTCGAGCACCGTCTCGCCACGGGAGACCAGCTCCATCCGCATCGACACGCAGAAGGCGACCGTCACCGTCGACCACCTGTACGGGCACGGGCACGAGAACTGGCGGATCACGCCGGCGCCGCACGTGAGCGCCGACGAGGCGGCCTCGTGGGCGCTTCCCGAGGTCGAGGAGCGGAGCGGTCACGCGCCCCTGCTTCGAGACGTCTTCGATGCGCTCCTCGCGGGCCGGGCGCTGCCGATCACCGCTGATGCGCCGGCTCGGACCTTCGAGCTGGTCGCCGCGATCTACGCCTCGGCCGCCGCCGACGGCGCCGCCGTGACCCCCGCCGATCTGGCCACCCACCCGACGCACCGTCGCGGGTTCGCCAGCCCGGTCATCGATCTGCGCGCGGCGGAATGACGACGGACACGCTGGACGTCCGCGAGCCGCCGCAGCCGACCGACCCCGAGCGGGGGCAGCTTTACCGCGATCCCGTCTACGACGGCGCGAGCGATCCCACGGTGGTGCGCGACAGCGCCGGCGGCTGGTGGATGTTCTACACCCAGCGGCGTGCGACGCATCCCGATCCGGGTCCCGGCGTCGCCTGGGTGCACGGCAGCCGCGTCGGCGTCGCGCGCAGCGCTGACGGACTGCGGTGGGAGTACGCCGGAACGCTCGAGCCCGTCGACACCGGCTTGACCCTCCACGCCGGTCGGCCTCCGCTGGCCGTCACCCGAACGCACTGGGCGCCCGACGTGATCCACGACGGCACGCGCTGGCGCATGTACCTGACCGAGATCGAGGGCATCCCATCGCGATGGGAGGGCCACGCCCGTCACATCGTCGAGTACCGGTCGAACGACCTTCGCTCCTGGACCCGGCGCGGGGTCGTTCCGTTGGCGAGCGACCGGGCCATCGACGCCGCCGTCGCGCGGTGCCCGGACGGACGCTGGCGCCTCTGGTACAAAGACGAGGCCGCGGGCTCGGTCACGCGCGTGGCCGTCTCGGACGACCTCGCCACATGGCGGCAGGACGGCATCGCCGTCCGCGGCCGGCCGCACGAGGGCCCGTTCGCGTTCGCGCTCGGCGGGCACTGGTGGCTCCTCACCGATGAGTGGCGCGGCATGGCGGTCCACCGCAGCGACGACGCCGTCACGTGGACGCGGCAGGGCGGACCGGACGCCGTGATCCTCGGCGACGCCGGGCCCTGCGCGCCCGGCATCCGGGCGGGGCGGCACGGCTCGGTCGTCGTCACCGGGGCCGACGCCAGGCTGTACTACTTCACGCACCCGTGGTGGGACGGCGAGGAGCTGGTGGATGTGGCTGCTCACGCGCATCGCCGCACCGCCGTCCACGTCGCCCGCCTGCGCGTGGCGGATGGCGCCCTCGTGTGCGAGCGCTGACCACGGTCAGCCGGTCGGGCGCCTCTTGCGAAACGTTTTTTCGTGAGGTACCGTAGCGGGCAAGCGCTTTCCAGCACAGCTTCGAGCACCATCCTGGAAGCGCGACACCGCACCACACAGACGACGGACGTCTCGCGCGGAGGAACGAACGCAGACGTTCAAGGAAGGACAAGGATGTTCAGCAAGAAGCGGGCTCTGGCCGGTGTCGCCCTCGCGACCGGCGCGGCCCTCGCGCTGGCCGGCTGCGCCGGCGGCGGCGCGACCCCCGAAGGCGAAGCGACGTTCAACCCCGACGAGGAAGTCACTCTCGATCTGGCGTTCTGGGGCAACGATGTGCGCGCCGAACTCTATGACCAGGTCATCGCGGCGTTCAACGAGGAGTACCCGAACATCACGGTGAACTCCACCTTCCTGGCGTTCCCCGAGTTCTGGGAGAAGCGCCAGACCGAGGCGGCCGGCGGCAACCTGCCGGACGTCATGCAGTTCGATTACTCGTACCTCCGCCAGTACTCCGAGAACGGCCTGCTGCTCGACCTCGAGCCGTACCTCGGCGGCATCATCGAGACCGACCCGCTGCCGCAGAACATCCTCGACATCGGCGTGGTCAACGACACCACCTTCGCCATCCCGACCTCGACCAACGCCTGGGGCATGTACACCAACCCGGTCCTGCTGGAGCAGGCGGGCGTCGAGGACTTCCCCGGCGGCACGTGGGAGGACTACAACGACTGGATGGCCCAGGTGACCGAGGCCAGCGGCGGCCAGTTCTACGGCGGCACGGACTGGACCGGACGCATCCAGAACTTCGAGCTGCAGCTGCGCGCCGAAGGGAAGAACCTGTTCGACGACAACGGCGAGCCGGGCTTCGACGAGGAGCGCCTCACCGAGTTCTGGGAGCAGGGCAGCGACATCCGCAACGGCGTCGTCGTCCCCCAGCAGCGCCTGGAGGAGGTCAACCCGCTGTCGGGCTTCGACACCGCGCTGACGGCCAGCGAGCTGACGTGGGACAACTTCGGCGCCGGCTACCTCGGCAACCTCGGCGAGGGCTACACCGAGCTGGGCCTCGTGGCACCTCCCATCACCGAGGAGGGCGCGAAGGACCTGTACCTGAAGCCGTCGATGCTGCACGCGATCGCCGCGAACACCGACCACCCGGAAGCCGCTGCGACGCTCGTGAACTTCCTCATCAACTCCCCCGCGTCGGGTGAGATCTTCGGCACGAACCGCGGCCTGCCCGCATCGGAGACGGCGCTCGAAGCGGCCGAGCTCGACCCGCTGAGCCAGCAGATCGCCGACTACGAGGCCTCGATCGAGGACCGCCTGGGCGACGCTCCCCCGGTGCCGATCATCGGCTACGGCACGCTCGAGGAGAAGTTCCGCCAGCTCGGCACCGAACTGGCGTTCGGCTCCATCACCGTGGAGGATGCGGTATCGCAGTTCTTCGCCGAGATGGACGTCGTCCTCGGTCAGTGATCATCCCCGGGTCCGGGAGCCGCGGCTCCCGGACCCGGGCCCACCCATCATCGTCATCGGAGAGTCCCGTGAGCACCACTGCGACCAGAGTGATCGTGACCGGCGATCAGAAACGACGCAGGCCCCTCGTCCGCCGCCCCAAGCCGGAGCACCTGGACCGGCCGGGTCAGCGGGCCCGGGCGCGGCGTGAGACCCTCGCCGGCTACGGCTTCCTGGTGCCGTGGCTGATCGGCTTCTTCGGATTGACGATCGTGCCGATGGTGTACTCGCTGTACCTGTCGTTCACGAGCTACAACATCTTCTCCCCGCCGCGCTGGATCGGGCTGGACAACTACATCCGGATGTTCACCACCGACCCGCAGTTCATGCAGTCGGCCCAGATCACGCTGATCTACGTGCTGGTGGGAACCCCGATCACACTCGCCGCGGCGCTGGGCGTGGCGATGCTGCTGAACTACCGCGACAAGGGCGCAGGGTTCTTCCGGTCCGCGTTCTACGCCCCGTCGCTGATCGGCGGCTCGGTCAGCGTGGCGATCGTGTGGCGGGCGATGTTCTCCACCGACGGCCCGGTCGACTCCGGCCTCACCCTGTTCGGCATCGACATCGGCGGCTGGGTCGGCGAGCCGGCGCTGGTGCTCCCGATGATGATCCTGCTGGCCGTGTGGCAGTTCGGCGCCACGATGGTGATCTTCCTGGCAGGCCTCAAGCAGATCCCCAAGGAGCTCTACGAGGCGGCTGAGATGGACGGCGCCGGCGCCTGGCACCGTTTCCGCGCGGTGACCCTGCCCATGCTGTCGCCGGTCATCTTCTTCAACCTGCTGCTGGGCCTGATCGGCGCGTTCCAGGTGTTCGCGTCCGCGTACATCATCTCCAACGGCACCGGCGGGCCCGCCGGGATGACGAACTTCATCACCGTCTACCTGTACAAGCGCGGCTTCGCCGACGGGCAGATGGGCTACGCCGCCGCGATCGCGTGGGTGCTGCTGGTCGTCGTCGCCATCATCGCCTTCATCCTGTTCCGCACCCAGCGCTCCTGGGTCCACTACGCCGGAGACAACCGATGAGCACCACCACCGCGACCACCACCAACGCGCTCCAGCACACCGAGAACCAGGTCGACCCCGACGCCAAGACCGGCCCGCGCCGCCGCGTCAAGCGCAAGACCTGGCAGACCGTCATCTGGTTCGTGGTGCTGCTGGCGCTGACCGCGGTCGTGCTGTACCCGCTGGTGTGGCTGCTGATGTCCACCTTCAAGCCGAACGCCGAGTTCGGTCAGAACCAGTCGCTCATTCCGAACGCGCCCACCCTGGACAACTACGCCAAGGTGATGGAAGGCATCGCCGGGGTGCCGATGTGGCGATTCTTCGCCAACAGCCTGCTCATCGCGGCCGGGTCCGTCATCGGCACCGTGCTCAGCTCGGCCCTCGCCGCGTACGCGTTCGCCCGCATCCAGTTCAAGGGCCTCGGCGTCTTCTTCGCCGCGATGATCGGCACCCTGCTGCTGCCGTTCCACGTCGTGATCATCCCGCAGTACATCATCTTCAACCGGCTCGACATGGTCGACACCTTCTGGCCGCTGCTGCTGCCGAAGTTCCTCGCCACCGAGGCGTTCTTCGTGTTCCTGCTCGTCCAGTTCATCCGCCAGATGCCCCGCGACATGGATGAGGCCGCCCGGATCGACGGCGCCGGGCACGTTCGCATCTTCTGGTCGATCATCCTGCCGCTGATCAAGCCCGCCCTGATCACCTGCGCGATCTTCGCCTTCATCTGGGCATGGAACGACTTCCTCGGACCGCTGCTGTACCTCACCAGCCCCGAGAACTACCCCCTCCCCATCGCCCTGCGTCTGTACAACGACCAGACCTCCACCAGCGACTACGGCGCCACCGTCACCGCCAGCTTCATCGCGCTGGTCCCGGTCCTGCTGTTCTTCCTCGTCTTCCAGCGCTTCCTCGTCGACGGCGTCGCCACGCAGGGACTCAAGGGATGACCAGCCACCGGCGCGCACTGCGCGAGGCCCGGCGCGCGGATGCCTCCGGCAGCGGGCCCACGCTCCAGGAGCGCCCGCCTGCCCGGTATCCCGGGGCGGCCGGAGCCTTCGCCCTGTTCGGCGAGGTGCTCCTGACGGGTCTCGTCATCGTGCTGGGAGGAATCGCGCTGGTGACCCTGCCCGCCGCACTGGCCGCCGGCATCCGGCACCTGCGTCGGTACCTGAATGCCGAGGCCTCGCACCCGCGCATGGTCTGGGACGACTATCGCCGCGCCCTGCCGGGCGGCCTCATCGTCGGTGTCGTCGGCGTCGTCGTCGCAGCCGTGCTCGCGCTCGACATCGACCTCGCGGCGTCCGGCGCACTGCCCGGCGGAACGGTCGTCGGGCTCATCGGCTGGGCAGGCCTCGTGGCCCTCGCGGTGGCGCTGCTGGCCGCCGCCGCCGCGTGGACGCCTGAGCGAGGCTGGCGCCCCGCGGTCCGCGGCATCCCGTCGACGCTCACGGCGGACATCGCCGGCGCCCTCTACCTCGCCGCCACCGCCGTCTTCGTCGGCGTCGCGACGTGGATGCTCGTCCCCGTCGTCATCCCGGCGCTCGGCTGCGCGGCGCTGGCCGCCGTCGCGATCCCCGCACGGCGCCGCCGGCGCTGACCAGCCTCCGCTCACCCCTCGCCCACCACCCCGAACAGGAGCTGCTCGACGTGCTGTACGGCGCCGACTACAACCCCGATCAATGGCCCGAAGAGGTCTGGGACGAGGACGTCCGCCTCATGCAGGAGGCCGGCGTCAACATCGTGAGCCTCGGCATCTTCGCCTGGTCGCGGATCCAGCCGGCCGAGGACGTGTGGGACTTCGCCTGGCTCGACACGGTCATCGAGAAGCTCCATGCCGGCGGCATCGCCGTGAACCTCGCGACGGCCACGGCGTCCCCGCCGCCCTGGGTGAGCGCCCGCTACCCCGAGACGCTGCCGACCGACGAGAACGGCGCCTCGTACTGGCCGGGCAGCCGTCAGCACTTCGCGCCGTCCTCCCCCGTGTACCGGCGGCTCGCGGGCGAGCTGGTGCGGCGCATCGCCGAGCGGTACGCCCGCCACCCGGCAGTGGTGATGTGGCACGTGGGCAACGAGTTCGGATGCCACCTCCCGATGGACTTCTCCGACGCCGCCCGCGACGCGTACCGCGTGTGGCTGCGCCGCAAGTACGACGACGACATCGCGGCGCTCAACGATGCGTGGGGCACAAGCTTCTGGTCGCAGCGCTACGGGTCGTTCGAGGAGGTCTTCCCGCCTCGTCTGGCCCCGTACAGCCACAACCCGTCGTCCATGCTGGACTACCGCCGCTTCACCTCGGACATGCTGCTCGAGTGCTACCTGCTGGAGCGCGAGATCCTGCTCGAAGCCGGTGCCACCCAGCCCATCACGACCAACTTCATGGGCCCCTTCAAGCCGGCCGACTACCGTCGCTGGGCGCCGTTCATGGACGTCATCGCCGACGACTGCTACCCCGACCCGGCCAACCCGCATCGCGTGCGTGACGCCGCGTTCCAGCGAGACCTGATCCGCTCGCTCAAGCCCGGCGTGCCCTGGCTGCTGTGGGAGCAGGCGACCGATGCCGTCAACTGGCGCCCGTCCAATCCCGGCAAGCGCCCGGGCGCCCTCATGGCCGAGTCCGCCCAGTCCATCGCCCGCGGGGCCGACGGCATCATGTTCTTCCAGTGGCGGCAGTCCCGCGCGGGCAGCGAGAAGTTCCACTCCGCGATGCTTCCTCACGCCGGCACCGGCACGCGTGTGTGGAACGCGGTCACCGAGCTGGGCGCGCGCCTCGCGGCCCTGCCCGAGCTGCCGGCGCCCGGCCGCGATGCGCGCGTCGCGCTGGTGTTCGACTGGGAGAGCTGGTGGGCGGTCGAAGAGCGCGATCATCCCACGCGCGTGGACTACCTCGCGCTGTCGCTCGAGTGGTACGGCGCCCTGCACGCGCGGGGACTCCTGGTGGACATCGTCGCTCCGGAAGACGTCGACGACGGCTACGACCTCGTTCTCGCCCCCGCGCTGTACCTGCTCCGCGACGCCGGCGCGGCGGCGCTGACCCGCTTCGTGGCAGCGGGCGGAACGCTGCTGACCGGCCCGTTCTCAGACATCGTCGACGAGCACGACCAGTTCCGCGACGGCGGCTTCCTCACGCAGCTCGGCCCCGTGCTCGGCCTGCGCTTCGAGGACTTCGGGGCGCTCGCCGGCGCGACGACCGGCGGCACGGGCGTCGGCGCGCAAGGCGCCCACATCGCCGACTCCGCGTCGGCGGGGGCCGTGGCCTTCACCCTCGAGGGCTCGTCGTTCTCGGGCAGGCTCGTCGCCGAGACGGTGCACCCGATGGGGGCGGAGGTCGTCGCCGCCTTCGCCGACGGCCTCGCGGTGGGCCGACCCGCCCTCACACGTCATCCGTACGGCGAGGGCGAGGCCTGGTACGTCGCGACGCAGCCGGTGGCGGACGGCCTCGACGCCGTCGTCGCAGCCGTCATCGAGGCATCCGGTGTGCGCCCCGTCGTGGACGACCTCCCGGCGGACGTCGAAGTCGCCCGACGCGGCGACCTCGTCACGCTCATCAATCACGGCGACGTCGACGCCGAGGTGAGCATCGAGGGCACGGATGCCGAGTCCGGCCGCGCCGTCGACCGACTGTCCCTCGCTTCGCAGGAAGTCCGCTTCATCCTCGCTCCGGCCGGCCCCGCCTCGCGCCGCGTGAGCGCCCGGGTCGACGCGAGCGCCCTCTGACCCTCCCTCCCACACCCGACGAAGGAAGCACATGACACGACGCACACCCCTCTCCATCGCGGCCACGGCGGCCGCGGCCCTCCTGCTGGCCGGCTGCGCCGGCTCAGGAGCCGGCTCCGACAACGCCTACGACCCCGACGAGAAGGTCACCCTCGACTTCGCGTTCTGGGGCAACGACGACCGCGCCGACCGCTACAACCGGCTGATCGAGGCATTCAACGAGGAGCACCCCAACATCACCGTCAACGCCTCCTTCTCGGACTTCCCCAGCTTCTGGGAGAAGCGACAGACCGAGGCCGCCGGCGGCGGACTGCCCGACGTGTTCCAGTTCTCCGACAGCTACCTGCGCCAGTACGGCGAAGCCGGTCACCTGCTCGACCTCGCCGAGGTCTCGGACCACATCGACTTCGACACCTTCGAGGAGTCGCTGCTGGGCACCGGAGCGCTGAACGGCACCCAGTACTCGCTGCCGACCGGCTACAGCCTGTGGGCGAACTTCGTCAACGACGACCTGCTCCAGCAGCACGGCCTCGCGGCACCGGAGGGAGGCACGACCTTCGACGAGTTCGCGGACTGGATGGCCGAGGTCACCGAGGCCACGGGCGGCGCCGTCTTCGGCGGCACCGACTACACGCAGCGCATCCAGACGTTCGAGCTCGCGCTGCGCGCCGACGGCGGGAACCTGTTCACCGAGGACGGCGAACTCGGGTTCACCGAGGATGAGCTGCGCGAGTTCTGGGAGTCGGGTGCTGCACTGCGCGACGGCATCACCATCCCGCAGCAGAAGCTCGAGGAGCTCACCCCGAAGTCCGGCTTCGGTTCGTCGCTGACGGCCAGCGAGACGAGCTGGAGCAACTTCCTCGGCGGCTACCTCGCCGACTCCGGCGCATCGTCGATCTCGCTCATCGCACCGCCCACCGCGAAGGAGGGCTCGAAGGACCTCTACCGGCAGGCCGGTCTGCAGATGGCGATCGCCGCGAACACCGAGCACCCTGAAGCCGCCGCCCTGTTCCTCGACTTCGTGGTGAACAGCCAGGAGGCCGGTGAGATCTTCGGCACCACGCTCGGGTTCCCGGCGTCCTCGTCGAAGCTCGAAGGCGCGACGCTGGAGGGCCCGGACAAGCAGGTGGCCGACTACATCGAGTCGGCCGCGGACCGCATCGGCGATGCGCCGCCCGTGCCCGTCGTGGGCTACGGCTCGCTCGAGCAGACCTTCTGGGACCTCGGCAAGTCGCTGGGCCTCGGGGCGATCTCGGTCGACGACGCCGTGACGCAGTTCTTCGCCGAAGCCGACGTCATCCTCGGCTGAACGCGACCAGGGACGCCGCGGCCTTCCTCGGCCGCGGCGTCCCGCCTTTCCCACCTCACGAAGGAACGCCATGGCCGAACCGCTGCGCGTGCAGATCAGCGCTTCGCGCGCCCGGAACGAGCGCCGGCCGCGCATGGCCAACATCGAGGATCGGCGCCCGGGTCTCGAGCTCACCAGCCGCGCCCTGATGCGCGACGGCCGTCCGTGGCTGCCGGTCTCGGGCGAGATGCACTACACCCGTACTCCGCGCGAGCGGTGGACGCACCGCCTGAGGCTCATGCGGGCCGGCGGGATCTCCGTCGTCTCCACCTACGTGCCGTGGATCCATCATGAGCCGGTGCGCGGCAGCGCGCGCTTCGACGGGCGCTTCGACGTCGGGGCCTTCATCGATGCCGCGCGGGCGGAAGGGCTCGAGGTCGTGCTGCGGATCGGGCCGTGGATCCACGGCGAGGTCCGC
Organism: Microbacterium sp.; assembly: GCA_031177765.1. Classification (GTDB taxonomy): domain Bacteria; phylum Actinomycetota; class Actinomycetes; order Actinomycetales; family Microbacteriaceae; genus Microbacterium. The sequence goes on along the minus strand of JAPSKH010000012.1, from coordinate 25,632 downwards.
AACGGCGGCTTCCCCGACTGGGTGCAGGAGGCACCGGTGCGCCACCGCACCGACGACCCGGCCTACCTCGCTCTCGTGCGGGGCTGGTTCGGCGAGGTCGCGCGCGCCCTCGACGGCCGCGCCGCTCCCGACAGGGTGCTCGCGATCCAGCTCGACAACGAGCTGTACGACCAGCCCGGGCATCTCGTCACCTTGAAGCGCCTTGCGCGCGAGGCCGGGATGTCGGCCCCGCTGTGGACGGCGACGGCCTGGGGCGGCGCCCAGCTGCCCGACCCCGACGTGCTGCCCCTGTGGGGCGGGTACGGCGACGGCTTCTGGGTGGACGCCGACGCTCCGTGGGACCCCACATTCCGTGCGCACTATTTCTTCTCCGACACGTGGGACGACCCCGGCATCGGCGCGGACGTCCGCGGCGACGACGCGACTGGGCGCTCCGACCTGTCGGTGTGGTTCCCACCAGCCACGTGCGAACTGGGCGGCGGCATGGCGACGGCCTATCATCGTCGGCCCCGGCCGGAGGCGCTCGACATCGCTGCGATCGCGCACGCGAAGCTCGGCAGCGGGTCGGCCTGGCAGGGGTACTACATGTACGCGGGCGGCACGAATCCCGGCGCCGACCTCGCGGAGTCGCACGCGACCGGGTATCCGAACGACATGACGCGACTCAGCTACGACTTCCACGCGCCGATCGGCGAGGCGGGTCGTGCGGCGCCCGCGCACGCGGCGCTGCGGCGGCAGCACGCTTTCATCGAGGCGTTCGGGGATCTCATCGCGCCGCAGCCCGCTCATCTGCCCGAGATCCAGCCGGCGGGAGTCGACGACTCCTCGACCCTGCGCTGGGCGGTGCGCGGCGACGGGGACCAGGGCTTTCTCTTCATCGGCTGGCACCAGCCCCACGTGCCCGTCGCCGCCTGCCGAGGCGCGCGCTTCCGGATCGAGTCGCCGGCGGGGCCCGTCGTCATGCCGAGCGCGCCGGTGGACATCGCGCCGGGAACCCTCGCGCGCTGGCCCGTCGGGCTCCGGGTGGGAGGGGTGCGCATCGCGTGGGCGACCGCCTCCGCGCTGACCGTGCTCCCCGGTCCGGTCCCGACGCTCGTCCTCCTGGAGGATGCCGGCATCCCCGTCGAGGTCGCACACGGTGACGCCGTCCACCGGATCGACGTGGACGACCACCCTCACCTGCATCTCGCGGATGCCGACGGCTCGACCCTCGACGTGCTCGTGCTGTCCGCGCCCGACGCCGAGCGCGTGTGGGTCTCCGAGACGAGGGCCGGGCGGCGCCTCTTCGTGACGGAGGACGAGATCACCTGGGACCGGGCGGGTCTCGTGTCGGCGCGGGCGCGTGGCGACGTGCCGGCTGTGCGGGAGTACGTGGACGGATCATGGCGCGCCCCGGCATGGACGCACGTGTCCGGGACGTCGGCCGCGGCATCCGTCACCCCGCAGCCGGTTCGCGCCTGGTCGATCCCGCCGGGCGACTACGGGACGGTCGACGGCCGGCAGTCGGCGCCCGGCGACGCCGTGCTGGACGATCACGCGGCCGTGTACCGGGTGGGCGTGCCGGACTGGTGCGACGAGGATGCGGTGTTCCAGATGGCGTGGGGCGGCGACGTCGCACAGGTGCGAGTCGACGGCGTCACCGTGACCGACCGGTTCTGGGACGGCTCCGACCTCGTGGTGAACCTTCGCGATCTGGGAGCCGCGCCGGGCGCCGAAGTGGAGGTTCGCATCCTTCCGCTGCGCACGGACAGCGCCGTGCATCTCCCCGCCGGCGCCGCGGCCCGTCTGTCCTCATCGACCGAGGCGCTGTGCGCGATCGACGCGGTGAGCGTGGGCCAGCGCTCGCTCTGGCAGGAGGCGCCGCGGTGAGGAACGGAACGTGCGCTTGCGCGTCACCGCGCCGCGTGGCACACTATCGGAAAGCGTTTACCCGCTAGGCGGGTGGCTCCCACGACTCCCGGATCGACCGCGACGTCGACCGGTTCAGAAGGAAGAAGGATCACCGTGACGGACACCACATTCGCCCCGGCCGCTGCCGAGGCATCCGACGCTCGCCCGCAGGTGCGCGAGGTCGGCATCATCATGAACGGCGTCTCGGGCCGCATGGGATACCGCCAGCACCTCGTGCGCTCGATCCTCGCCATCCGCGATCAGGGCGGCATCGAGCTGGCCGACGGCACGAAGCTCACCGTCAAGCCCCTGCTCGTCGGCCGCAGCGAGGCGAAGCTCGCCGAGATCGCCGCGCAGCACGGCATCGAGGACTACACGACCGATCTCGACGAGGCGCTCGCCGACCCCCGCTGGGAGATCTACGCCGACTTCCTCGTGACGAAGGCCCGTGCCGCCGCGCTGCGCAAGGCCATCGCCGCCGGGAAGACCATCTACACCGAGAAGCCCACGGCCGAGACGGTCGCCGAAGCGGTCGAGCTCGCGCAGCTGGCCAAGGAGGCCGGCGTGAAGACCGGCGTCGTGCACGACAAGCTGTACCTGCCCGGCCTGCAGAAGCTCAAGCGCCTCATCGACTCCGGCTTCTTCGGGCGCATCCTCTCGGTGCGCGGCGAGTTCGGCTACTGGGTGTTCGAGGGCGACTGGCAGCCGGCCCAGCGCCCCAGCTGGAACTACCGCGCCGAGGACGGCGGCGGGATCATCGTCGACATGTTCCCGCACTGGAACTACGTGCTGGAGAACCTGTTCGGCGAGGTGAAGTCGGTGTACGCGCAGGCCGCCGTGCACATCCAGGACCGCTGGGACGAGAAGGGCGAGCACTACACCGCCACCGCCGAGGACGCCGCCTACGGCATCTTCGAGCTCGAGGGCGACATCGTCGCGCAGATCAACTCCTCGTGGACCGTGCGCGTGAACCGCGACGAGCTGGTGGAGTTCCACGTCGACGGCACGCACGGCTCGGCCGTGGTGGGCCTGTTCGGCGCGAAGATCCAGCACCGCAACGCCACGCCGAAGCCCGTCTGGAACCCCGACCTCGCCGACGACCACGACTACAGCGCCGACTGGGCCCAGGTGCCGACGAACGACGTGTTCCAGAACGGCTTCCGTCAGCAGTGGGAGGAGTTCCTCGTCTCGTACGCCGAGGGCACCGACTACGAGTTCGACCTGCTCTCGGGCGCCCGCGGCGTGCTGCTGGCCGAGGCCGGCCTGCAGTCCAGCCGCGAGGGCCGCAAGGTCGAGCTGCCCACGCTGACGCTGGAGTGACCCGGATGCCGCAGCTCACCCTCCTCTCCGACGCCGGCGACGTGTGGTCGGTCGACCTCAACGAGTCACCCGGTCACCGCAGACCCGAAAGCGCCCTGCGCAGCCGCGTCGCGTACGCGGCGGCGCACGTGGTGCCCAAGGCCTGGGCGGACAACACCCCCGGACAGCCCGCCGATGTGGACTGGGACGCCACGCTGGACTTCCGCCGCGCGGTGTACTCGTGGGGCCTGGGCGTGGCCGACGCCATGGACACCGCCCAGCGGAACATGGGGCTGGATGCCGCCGCGACGCGCGAGCTCATCGCCCGCTCGGCGGCGGTGGCACGGGAAGAGGGCGGCTCGGTCGTCGTCGGGGTCAACACCGACCATGTCGACCAGGAGCGGATCTCGATCGATCAGGTGATCGACGCCTACAAGGAGCAGCTGCACTTCACCGAGGAGCAGGGCGCCGGGCCGGTGCTCATGGCCTCCCGCCACCTGGCCCGCGTCGCCGAATCGGCCGAGGACTACCGTCGCGTGTACCGCGAGGTGCTCGCCGCCGCCACGACACCGGTCGTGCTGCACTGGCTCGGCACGGCGTTCGACCCGGTGCTCGAGGGCTACTTCGGCTCGAGCGACTGGCGCGAGGCATCCGACGTGCTCCTGGAGATCATCGGCGAGAACCCCGGCAAGGTCGCGGGCGTCAAGATGAGCCTGCTGGATGCCGCGTCCGAGGTGTCGGTGCGCGAGCGACTCCCCGAGGGCGTGCGCATGTTCACCGGCGACGACTTCAACTACGTCGGCCTCATCGGCGGCCAGGACGTGCCCGATGCCCGGCAGCCCGACCGCGACGCCGACGTTTCGGCAGGCTCGACCACCGGGAAGGGCTACTCCGACGCGCTGCTCGGCGCGTTCGCCGCGATCACTCCGGTCGCCTCCGCCGCGATCCAGGCGCTCGACGCCGGCGATCCGGCCCGCTACCTGGAGATCCTCGGCCCCACCGAGGAGCTGAGCCGCCAGGTGTTCGCCGCGCCGACGTTCTACTACAAGACCGGTGTCGCCTTCCTGTCGTGGCTGAACGGCCACCAGTCGGCGTTCCAGATGGTCGGGGGCCTGCACTCCGCGCGCAGCCTTCCCCATCTCTCGCGCATCATCGAGCTCGCGAACGCATCGCTCGCGCTGGAGCATCCCGAGCTGGCGGCGATCCGCTGGCACGGCATGCTGCGCCACAACGGCATCGACGTCCCCGGGGTGATCGCATGACCCGGGCCTCCGGCATCCGTGTCCCGGTGCTGCGGCTCCGTGTCCCGAAAGCTCGACTGGATGCTGCTTCCGGGCCGGGATTGTGGGACACGCTCGAAGGAGGATGCCCGTGACGACCGTGGATGCGCGCCTGTCGATCAACCAGGCGACCATCAAGCACGCCGACCTCGCCACCGCACTGCGCGTGACAGCCGACGCCGGGGTGCAGGCGATCGGCCTGTGGCGCGAACCCGTGCAGGAGGTGGGCCTCGCCACGGCGGCGAGCATGCTGGCCGACTCGGGGCTCCGCTTCACGACGCACTGCCGGTCGGGCTTCTTCACGATGCCCGAGGGACCCGCCCGCCGCGCCTCGATCGATGACAACCGCGTCGCGATCGAGGAGGCGGCGACGCTGGCCGCAGCCGGCGCGCCGGGGTCGACCGCCGTGCTCGTGCTCGTCGCGGGCGGACTGCCGGAGGGATCGCGCGACCTGATCGGCGCCCGCGAGCGCGTGCGCGACGCGATCGGCGAGCTCGTTCCGGATGCCTCCGCCGCCGGCGTGACGCTGGCCATCGAGCCGCTGCACCCGATGTACGCGTCGGACCGCTGCGTGGTCTCGACCCTCGGCCAGGCACTCGACATCGCCGCGGACTTCGATCCGGCCGTCGTGGGCGTCACCGTGGACACCTTCCACGTCTGGTGGGATCCCGACGTGCTGGCATCCATCGCGCGCGCGGGCGACGAAGGCAGGATCGCGACGTACCAGGTGTGTGACTGGAAGACCCCGCTGGCCGCGGACGTGCTGCTGAGCCGCCACTACCCGGGCGACGGGGTCATCGACTTCGCGTCACTGACCGCAGCCGTCGAGGCCACCGGGTACGCTCGCGACATCGAGGTCGAGATCTTCAACGAGGACATCTGGGCGACCGATCCCTTCGAGGCGGTGCGCCGGACGGCGGCCGGATTCGCGGCATCCGTCTCTCCGCACCTGCGCAGCGGCATCGCCGCGGGAGCCGCGCGCGCGTGACGACCGGAGCGCTCGCGGGGTACGCCGACTGGCCGGCCTTCCTCGCGAGCGCGCCGGCGCTCACCCCGGACGCCCCCGATCAGCGCGCTCTTGCCGACGTGCTCGGCGTGCACCGCGCGAGAGCCGTCGACATCACGGTCGAGCGGGAGTGGGTCGCCGGCGGCGTCCATGGCCGCGAACTGTCCTGGTGGGTCGGCTTCGGGCCGCGCACCCGCGCGTTCCTGCTGCGCCCCGAAGGGGAGGACGGCGACCTGCCGGGCGTTCTGGCCCTCCACTGCCATGGCGGCGTGCGCTCCACCGGCGCCGACCAGCTCGTGGACATCGGCGATCCGTCGGCGGAGCCACCGCACCCCTCCGCTGCACGCCTGCGAGCCTCGGTCTACGCGGGTCGCGCGCTCGCGAGCGATCTCGCCCGCGCGGGCTTCGCGGTGCTCGCACACGATACGTTCTCGTGGGGCAGTCGCGCCTTCGACCTGTCGTCGCCGACGCCGAAGCTGGCTCGGATCGCCGAGGCGCTCGACGCGCTGCACGCCGTCCGCGGCGAGGACCTCGACGCCGACGCGCGCTTCGACGAGGTCTCGGCGTGGCACGAGGAGACGCTCGCGAAGGCGGCCGGGGTCCTCGGCACGACCTTCGCCGGCGCGGTGGTCACCGACGACCTCGCTGCGCTGGAGGTGCTCGCGACCTGGCCGGGTGTCGACGGGACGCGGCTCGCGACGATCGGGATGTCGGGCGGCGGCGGGCGCGCGCTGCTCACCGCGGCACTGGACGACCGCGTGCGCGCCACGGTGATCGCCTGCATGATGGCGACCTCCGCCTCTCTGATCCCGGATCATCTGGACACGCACTCGTGGCTGCTGCACAGTCCCGGCCTGGCGCGGCGGTTCGACTGGCCGGCGATCACGGCGGTCGGCGCGGCACGGCGGACGCTCGTGCAGTACGGCGAGCGCGACCCGCTGTTCCCCGCGGCCGGCATGAGGGATGCCGACGCGGCCCTGCGCGCGATGCACGATTCGGATGCCTACCGCGGGTCGTTCCACGACGCCGCTCACGAGTTCAGCGCGGCGATGCAGGACGAGGCACAGGCTTTCCTCGACGAGGCCCTGGGCTCGGCGCGTGGAAACCGCTTCCCCCTTCCTGCGGCGGGCGTGGCACACGGCCTAGACTCGGCCTCGTGAGCACGACGCACGCCCCGATCCGAACCGCCGCCACCCTGCACGATGTGGCACGGGAGGCCGGCGTATCCCTGGCCACGGCATCCCGCGTGCTCAACGGCTCGACCCGCAAGGTGGCCGAGAGCTACCGCGAGCGCGTCGAGGCGGCCGCGATCAAGCTCGGCTACACCGCGAATCTCTCCGCCCAGGCCACGGCCCGAGGCACCGCCGCGATCGTGGCGCTCCTGGTCGCCGACATCGCCGACCCGTACTTCGGGCAGCTCGCAGCCGGTGTCGCGCGCGGCGCCGATGAAGCCGGTCTCGTCGTGACCATCGCGATCACCGAGCGCGACCCGCAGCGCGAGGTGCGGCTGGTGCGCGCTCTGCGCGGACAGCGCCCGCGCGGGCTGATCCTGGCGGCGTCGCGCACCGAAGGCCCCGATGCCGCGGGACTGCAGACCGAGCTGGACGGTTTCGTCTCGATGGGCGGCCGCGTCGTCATGCTCGGACCGGGAACCGGCGACACCCGCTCCGTGGCCGTCGACAACCGCAACGGCGCCGCGGCGCTCGGCCGCGAGCTGGCGCAGCTGGGGTACCGCGACGCCATCGTCATCGCCGCCGAGGGAGGCATCCGCACGTCCGACGATCGCGTGGCCGGATTCACCGAGGGCTTCGCAAGCGGCGGCGGCGCGGTCCGCGACGTGCGCCGCGCCGGCTTCACCCGCGACGCCGGGTACGCCGCCGCACAGGAGCTGCTCGAGGGCGACGTGCCGGAGGGGACCCTCATCTTCGGCGTCAGCGACGTCGTCGCGATCGGCGTCATGTCCGCGGTACGCGACGCCGGACGCCGGGTCGGACCCGACATCGCCGTCGCCGGCTTCGACGACATCGCGACCGGCCGCGACATCCGTCCGGGACTGACGACGGTGCGCGTGCCCCTCGAGGACCTGGGCTATCGGGCGCTGCACGCCGCGATCGACCTGGAGTGGGACGACTCCGAGCCTCCGCTGCCGCTCGAGGTCATCGTGCGCGGCAGCACCCCACCGCGCGTCTGACGACTGCGCGCGGAGAGGTCGCGGCTCCGACGCCCCGCGACGGAGCCGCGAGGAAGCGTTTTCTCGGCCCGCTAAGCTGGGCGGGAAGGAGGCCCTGGGATGCCACGCTCACCGAAAGGCGTCACGATCGCCGATGTCGCCGCGCGCGCAGGTGTCTCGCTCTCGACGGTCTCGCGCGCGCTCAACGGCAATCCGACGGTGGATCCCGCGCTCGTCGAGCGGGTGCGGGATGCCGCCGCCGCCCTCGACTACACCGCCAGTCCCGTCGCGCGCAGTCTGGTGCTCGGCCGCACGCAGACGGTCGCGGTGATCGTGCCGGACCTCGGCAACCCCACCTTCCAGGCGATCCTGCGGGGTCTCAGCCGCGCGGCGGCGGCCGACGACTATCACGTGCTCGTCGCCGACTCCGCGGAATCGGTGGACGAGGAGCGCGTGCTGGCGGGCGCCACGCGCCGGCGCACCGACGGGGTCATCCTGTGTGCGCCGCGCCTGCCGCAGGCGGAGCTCGACAGCCTCGTCGGGGGCCTGCGCCCGGTGGTGCTCGTCAACCGCACCTCCGGCGCCGTGCCCGCCGTCGGCGCCGACTACCGTCGCGCGCTCGGCGCGGAGCTGGCCCATCTCCACGAGCTCGGCCACCGGCGCATCGTGTACCTCGCAGGCGTGGAGCTCAGTGTGGCCAACGCCGCCCGACTCGAGGCGATCGCGGAGTTCGTGGACGCACACCCGGGCACCGAGGTCGCCGAGATCCCCTGCGGCGTCGACTTCGAGGCGGGCGCCGGCGCCGCCCAGGCGGTGCTCGCCTCGGGAGCGACCGCTGCGCTCGCCTTCAACGATCTCGTCGCGATGGGGCTGCTGAGCGCCGTCCAGGCGCAGGGGCGCCGGGTGCCCGACGACCTCTCGATCGTCGGGTTCGACGACATCCCCTTCGCGCGCTACACGACTCCGCCGCTGACGACGGCGGCCGTCCCGGCCGAGGAGCTGGGGACCCACGCGTGGTCGCGGATGCGGGATCTGCTGCACGGCGCCGAGCCGGGGGATCCGCTCACGCTGCAGCCGGAGCTCACCGTGCGGGGCACGACGGGCCCCGCACCCGCCTGACCGCCCCTGCCGCTTCAGGGGATGCCGCAGCCGGCCCGCGCCGCGAGCCGGCATGGTATCCTGAGAAAACGTTTCCTGAAGGAGTGAGATGAGTCACCGCCGGTACGCCGTCGTCGGAGCGGGCCACCGTTCGCAGATGTACGTCGACGCGATCACGACCACGTACGCCGACGACGCCTCGCTGGTCGCGATCTGCGAGCCCAACCCCGTCCGGGCCCGGTACTACGTCGACCGCGTGGTGGCCGCCGGGCATCCCGCCCCCGCGGTGTACGGGCCGGATGATCTCGAGGACATGATCCGCACCGAAAGGATCGACCGCGTCATCGTGTGCGCCCGCGACGACCTGCATGCGCCGCTGATCGTGCGCGCCCTGGATGCCGGCGCCGATGTCGTCGTCGAGAAGCCGCTCACCATCGATGCGGCCAGCGCGGCGGCCATCGAGGATGCCATCGACCGGACCGGGCGCGAGGTCGTGATCACCTTCAACTACCGCTATTCGCCGCGCAACAGCGCGCTGCGCCAGGTGATCCAGGACGGCACCATCGGCGAGGTCACGAGCATCGACTTCTCGTGGGTGCTCGACACCAAGCACGGAGCCGACTACTTCCGCCGCTGGCACCGCGAGAAGGTGCACTCCGGCGGACTCCTGGTGCACAAGGCCAGTCACCACTTCGACCTGGTGAACTGGTGGATCCGCTCCTCGCCCACGCGTGTGTTCGCCTCGGGCGGGCTGCGCTTCTACGGCGCCGAGAACGCCGCGGCGCGCGGCATCCGCAACCGTCCCGCGCGCGGCACGCACGACGGCGCGGACGCGTTCGAGCTGGACCTGCGGCAGGACGAGCGGCTGAAGGCGCTGTACCTCGACGCCGAGCAGCACGACGGGTACATCCGCGACCGCGACGTGTTCGACGAGGGCATCACGATCGAGGACAACCTCGCCCTCGTGGTCGACTACGACTCCGGCGCGACACTGAGCTACTCCCTCAACGCGCACTCCCCGTGGGAGGGCTACCGCGTCGCGGTGAACGGCACGCGCGGGCGCGCCGAGCTCGAGGTCGTCGAGCGCGGCGCGGTGCTCGTCGACGAGGGCCTCCACCCGGTGCTCGACCCCTCGGCCACCGACGCGGGCGGCTCGGCCTCACTGCGTCCCGAGGGCGAGCGCCTTCTCGTGCAGAAGCACTGGGAGGCGGCCTACGAGGTGCCGATCATCAGCGGCGACGGCGGACACGGCGGCGGCGACGCGCTCCTGCTCGCCGACGTCTTCGAGGGGCCCGGCGACGACCCGCTGGCGCGGCCCGCCGACTGGCGCGACGGCGTCCGCTCGATCGCGGTCGGCATCGCCGGGAACCAGTCGCTGGAGACCGGCCTGCCGGTGCGCGTCGCCGATCTCGGCATCCGGTTCCTCGCCGCCGACGCCCGGGCGGGAGCGCACTCGTGAGTCGCATCGTCGTCACGGGCGGCGCCGGGCGGCTGGGCCGCTCCCTCGTCGCCGGTCTCGCCGCGGCCGGCCACGAGCTCGTGTCGCTCGACCGCGCCGTCTCGGACGCCGCCGAGCTCGCCGGCGTCACGCAGATCGCCGTCGACCTGACCGACGCGGATGCCGCAGCCCGTGCCGTCGTGGAGTCCCGGGCCGACGCCCTCGTCCATCTCGCCGCGATCGCCGTGCCGTTCAGCGCACCGGAAGACGTCATCCTCCGCACGAACGCGACGCTCGCCCTCAACGTGCTGTCGGCGGGCGTCGCGGCGGGCGTGTCGAAGATGGTCACCGCGTCGAGCCCGACGGTGCTCGGCTACCACGCCCCCGCGGGCTGGCTGCCCGAGCGGTTCCCGCTCGATGAGACCACGCCGCCGAAGCCGTGGAACGCCTACGGGCTGTCCAAGCTCCTCGCCGAGCAGACGATCCAGATGCTCGCGCGGCAGACCGGCGACGCCACCCGGTTCGCCGCGTTCCGGCCGTGCTTCGTGATCGCGCCCGAGGAGTGGGCCGGCGCGCCGACGCAGCAGGGCCACACGGTCCGCGACCGCCTGGACGATCCGGCCCTCTCCGCGCCCGCCCTGTTCAACTACGTCGACGCACGGGATGTCGCCGGCTTCGTCGACGTGCTCCTGGCCGCGCTGCCGGACATCCCGAACGCCGAGGTCTTCTTCGTCGGCGCAGACGACGCCCTGGCACGGCGCCCGCTGGCCGAGCTGCTGCCGCGATTCGTGCCGGGCAGCGAGCGGCTGGCGGCCGGTCTCACCGGCACGGCGCCGGCGTTCTCGAATGCCAAGGCCCGCGAAGTCCTCGGCTGGCGCCCGACCCACTCCTGGCGGGTCGAGCTCGGTGAGACAGACCGCCAGGACGCCGCCCTCCCCGACATCTCACGAAAGGACGTGCTGGCGTGAAGTTCGACGGCATCCTCTTCTTCCCCGTCACCCCGTTCGATCCGGACGGCCGTGTCGACGAGGATCTCCTCAGCCGCCACGTCGCCACGACGCTCGAGCACTCCCCCGGCGGCGTCTTCCCCGCGTGCGGAACCGGCGAGTTCCACGCCCTCTCGACCGAAGAGGCCGTCCGCGTCGTGCAGGTCACGACCGAGACGGTGGCCGGCCGCGTGCCCGTGGTCGCGGGGACCGGCGGGCCTCTCGGCCACGCGGTCGCCCTCGCGCGCGCGGCGGCGGATGCCGGAGCCGATGCCCTCCTCGTGCTCCCGCCCTACCTCGTGGGCGGTCCGCAGGCGGGTCTGGCCGCGTACGTCGAGGCCGTGGCGGCCGCATCCGACCTTCCGGTGGTCATCTACCACCGGGCGAACGCCCAGTACTCCGTCGACACGGTGCGACGCCTCGCGCGAAATCCCAAGATCGTCGGCTTCAAGGACGGCGTCGGCGACGTCGGCCTCGCCCAGCAGATCGTGCGTGCGGTCGCGGCCGAGGGCCGCGAGGACTTCGCGTTCTTCAACGGACTCCTCACCGCCGAGCTCACGCAGGGCGCGTACCGCGGCATCGGCATCCCGCTGTACTCGTCGGCCGCGTTCGCGATGATCCCGGAGGTGGCCAACGCCTATTACCGCGCCTACGCCGAGGGCGACGAGGCGCGCCGGGCGGACCTGCTCGACGGGTTCTACGCGCCTCTGGTGCGGCTGCGCGATGAGACCCCGGGCTTCGGCGTCTCGCTCATCAAGACCGGCCTGCGCCTGTCGGGCCTGCCCGTCGGATCGGTGCGACCGCCGCTGGTGGACCCGACCCCCGCGCAGGAGGAGCGCCTGGCCGAGATCCTCGCCGCGGGACGGGCGCTGCTGTGACACTGCCAACGGCGACCTCGGCCTCGTCCGGCGGGCACACCCTCACAACCCTCACCGGGCTCGACGCGCGCCTCGTGCTCGTGCCGCTCACGCGCCCGTGGGCGGCCGACGTCACCTCGGTCGGCGTCGTCGCGACGCACGTGGTGCGCTCGGACGGCAGTGAGGGCTGGGGATTCTCGTGGACGCCGCAGATCGGGGCGGAGGCGGTGCTCGCCCTGCTGCAGCACGACATCGCGCCTGCCGCGGTGGGCGGCTCGGGCGAGCCGGGAGAGCAGTGGCGCGCGCTGTGGCAGCACCTGCACGAGGCCGGAGGCGGCGGCATCACCACGATCGCGCTCGCGGGACTCGATCTCGCCCTGTGGGATGCCGCGGCCCGCGCCGCCGGAACCTCGGTCTCCGGCTTCCTCGGCAGGCAGCGTGACCGGGTCCGCACCTACGGCAGCGGCGTGAACCTGCACTACCCCCTCGACGAGCTCGTCGCCCAGGTGCGGCGGTGGGTCGACGCCGGGTTCGATGCGGTCAAGGTGAAGGTCGGCAAGCCCGATGCCGCGGAGGACCTCGACCGGATGCGCGCCGTGCGCGAGGTGCTCGGCCCGGACCGGCAGCTGATGATCGACGCCAACCAGCGCTGGGACCTCGCCCGCGCCACCGATGCGCTCGAGCTGCTCGCGGAGGTCTCGCCGTCGTGGATCGAGGAGCCGCTGCGCGCCGACGACCTGTACGGGCACATCGAGCTGTCCCGTCGACTGGCATCGACGAGCGGCATCCCGGTCGCGGTGGGCGAGAACCTGCACAACGTCTACCGCTTCGACGACTTCCTGCGGCTGGGCGCGGCCCAGATCGTGCAGCCGAACATCGTTCGGGTCGGCGGGATCACGCCGTTCCTCGGCATCGCCGCGATCGCCGCGGAGTACGGCGCCGCTCTCCACCCGCACCTGCTGCCCGAGCTGTCGGGCCAGCTGGCGCTCGCGCTGCGGGCGACGCCCGGCGCGCCCGAGCCGATGGCCGAGGACGTCGAGGACGCCGGTTTCGGCAGCCTCGGGGCGCTCCTGGACGACTCGCCCGTGCGGATCGCCGACGGCACGCTCACCGAGGTGCCTCACCTGGGCCTCGGCCTCCGCTTCACCTGACCCCGACTCCTTCCATGCCCTTCCGCGAGAACCCAGCCCGCCCCGCCCGTCCGGATGATTCCGGCGGGCTCGGGCGTTCTCGTCACCGATCCGACGGCGGATGCCCCGACGAAAGGACTTCCCGATGACCACGACGACAGAACAGCTCGAGCAGCTGACCCAGGCGGCAGCCGCCGCCGCGCCGGTGTGGCGCCGATCGGATGCCGCGACACGGGCGAGCTGGCTCCGCGCCGCCGCCGATGCGCTCGACGCGCACGGCGAGGAGCTCGTCGCGATCGCGCACGAGGAGACCCGCCTCGCCGAGGCGCGCCTGACCGGCGAAGTCGGCCGCACCACCGGGCAGCTGCGCCTTTTCGCGTCGGCCCTCGAGGAGGGCTCCTACCTCGAGCTGACCGTCGACGACGCCGACGCCTCGGCGACGCCGCCCCGGCCCGAGCTGCGGCGCATGCTCACCGGCGTGGGCCCGGTCGCGGTGTTCTCGGCATCGAACTTCCCCTTCGCGTTCTCGGTCGCAGGCGGTGACACCGCATCCGCCCTCGCCGCCGGCAACCCGGTCATCGTCAAGGCGCACTCCGGGCACCCGCGCCTGTCCCGGCGTACCGCGGAGATCATGGCGCAGGCGCTGGAGGGCGCCGGCGCCCCGCGCGGGTCGCTCGCGCTCATCGAAGGCCGCGAGGCCGGCAACGCCCTCGTGCAGCATCCGGTGATCCAGGCCGCGGGCTTCACGGGCTCCGTCAGCGGCGGGCGCGCGCTGTTCGACCTGGCGTCGGGGCGCCCGGACCCCATCCCCTTCTACGGCGAGCTGGGCTCGGTGAACCCCGTCGTGATCACTCCTGCGGCCGCCGGCGCGCGCGGCGAGGAGCTCGCGAAGGGGCTCGTCGGGTCCTTCACGCTCGGCGTCGGCCAGTTCTGCACGAAGCCCGGTGTCGTGTTCGTGCCCGAGGGCGCCGGCTTCGAGGACCTGGTCGCGCGATTCGCCGTGGACGCCGAGGGCGGTCCGCTGCTGACCGAGCGGATCACCGACGCCTTCCCCCTCGGCGTCGCCCACCTCGAGGCCGACCCGTCGGTCACGGTCGTCGCTGAGGGCCGTCCCACCGACGGCGCTCAGCCGGTGGTGCTGGCGACGGATGCCGCGGCCGTGGTCGACCGCCCGGACACGCTCCTCGAGGAGTGCTTCGGCCCGGTGACCGTGCTCGTGCGGTACTCCTCGCCCGATCAGCTGCTGGCGGCGCTGCGCGCCGTCCCGGGGTCGCTGACGGGGACGCTGCACTCCGAGCCCGGCGACGACGTCGCCGACGTGCTCGAGGTGCTGGAGCGCCGGGTGGGCCGCGTGCTGTTCGCGGGGTGGCCGACGGGCGTGGCCGTGACATGGTCGCAGCACCACGGCGGCCCGTGGCCGGCGACCACGTCGCTGCACACCTCGGTCGGCGCGACGGCCATCCGCCGGTTCCTGCGGCCGGTCGTGTTCCAGGATGCACCGGCCGAGCTGCTGCCCGCGGTGCTGCGCGACGACGCCCTCGCGTCGCTGCCCCACCGCCGCAACGGCGTGCTGCGGGTGCCCTGAGCCGACGCGACCGACTGCGGGTCGACGCGCGGCGCGCGGACGGGCACGTCCGCGCCCGATCCGCGTGTCGGTCGGACTGACCTGCGTCGGCTCGGCCGGCGTGTCTGGGCTCGCCACCGCCGCCCGGCGACGTGGATCAGCCCAGCGCGCGGGCCAGGGCGGCGCCTGCCTCCGTGAGCCAGTGCGCCGGATGCGACATCGCCGCCGCAGGTGAGCCGGCCAGTTCGGTCAGCGAGGCGCTGGCCGCGAAGTCCGACACGTCGGCGTCGCCGGCGATCCGGCCCGCGACGAGCGCGACCGGGACGCCCGCGCCTTCGGCGAGGGCAGCCACGTGCGCGGGCACCTTGCCGGCGGCGGACTGCCCGTCGAACGCCCCCTCGCCGGTGACGACGACGGATGCCTCGGCGACCGCCTGCGGGAGCCCCACCAGTTCCGCCACGGCTCGAGAGCCGGGGACCAGACGGGCGCCCCACGCCAGCAGCGCGAAGCCCGTCCCGCCCGCAGCGCCGGCGCCGGCGGCATGCGGATCGGCGGGCAGCAGTCGGGCCAGCCGTGCCAGGCCGGCGTCGAGGGCGGCGACATCGGCGGGTGTCGCGCCCTTCTGCGGACCGAACACCGCGGCGGCGCCGCGCTCCCCGAGCAGCGGATTCGTCACGTCCGAGAGCACCGTCACGCCTCCCGGGGGAAGCGCGGGCAGACCGGTCAGATCGGCGGCCGCGAGCTCGGCCAGGCCCCCTCCCCCGTCCGGGATGGGCTGCCCGGCGGCATCCGTGAAGGAGGCGCCCAGAGCGGCCAGCATGCCGGTGCCGCCGTCCGTCGACGCGCTCGACCCGATGCCCAGCACCAGACGCGACACCCCGTGCGCGAGCGCGGCTCGGATCGCCTCGCCGAAGCCCCGGGTGTGCGCATCCAGCGGGCGAAGCCGCGGCGGCGCGCCGAGGAGCTCGATGCCGCTCGTGTTGGCCAGCTCCACGACGCCGGTGCCGTGCGGCGCCTCGCCGTCACCCGGCAGCAGCACCCAGGATGCCTCGACCGGCGTGCCCTCGGGACCGGTCACGGTCACCGGCACGCGACGCGCACCGGGCACCGCCGCCCCGAAGGCGTCCACCGTGCCCTCGCCGCCGTCGGCCATCGGGAGCAGGCGCACCGCGTCGTGCGCGCGGATGCGGCGCCAGCCGTCCGCGAGAGCCGCCGCGGCCGCGGCTGCTCCGATCGTGCCTTTGAAGGAGTCGGGAGCGATCACGACGGTGTGCACCATGTCAGCCATTCATCCGTGCCCCGCTCGGCGGGAAAGCGCTATCTTGAGCCCATGGTACCGACCGCTCCTCCCACGCCCGGCTCCGACGAGACCACCCCGCTCGCCATCGTGGCCAGCGGCGCCGGACGCTACGCCGATCCCTGGCATCCGTACCCCGAGACCTCGGCCGCGATCGCGGAGATCCTGCGCGGTGCGGGGTGGCGGGTCGAGGTGATCGAGGACGCGGACCGCGCACTCGCCGCCCTGGGCGACGCCGCCCTGCTGGTCGTGAACGCCGGCGATCCATGGCGCGGCGAAGACGCGGCTCGCGGCGCCGACCCGGCCGCCGACGCGGGACTGACGGCCGCGGTCGAGCGCGGGATCGGCGTCATCGCGACGCACAGCGGCCTGTCGAGCCTCCGCGACTATCCCCTCTGGCGTCGCGCGATCGGCGGGGAGTGGGTCGCAGGCGCGTCGTGGCATCCCGAGATCGGCGCCACGACGCTGCGGTCCGTCGACGGCGCCCACGGCATCGTGCCCGGCGACCTCGAGGTGTTCGACGAGCGGTACGCCGACCTGGAGGTGGACGACGGCGTCCGGGTGCTGGCCGTGCACGACGTCGACGGGGTGTCCCACCCCGCGGTCTGGACCAGCGAGGGCGGCGGCACTCGCGCCGTCGCGAGCTCGCTCGGGCACGACGCGCGCTCCTACGCGTCCGACGGGCACCGGACGCTCCTCGTCCGCGCCGCGCGCTGGGCCGCTCGACTGGACGACTGAAGCCCGCCACCCCCACGCATGACGCGCGGGCGCGGTCGAGGCTCAGCGCGGCGCCGCGGTGCTCTCGCGCACGACGAGCGGCGTCGGCAGCACGTCGATCCCGGCCGCGCCGCCCTCGATGCCCGCGACGAGATGGGCGACAGCCAGCTCTCCGAGCCGGTCGAAGTCCTGTCGGACCGTGGTCAGCGGCGGCAGATAGTCGGCGGCATCCGCGATGTCGTCGAAGCCCACGACGCTCACGTCACCCGGGACCTCGCGCCCCGCGCCCTTCAGCGCGCGGATGAGTCCGAGCGCCATCTGGTCGTTGGCCGCGAACACGGCGGTGACAGCCGGATCCCGCGCGAGCACGCCGCCTTCGCGATGACCGGATGCCGCCGTCCAGTCGCCCCGGACGGGCTCGGGCACCGGCCGACCGGCGTGCTGCAGGGCCGAGCGCCAGCCTCGCTCGCGTTCGGCGGCCGCGAACGAGTCGGCCGGGCCGGCGAGGTGGTGGACCGTCCGGTGCCCGAGCTCCAGCAGGTGGGCCACAGCGGCACGGGCGCCGCCCGCATGGTCGGACTGCACGGCGCTGCGAGCGCCGGCACGCGGCGCGCCCGCCGCCGCATGGGGCCCGTGCTCGTCCTGCGCCCGCACGTCGCCGTCCGGCTCGTGCCGGTCGCCCCGCGGAGGCGGCGCGGCCGGCCCCGCTCCTCCTCGGTCCGTGCGCGGGGCATCCACGACGACCAGGGACAGCCCCGTGGGGGCCGGGACGTCGAGGGCGAGAGCGGTCGCCTCGTTGAGCACGATGACGCCGTCGACGCCCTGCTCCCGCAGCCGCTCGAAGGCCTCCGGCACCCCGCCCGCACCTCCGAGGGTGACGACCGTGAGCGCGTAGCCGCGCCCGGCCGCGGCATCCGCCACCGCCTGCAGCATGCGGGAGTTGCCGACCGTGGCGAGCGTGGAGACCACCAGGCCGATCGTGTGGGTGCGGCCGGTCCGCAGCGCGCGGGCGGCGCGGTGCGGGCGGTACCCGAGCGCGGCCATCGCGGCCTCGACCCGCGCGCGCGTCTCGGGGTCCACGCGGGGACTGGCGTTGACCACACGCGAGACCGTCTGCCCCGACACGCCGGCCCGTGCGGCGACGTCCGCCATCGACACCCGGCGAGCCGTGTCGGCCTCGCGCGGAACGCGACGGGTGCGAGCGCGAGGCTGGAGGAGGGCGTCGAGCTCCGCCAGCTCGTCGAAGCCGGTTCCCATGCGTCCTCCGCGTGCCCGCCGTCCACACCCCAGGCTGTCGCCGTTGTGTTGACGATAACACGCTCGTGCACGTACCGTGTTGAGGTGAACACTCCTGAGTTCCGCACGGCGACGGATGCCGTCACCCTCGGCGCCGGCGTCGTCAAGCGGTCCACGCGGCTGGCCGACGGGCGCGAGCTGATCTACTACGACGACCCCGGCACGACGCTCGATCCCGACCGCGCGCTCGACCGGCGGGAGCCGGTCGCGCGCCCCGAGACGGCGACGATGCGGCGGGATGTGCTCACCGGCGACTGGGTCTCCATCGCGGCGGCCCGGCAGAACCGCGCGTTCCTGCCGCCGGCCGAGCTCGACCCGCTCGCGCCGCAGACGCCGACGAACCCGTCCGAGATCCCGTCGCTGTACGACGTCGCCGTCTTCGAGAACAAGTCGCCGTCGTTCGGACCGGCCCTCGCCGAGGCGCACGGCGACGCGCCGGCCGGGGCCGACGCTCCTCGCGGGCTCGACGACCTGGATGCCCCGGGCCTGGGCCGCACCCGGACCAGCGTCGGCCGCTGCGAGGTCGTGTGCTTCAGCCCCGAGCACTCCGGATCCTTCGGCACGCAGACGGCGACGCGCGCCCGGACGGTCATCGAAGCGTGGGCGGATCGCACCGCCGAGCTGTCGGCACTCCCGGGGATCGAGCAGGTGTTCCCCTTCGAGAACCGGGGCGAGGCGATCGGGGTGACCCTCCCTCACCCGCACGGTCAGATCTACGCATACCCCTACATCACTCCCCGCACGACGAGCCTGCTCGCCTCGATCGATCGCGAGGGGCCGGACCTGTTCGAGCGGATCCTCGAGTTCGAGCGCGCCGGCGAGCGCGTCATCCTCGCCGGGGAGCACTGGACGGCCTTCGTCCCGTTCGCCGCCCGCTGGCCCATCGAGGTGCACCTGCTGCCTCACCGCCACGTCCCCGACTTCGCACACACCACGGATGCCGAGCGCGACGAGCTCGCGCCGCTGTACCTGCGGCTCCTGCGCGGCGTCGACGCGCTGTACGACACCCCGACGCCGTACATCGCCGCGTGGCACCAGGCGCCGGTGCACCGGGGACGCGACACCGTGCGCCTGCACCTGCAGCTGACGTCCCCGCGGCGCGCCGCCGACAAGCTCAAGTACCTCGCCGGATCCGAGGCCGCCATGGGCGCCTGGATCGGCGACATCCCGCCCGAGGCCGCCGCCGAGCGCCTGCGCGCCGCCGTCGCTTCCATCCCCGAGGAGACCCTGTGACCGCCGAGACGACCACGGCCGAGAACGCCCGCCGCCTGTTCGCCGAGCGCTTCGGCGGTGAGCCGGTCGGCACGTGGTCCGCCCCCGGCCGCGTGAACCTCATCGGCGAGCACACCGACTACAACGACGGCTTCGTGCTGCCTTTCGCGATCCAGCACCGCACGCACGTCGCGGCCCGGACGCGCGACGACGGGCGCATCCGGGTGGCGTCGACGTTCGACGGCGCCACCGTCGAGGTCGCCCTCGACGACCTCGACGACCTCTTCCCCGGCCGCCGCGACGAGATCGTGGAGTGGGCCCGGTATCCGCTCGGTGTCGCCTGGGCGCTCCTCGCGGCGGGCGATGACCGCGAGGATCCACTGGACGGCCGAGACGCTGGGGTGCATCCGGAGTCTCGGCCCTCGGATGCGTTCTCGCCGTCGGGGTCGGGGCAGGACGTGCGCGGCGGAGTCACCGGGGTGGACCTGGCCTTCGCCTCGGACGTCCCGGTGGGCGCCGGCCTGTCGTCGTCAGCGGCCATCGAGGGCGCGACGGCGACCGCCCTCGCCGACCTGTGGGCGCTCGACCTCGACCGGATCGCGCTCGCGCGAGCGGGACGGACGGCGGAGAACGACGCCGTCGGCGCTCCCACGGGGATCATGGACCAGATGGCGGCGATGCTCGGACAGCCGGATGCCGCGATCTTCCTCGACTGCCGCACGCTGGATGCGAACGTCGTCGACCTCGGATTCGCGCGCGCCGGGCTCGAGCTCGTGGTGATCGACACCGGGGTGAAGCACTCGCACGCGACGGGCGGCTACGGCGAGCGCCGCGCGGCGTGCGAGCGGGGCGCGGCCGCGATGGGCGTGCCGGCGCTGCGTGACGTCGGGATCGACGACCTCGAGCAGGTGCGCGACCGCGTCGACGACGTGACGTTCCGGCGGGTGCGGCACGTCGTCACCGAGAACCAGCGCGTGCTCGACACCGTGCGCACACTTCGTGAGCAGGGCCCCACCGCGATCGGCGAGCTCCTCGTCGCATCGCACGCCTCGATGCGGGACGACTTCGAGATCTCCGTCCCCGAGCTCGACACCGCCGTCGAGGCGGCGCTCGGCGCAGGCGCCGTCGGCGCCCGCATGACCGGCGGCGGGTTCGGTGGCGCGGCGATCGCCCTCGTCGCGCACGATCGCGTGCAGCAGGTGACGGATGCCACGCTCGCCGCGTTCGCGGCATCCGGTTTCGCCGCGCCGACGATCTTCACGGTCGTCCCGTCCGCCGGCGCCGGCCGCGACACCTGACCTCGGGAAGGGCTCCGAGGCGGGGGCGCAACCCCTGGCGGGGACGGGCGCCTTTGCCTAGCGTCGAACCCGTGGCCGTGGCATCCGTCCCCGGCCGGAAGGAGCGATCGTGGCGTACATCACCGTGGGGACCGAGAACTCGGTCGACGTCGACCTCTACTACACCGATCAGGGCTCCGGCCAGCCGGTCGTGCTGATCCACGGCTTCCCGCTCGACGGCGAATCGTGGGGCAAGCAGCAGGCCGCTCTGCTGGATGCCGGCTTCCGGGTGATCGCGTACGACCGGCGCGGCTTCGGTTCGTCGACCAAAGCCGGCTCGGGGTACGACTACGACACGTTCGCGGCCGACCTGCACGCGCTCATGGAGGACCTCGACCTCCACGACGCGGTGCTGGTGGGCTTCTCCATGGGCACCGGGGAGATCGCCCGCTACCTGTCGCGATACGGCAGCGGGCGAGTGGCGAAGGCGGCGTTCCTCGGGTCGCTCGAGCCGTTCCTGCTGCAGAGCGACGACAACCCCGACGGCGCCGGCCCGCAGGAGTTCTTCGACGGCATCGCGCAGTCCGTGCGTCAGGATCGCTTCGCCTTCGTCACCGGGTTCTTCCAGGACTTCTACAACCTCGACGACAACCTCGGCACGCGCATCTCGCAGGAGGCCGTCGACGCGAGCATCCAGACGGCCAACCATGCCGGCAACACCGCGATCGCGGCAGCACCGCTGACCTGGCCGACGGACTTCCGCGCCGACATCCCGGCCGTCGACGTGCCGGCGATGATCCTCCACGGCACGGCCGACAACATCCTGCCCATCGACGCCACGGCGCGCCGGTTCAAGGAGCTGCTGCCGGACGCCACCTACGTCGAGCTGGAGGGCGCACCGCACGGGCTGCTGTGGACGCACGGCGACGAGGTCAACGAGGCGCTGCTGGCGTTCCTGCGCCGCTGAACGGAAGGAATGCGATGGACCGCGAGACGGACCAGACGGGGAACAGCTCGGATCCCGAAGACGGCGACGTGCTCGCCGGCGGAGAGTTCACCGAGGAGCTGAGCGAGAACGAGGCCGAGGCCGACCGGGCCTCCGGTGCCACCGAGGGCGCCGCGGGCGAGGGAGGCGGCAGGCTCGCCGACTGACGGCGACGCGGGTCCCCTCGTCGCGACCCGCGGACCCGCACCGGCGAGATCCGCGCGGACGGTTCCGCTCCTTCTCGTACGGGCTTATCCTTCGATATGGGACATGGGGCGTCCAAGCCACGGGGCCCGTACGCGAAGGGGATCGCGAAGCGGGAGGAGATCCTGGAGCGCGCGCTGGACGTGATCGCGCGCGAGGGATATCGCAAGGCATCCGTGAAGGAGCTGGCCGAGGCCGTCGGCCTCAGCCAGGCGGGGCTGCTGCACTACTTCGAGACGAAGGAAGAGCTCTTCGCCCAGATCCTGCGAAAACGCGACGAGCTCGCCCTCGCCGCACTGGGTGCGGATCTCGCTCCGATCGAGGATCTGCGCGGCGCCTGCATCACGGTCGCGCAGCACAACGCCGAGGTTCCGGGGCTCGTCGAGCTCTTCGTCCGGCTGGCGGTCGCCGCGACCGACCCGCAGCATCCGGCGCGCCCCTTCTTCCTCGAGCGCGGCTGGGCGGTGCGGACGCTGTTCGCCAGGCTGCTGGAGAAGCAGCAGGCAGCGGGCGGGATCACCGATCGCCTACCGCCGGAGACCCTCGCTCGCATCCTGCAGGCGGTCAGCGACGGGCTCCAGCTGCAGTGGCTGATGGAGCGCGACTTCGACATGGCCGCGACGATGGATGCGGTGTTCGATCTGCTCGCGGCTCCCGGGGGGCCGGCGCCCGAGCAGCCGCCGCCGGACGGCGACCGGCTCAGCTGAGCGCGGGGATCACCTCTCGCTCGAACAGCTCGACGCCGGAGCGGTCGTAGGCGGCCTCGGGGAAGTAGTGGATCGCGTAGGCGATGCCGTGGCGCTCCCGCTCGGCGAGGCGCTCGGCGACCTGCTCGACCGAGCCGAACGCCGGCGAGGCCAGGTAGTCGTTCTCGATGTGGTCGGCGCGCTCCTGGCCGACATGCGGGAGCAGGCGTGCCTTGACGGCCGCGAGCCGGTCGCGGGCCTCCGCCTCGGTGGCGCCGACGATCGTGTTGAAGTTCGAGGTGCGCGTGATCGAATCGAAGTCGCGGCCGATCGCCTCGCAGTGGCCGCGCAGCACCTCGCTCTTGTGGTCGATGACCTCGAGCGACCCGCTGTAGTTCGTGTACGCGGCGTACTTCGCCGCGATCTTCAGCGTGACCTTCTCACCGCCGCCGGCGACCCACATCGGGATGCCGCCGTCCTGCAGCGGGAGGGGACGCACGATCGCGCCATCGACCTGGTAGTGCTTGCCCGCGAGCGTCGCCGACCCGGTGGTCCACGCCTGCCGCATGATCTCGACGCCTTCGCGCAGCATCGCGAGGCGCTGCGGCACCTCCGGGAACCCGTAGCCGTAGGCGCGCCACTCGTGCTCGTACCAGCCGCCGCCGATGCCCATCTCGGTGCGTCCGCCCGAGACGATGTCGACCGTCGCGGCGACCTTCGCGAGGTAGGCGGGGTTGCGGTAGCCCATGCAGGTGCACATCTGCCCGAGCCGGATCCGGGAGGTCGCAGCCGCGAAGGCCGCCATCAGCGTCCACGCCTCGTGCGTGGCCTCGTCGCTGTGCACCGGCGTGGTGTGGAAGTGGTCGTACACCCACAGCGACTCCCACGGACCCTCATCGGCGCGCTGAGCGAGCGTCGCCATCACCCGCCAGTGATCGGCCGGGTCGATGTCCACGAGGTCGAATCGCCAGCCCTGGGGGATGAAGGTTCCGAAGCGCATGGGACCAGCCTAGGGAAGCGCTTGCTCCGACTCCATCTCGCAGACGGCCGCGTGCGGCATCCGTCCTCGCATCACCGCGATCGCGTCGGGGCTGTGGTCCACCAGGACGGCGTGGCGGCCGAGGGCCGATGCCACCGCCCCCGTGGTGCCGCTGCCGGCGAAGAAGTCGAGCACGCGGTCGCCCGGGCGGCTGGATGCTTGGACGATGCGCCGCAGGATGCCTTCGGGCTTCTGCGTCGGGTAGCCGGTCTTCTCGCGTCCCGTGGTCGGCACGATCGTGTGCCACCACACATCGGTGGGGAGCTTGCCCCGCTCGGCCTTCTCGGGCGTGACAAGGCCGGGCGCCATGTACGGCTCCCGGTCCACGGCATCCGAGTCGAACCAGTACCGCTGCGGATCCTTGACGTAGACGAGGATCGTGTCGTGCTTGGTGGGCCAGCGCCTGCGGGTCTTGGCGCCGTAGTCGTAGGCCCAGATGAGTTCGTTGAGGAACCGCTCGCGCCCCACCAGTGCGTCCAGGAGCACCTTGGCGTAGTGCGCCTCGCGATAGTCCAGGTGCAGGTACAGCGTCCCGTCGTCGGCGAGCAGGCGCCAGGCCTCGAGCAGGCGCGGCTCGAGGAAGCCCCAGTAGTCGTCGAAGCTGTCGTCGTACGCGCGGAGGTCCCCCCGGATGCGCTCGTACTCGCGCCCGTGGAACCCGCGCCGCACGACGCCGCCGGTCCCCCTTCCATCGCGAGACGGCAACGGGGCGCCGAGACCGCCGTCGCCGACTGCCGTCTCGGCGTCCGCATGCAGTTTCGCCGCCGAAGGGTCGGTGGGATGCCACGAGCGGGCGGTCTCGAGCGCCCGCTCCTGCACCCGGCCGGTGTTGAAGGGGGGATCGAGGTAGATCAGCGTGAACGAGGCGTCCGGGAAGGTCCGGATCACCTCGAGGTTGTCGCCGTGGTGGATCTCGACCGTGCCCGGTTCGGCCTTCCCGGCCTCCGCGACGGTCACGGCACGCGCCGCAGCCACGCATCGGTGGCGAATTTAGACGCCACGAGCGCCTCGGCCTCGGCGTACTCGTCCTCGGTGATGCGACCCGGCACAGCGCCGTACAGGCTGGCGAACGTCTCCTTGAGCTTCTCGATGATCGCCTCGCGCGGCAGCCCCGTCTGGCGGCGCAGAGGATCGACGCGCTTCGCGGCGGAGGTGGTGCCCTTGTCGCTCAGCTTCTCGCGTCCGATCCGAAGGACCTCCGTCATGACCTGACCGTCCATGTCGTAGCTGAGGGTCGCATGGTGCAGCACACCCCCGTTGGCCAGGCGCTTCTGCGCCGCGCCGCCGATCTTGCCCTGCGGCGAGGAGATGTCGTTGAGCGGCTGGTAGGTCGCCTGGACGCCGAGCGCGCGCAGCGCCTGCAGCACCCAGTCGTCGAGGAACGCGTACGAGTCCGCGAACGTCAGTCCCGCCACGAGGGATGCCGGCACGTACAGCGAGTACGTGACGATCGAGTTCGCGCCCATGAGCATCGCGCCGCCGCCGGAGATCCGGCGCACCACGTCGAAACCGTGCCTGGCGGCCCCCTCGGGATCGACCTCGTTGCGCAGCGACTGGAACGAGCCGATGACCACGGCGCTCTCGTTCCACTCCCACAGCCGCAGGGTGGGGCGCCGGCGCCCGTCGCCGACGCGACCGGTGAGGACCTCGTCGAGAGCGAGGTTCATCCGCGGCGAGACCGGCGGCTCGTGGACGATCTCCCAGTCGAAGTCGCGCCAGCCGGGCGCGGTCACGAGGGCGCGACGGACCGCGGTGCCCACGGCCTCGGGCGTGAAGCCGAGAAGCTGCGCCCCCTCGGGAAGAGCTGCGCGCACGGCGGCGGCGATGGTGGCGACATCCGCCTCGACGGGCAGACCGTTCACGGCGGCGTCGATGTCGGCCAGGGCATCGTCGGGCTCGAGGAAGAAGTCGCCCGCGAGGTGGAAGTCCGCGATGCGGCCGTCCCGCTCCTCCAGGTCGACGACGACGAGCTTCCCGCCGGGCACCTTGTATTCGCCGTGCATGGACTTCAGCCTACGACCGCGCGAGCCGGCCTCGTGCGCGGCCGGACCGCCTGGCCCGCGAGACAGCAGCGGGGCGCCGAGACTGCAGTCGCGGGGGCGCTGTCTCGCCGTCCGGATGCTGTCTCGCGGTCGGAGCTCGCGTCCGCGGGAACGGGATGCTGCGGGTCAGTCGCGGATCGCGAAGCGGCGGCCGAGCCA
>JAPSKH010000011.1 GCA_031177765.1 Microbacterium sp. | reverse complement strand
CGTGGATCAGCGGCGGGCGCGCACGTACTGCCGCGGCCAGTAGTCGATGTCGGCCCCGAGCTCGGCGGCGGCCCGCAGCCCGTAATGCGGGTCACGCAGCCACTCGCGGCCGGCCATCACGGCGTCGGCGGCGTCCTCGGCGAGCACCTTCTCGGCGAGGGCGGCGTCGTCGATCAGGCCGACCGCGCTGACGGGCACGCCCGCCTCACGCCGCACGTGGGCCGCGAGTCCGACCTGGTAGCCGGGAGCGGGAGCGATCCGCTGATGCGCGACGAGCCCGCCGCTGGAGATGTCGAAGAAGTCCGCCCCGCGCTCCGCCGCCCAGCGCGCCACGGTCGCCGTCTGGTCGGCATCCCATCCGCTCTCGGCCCAGTCCGTCGCCGAGAACCGGACGAGAAGCGGCGCATCCGGCGCCGCGTCGCGCACCGCATCGAGGACCCGCAGCAGCAGCCGTGCCCGACCGGCGAGCGATCCGCCGTAGTCGTCGTCGCGCAGGTTCGACAGTGGCGAGAGGAACTGGTGCAGCAGGTAGCCATGGGCGGCGTGGATCTCGAGCACCTCGAAGCCGGCCTCCACCGCTCGCCGGGCCGCGGCGGCGAAGTCGGCCACGACGCGATCGATGCCGGCAGCGTCGAGCGCGCGCGGCGCGGCGTAGCCGTCGAAGGCGATGGCGGACGGGGCGACCGTCGTCCACCCGCCGTCCTCGAGAGGAACCGATCCGCGACGCCCCGACAGAGGAGACCACGTCGACGCTTTGCGTCCGGCGTGGGCCAGCTGCACGGCCGCCACGGCACCACGGCGACGGATCGCCGCCACGATCGGCGCCCACGCGTCGCGCTGCTCGTCGTTCCACAGGCCCGTGTCCTCCGGCGAGATCCGGCCCTCGGGTGACACGGCGGTCGCCTCTGCCACGACCAGTCCCGCTCCGCCCGAGGCGAACTGCGCGAGATGCGTGTGGTGCCACTCCTGCGGCACGCCGTCCACGGCGCTGTACTGGCACATCGGCGCGACCCACAGCCGGTTGCGCACGCGGACGTCGCGGAGGGACAGGGGAGTGAACAGGCGACTCAAGAAGGGAACCTCCGGGGTTGATGAGAGCGCGGATGCCGCCGGGTACTGTGTCGGCATGACGCGGTCATGGACGGTGCAGGATGCGGCACGTGCTCTGCGCAGGCCGACTCGCACGGACCACAAGTATTCCCGAGGCGTGCTGGGTATGCGCTCAGGGTCGCAGGCGTATCCCGGTGCCGCCGTGCTGGGCGTCGAGGCGGCCTGGCGCACCG
Source organism: Microbacterium sp. (assembly GCA_031177765.1). Classification (GTDB taxonomy): domain Bacteria; phylum Actinomycetota; class Actinomycetes; order Actinomycetales; family Microbacteriaceae; genus Microbacterium. The sequence continues at coordinate 56,292 of JAPSKH010000011.1, read as the reverse complement.
GGCTCGGCATGGTCCGGTACGTGGGGCCGCCGCGGCCGACCGAACTGGTGCTGGCGCGCCGGCCCGAGACCGTCACGGTCGACGGCAGAGTGCAGGCATGGGTCATCGGCTCGGGGACGGACGCGTCCAGCCGTGAGCCCGACGAGACCGAGGCGCTGCGCCGGCTGCTCGACGGAAGCGAACCGGTGATCGTCGACGCCGGCGCCCTCGAACTCGCCGCCGACGCAGCGGCGCCCCGCATCCTCACGCCGCATGAGCGCGAGCACGCGCGCCTTCGCGAGAGTCTGGGACTGAAGCCCATGCCCCACGACCTCGTGGCCGAGGCGCGCGAGACCTCGGCGGTGACAGGCGCCGTCGTGCTGTTGAAAGGCGCCACCACGATCGTGACGGCGCCGGGCGGCTGGTCGGCGACGATCGAAGCCGGGACTCCGTGGCTGGCCACCGCCGGAACCGGCGACGTCCTGGCCGGCGTGGTCGGCGCGGTCGTCGCCGGTGCGGAGGCATCCGGACGCGGAACGGATGCCGCCGCGCTCGCCGGGCTGGCGGCCTCCGGCGCGTGGCTGCACGGTCGCGCCGCCGCGCTGGCGGCCGAGGCGGTCGGCGACGGTCCGATCACCGCGCTGGATGTCGCCGAGGCCCTCCCTCGCGCGGTGGGCGAGGCGCTGGCAGCCCGGTGACCCGATCCGGCGGCCGGTACGCACCGCCATAGGATGGTCGGGTGTCGAGGCGCGCCTGGCTGTGGATCGCCTTCGTCCTCGTGCACGTCGTCGTGGCCTGGCTGGGTTTCGTGCTGCCGAACACCCCCGCGGGCGACGTCTACCTCGTGTACGAGCCCTGGGCGCGTGAGGCGGTCGCCGGCACGGCGGTCATGGGGGTGACGGCGCCGTGGGTCTACCCGCAGCTGGCTCTCCTCCCGATGGTGCTGGCGCTCGGACTCGATCTCGCCGGGTATCAGGTCGCGTGGGCGCTGCTGGTCACGATCGCCGACGCGCTGGCCTTCGGACTGCTGATCGGCCGGGGACGGTCCCTGGGGCGTACCGGGGCCGCCGGCTTCTGGCTCGCGTTCGTCCTGCTGCTGGGTCCTGTGGGGATGTACCGTCTCGACGGCGTGACGGTGCCGCTGGCCGTGGCGGGCTGCCTGTGGCTCGTCGGCCGCCCGCTCGTGGCGTCGCTGCTGCTGTCGGCCGCGACGTGGATGAAGGTCTGGCCGGCGGCGCTGCTCGCCGCCGGGGTCGTCGTGCTGCGCCGGCGCCTGCCGCTGATCGGGGGCGCGCTCCTGGTCTCGGGAGTCGTCGTCACCGTGGTCCTGGCCGCCGGCGGCGGCGCCCACGTGTTCGGGTTCGTGTCCGGCCAGACCGGGCGCGGCCTGCAGATCGAGGCGCCGGTGTCGGCGTTGTACCTGTGGCAGGCGGTCCTCGGCGTGCCCGGCGCGTTCGTCTACTACGACACCGAGATCCTCACGTTCCAGGTGACCGGCGCCGGTGTCGACGGCGTCATCGCCGCGATGACGCCGGTGCTCGTGGTGATGGTCTCGGCCATCGCGGCCGTCGGGGCGGTGCAAGCGTGGCGCGGCGCCGCGTTCGCGGCGCTCTTCCCGCCGCTGTCGCTCAGCCTCGTCCTGGCGTTCATCGTCTTCAACAAGGTCGGCTCACCGCAGTTCCTGACGTGGCTCGTCGCGCCGATCGTGGTGGGCCTGGTCATCGACCGGCGGCGCTGGCGGTGGCCGGCCGCGGTGGCGCTGGTCGCGGCGCTGCTCACGCAGTCGGTGTACCCGCTGCTGTACGACAGGGTGATCGGTGCCGAGGCTGTCGCCGTGGGGGTGCTCACCGTCCGCAACGTCGTGCTCATCGCGCTGCTGGCGTGGATGCTCGTCCGCGTCGTCCGTGTGGCGCCCGGCAGCCGTGCCCGCGTCCCCGTCTCCTGGCCGCGACCGCGGCTCGGACAGTCCTGAACACACCAACCGGAGGTTTCCATGCTCGTCGCCTTCTCCGTCGCCCCGAGTGGCACAGGAAACGCGGACGGATCCGTCCACGATGCCGTCGCGGCGGCGGTACAGGTCGTCCGCGACAGCGGTCTGCCGCACCGCACGACCTCGATGTTCACCGAGATCGAGGGGGAGTGGGACGAGGTGTTCGACGTCGTCAAGCGCGCCACCGAGGCGGTGCAGGCGTACGGGTCCCGCGTCTCGCTCGTGCTCAAGGCCGATATCCGGCCGGGATACTCGGGCGAGCTCGACGGCAAGATCGAGCGACTGGAACGGGCGATCGAGAAGCGTGAGGCCGGCGACGACGCGGTCTGAGCCTGCTCGAGGACCGGGCGTCGGCGGCATCCGTCCGAATCGATTCGCCAGCATGCCGCTCCGGCGACTAGCATGACGCGGTGACCTCCTCGACATCATCGAGGGGGGCGGCGACGTGGGCGCTCCTCTCCCTCGCCGTCGGAAGCTTCGGCATCGGCATGACCGAGTTCGTCGTGATGGGCCTGCTGCCCAACATGGCGCAGGACCTGCTGCCGTCCGTGTGGGCCGCGCGGCCCGAGGACGCCATCGCGCAGGCGGGCTGGCTCATCTCGCTGTATGCGCTCGGCGTCGTCGTGGGTGCCCCCACGATCGCCGGTTCCGTCGCCCGGTTCCCGCGACACCGCGTCATGGTCGCGCTCGCCGTGGCGCTGACGGTCTTCACCGCGCTGACCTTCCTCGCGCCCACCTTCGAACTCGTGGCGGTGTCGCGCTTCCTCGCGGGCCTGCCGCACGGCGCGTACTTCGGCATCGGCGCGCTCGTGGCGGCTGATGTCCTGGGTCCGGGGATGCGTGCGAAGGGCGTCGCGTTCGTCCTCACAGGTCTGACGGTGTCGAACGTCGTCGGGGTCCCGCTCGGCACCTTCCTCGGTCAGTACGCCGGCTGGCGCGCAGCCTTCATGGTCGTCGCCGGCATCTTCGCCGCTGCGACGATCCTCATCGCCTTCTTCGTGCCCGCGCACGCGGGCGACCCCGGACGGACCCTGCGAGCCGAGCTGAAGGTGTTCCGCATCGGGCAGGTGTGGCTGGCGCTGGGTGTCGGGGCGATCGGCTTCGGCGGATTCTTCGCGGTGTACAGCTATGTCGCGCCGTTGGTGACCGACGTCGCGGGCAGTCCGGCGTGGGTCGTGCCCATCGTCCTCATCGTCATGGGCGTCGGCATGACCGTGGGGAACCTCGTCGGCGGTCACCTCGCCGATGTCGACCTGCGGCGGACGCTCCTCGCGGGACTCGTCGCGCTCGCGGCGATGCTCGCCCTGCTCGCCCTGACCGCACAGCTGATCTGGGCCCTGGCGCTGTTCGTCTTCGCGGTGGGCTTCGTCGCCTCGGCACTGAGCCCCACCATTCAGACGCGTCTCATGGACGTCGCGGAGGACAATCAGTCCATCGCCGCCGCGCTGAATCACTCCGCGCTCAACGTCGGCAACAGTCTCGGAGCGTTCCTCGGCGGCGCCGTCATCGCCGCGGGGTGGGGCTTCGTGGCGCCGGCGTGGGTCGGCGTGGCGCTCGCCGCCGCGGGACTGCTGCTCGCGGCGATCAGCGTGGCGCTCGAACGCCGCCGCGAGCGCGCTGCGGCGCCGGTCGGCGTGTCGTCCTGACACGCGCCCGGCCAGCGCTGCCCCGCGGCGCCGATGAGGCGGCCGCGCACGGGGATAGAGTGAGCGGATGCCGGACCCGATGATGCCGTCGGACCGCACGGTGAGCGACCTGGCGCGTGCTCTGGACGACGCCCGGTCGCGACGCCCGGAGGACGGCGCGGACCCCGACGTGCCGGTGGCGGCCACCGTGGTGCTGCTGCGTGACGGCGGTGGGCTCGAGGTGCTCATGATCGAGCGGCCCGACCGCGGGTCCTTCGCCGGAGCGTGGGTGTTCCCCGGCGGCAAGGTCGAGGCGGTCGACCGTGTCGCCCCCGCCGAACCGGAGGAGGACGTCGCCCGCCGTGCCGCGGTACGCGAGACGCAGGAGGAGATCGGCCTCGTTCTGAACCAGGACGCACTCGTTCCGCTGTCGTGCTGGGACCCGCCGCCCGGGCTCGCGCTCCGCATCCGCACGTGGTTCTTCCTGGCGGCCGGTGGACCGGCCGAAGCGACGGCCGACATGGTGCTCTCCGAGAGCGAAGTGGTGTCGGCGGCGTGGCTGCGGCCCGCGGACGCGCTCGCCGCGCACGGTCGTGGCGAGCTCACGCTCTACCCGCCGACCTGGGTCACCCTGCACGGGTTGTCGATGCACGTCGACTCTGCATCCGCTCTCATGGCGTCTCGTGTCACGGGCGTCGAGCGCTTCGAGACGGTGGCGCGGCGTGGGGGAGAGGGGCCGCTGCTGCTCTGGCGCGGCGATGCCGAGTACGACACCGGGGATGACGGGGAGAACGACGTGGTGCCGGGCGGTGCGGCATCCGCGGCGCGTCACCGTCTGGACATCGGCGCGTTGCCGTGGCGGTATCAGCGGAGCGAGTGACGGGCAGGGCAGGGCTCGTGCGGTTCCGGTCAGCTCTCGAGGAGGCGCCGCACGTGGGCGCCGACCGCGGGGGTCTCGATGAGGAACCCGTCATGGCCGAAGTCGCTGCTGAGGACGACGGCGCGATCCCCGTCGAGCGTGTTCGGGATGCCTCGGGCGATGCGGTGCTGCCCGTCGATCGGGAAGAGCCGGTCGGTGTCGATCCCGAGCACGAGCGCCGTGGCCGTCACGCGAGCGAGGGCGTCCTCGACGCCGCCGCGATCGCGGCCGACGTCGTGGGAGTTCATCGCCTCGACCAGCGTGATGTACGCGTTGGCGTCGAACCGGCGCGTGAACTTGTTGCCATGGAAGTCGAGATACGACTCCACCGCGAACCGCCCGCCGTGACCCAGGGGGCTGACGCCGGACTGCCACGTCCGCTGGAAGCGCTGGTTCAGCTCGGTGGGCGAGCGGTAGTTCAGCAGCGCCATGCGACGCGCCAGCGCCAGGCCGCGCGTCGGTCCGTCGCCGTCCGGGGCGTCGTAGTACTCCCCGCCTTGGAACCGGGGATCGATGCGGATCGCCTCCAGCTGCACCGAGTTCAGGGCGATCTGGTCGGCGGTGTTCACGGGAGGAGCCGACAGGATGCCGACCCGCTGGACGCGCTCGGGATGGGCCACCGCCCACTCCAGCGCATGCATCCCGCCCATCGATCCGCCGACGACGCCCGCCCACACGTCGATCCCGAGCGCATCGGCCAGCCGCACCTGCGCGGCGACCTGGTCGCGGATCGTCAGGTACGGGAATCGCGAGGCCCACTCGTAACCGTCAGGGGCGATGGATGCCGGCCCGGTGGAGCCCTGGCAGCCGCCGAGCATGTTGGGCGCCACGACGAACCAGCGGTCGGTGTCGATGGGACAGCCGGGGCCGACGATGTCGTCCCACCAGCCGGAGGTGGGATGCCCCGGGCCGGCGGGTCCTCGGACGTGACTGTCGCCGGTGAGCGCATGGAGCACGAGCACGGCGTTGTCGCGGGTGGGGCTCAGCTCGCCCCAGGTCTCGTACGCGAGCCGATACCCCGGAAGCTCACGCCCGCCCTCGGTGCGGAAGGGCCCGAAGGCGGCGAAGAGCCGGTCGCCGACCGGGTCGCCGTCGCGCCATGCGCCCGTGGCAGGCGGCCTGCCCAGCAGCTGGCGGGCGTCGGCCTCCGTCACCGGTGCGCTGGGCACCGTGTCTTCGGAGGTCTGCCAGTCCATTCGTCCATTCTCGCGTGCCCGCGAGACCCCCGACGGACTGTTACACCCGATCCGCGCGGAACGGCTGCGTCTCGTACACCGCGCCGTGCTGCCCCGCGAGGGCGATGGGCCGACCGTCGACCGTCTGGACGAACCGGTGATCCGTGCGGATGCCCCTCGGCAGCTGGGCGTCCACGGCGGGATACGTGCCGGTCGTCTCGTTCGACAGCCACAGCACCCTCCTGCCGATCGCTTCGCCGAGCCCGGCCATGATGTCGGAGAACCGCTGCCGGCTCTGGGCGTCGAGGTACAGCAGCACGGCGCTGTGGAAGACGACGACCGTCGCTTCGGCGGGCGCCTGCGCCCCGGCATCCGTCACGGTCTCCAGCAGGTCGCCGCGGATGATCTCCGGAGGGGAGGATGCCACCACCGCGGCGGCGGCCCGCAGCCGTGCCACGCGCGCGTCGTGGTCCGGGCCGGGCCACACGAGCGTCGCCAGCCAGTCGACTGCCTCCGCGTCGCGCACGTCGATGGGTGACAGGTCGATTCCGCGGCGCCACACCACCTCAGGGCGGCGCTGCGGGAGGCTCGCGTCCTCGTCGAGACGGCACTCCAGGAGCACGGGCGTCTCGTCGGCGGGCGGGTCGAGGCGGTGGATGCCATCCGGCGCGGTGTATTCGTAGCCGTAGCGGTCGGGGAAGAGGCACAGACCCCCTGCGGTACCCACCTCCAGCAGGGCCACCGGCCCGTCGATGCGCGAGAGCACCGGCAGCAGGGTCGCACACCGGTTCGGCTCGTTCGTCTGCGTCGAGCGGGCGTGTGCGACCTCGAGCACCGCCTCCCAATGCGTGAGCAGCCACTCGCGCCATTGCGCGAACCCGACCAGCGGCGAGCCGGCCCATCGCGCGGCGGCGTAGAGCAGGTTCGGCTGCTGCAGCCGGTGCGGCAGGTGTGCGAGCCGCTGCGTCAGCTCGCCGTCGCCGGCCACGCCGAGCGACCATTCCTCGTACAGCGGGGAGGTCCCGCGCGCCCAGCGGCGTCCGAAGTCGTCATAGAGCGCCGCGATGCCCGCGGCGCCGTCATGCGTGCCCACGGCCACACCCTACGGTGTGCGCGGCGCACGTGTCGGGATGCCGGTCTAGCATGCGTGGCATGGACGCTGTCGTCGACTACCTGCTCGAGGGCGATCCCGCCATCCGGTGGCAGACTCTGCGCGACCTCGCCGACGCCCCGGCCGAAGACGTCGCGGCCGAGCGTGCGCGCGTGGCGACGGAGGGGTGGGGCGCCCGGCTCCTGGCCGAACAGGGACCGGACGGGCGGTGGGACGGCGGCACGTACCGGCCCGGCTGGGTCGACGAGTCACGGCCCTTCTTCGACGCGTGGACGGCGACGCACTTCTCGCTGCAGTCCCTCATGGAGTACGGCCTCGATCCGGCATCCCCGCAGGCCGCGCACGCCATCGCGCTCGTACGCGACAACGTGCGGTGGGAGCACGCGGGCCAGCCCTACTTCGAGGGCGAGGTCGAGCCCTGCATCAACGGCATCGCGCTCGCCGTCGGCGCGTACTTCGGTCAGGACGGCTCGAAGGCGGCAGAGACGCTCCTGGCGACTCAGCACGAGGACGGCGGGTGGAACTGCTGGGAGGACGACCCCGCCGCGGCCAGCTCGTTCCATTCGACGATCTGCGCGCTCGAGGGGCTGTGGGCGTGGGGGCAGCGCACCGGCGTCGACGACATGTCGGACGCGCCGCCCACCGTCACGCGCGACGCCGGCCAGGTCACGGCCGCGCGCCTGCGGGGCGAGGAGTACCTGCTCGAGCGCCGCCTGTTCCGGCGTAAGACGACCGGCGAGATCCCCGACCTGCGCATCACCCTGACCTCTGCGCCGGTGCGGTGGTTCTACGACATCCTGCGGGCGCTGGACTACTTCCGCCTCGCACGACCCGAACGCGACGACCGCTGCGCCGAGGCGATCGAGCTGCTGGGCGCCAAGCGCCTCGACAACGGGCTCTTCCCGCTGGAGAACAACCACGAGGGTCCGACGCTGTTCGAGCTGGCCGGGGAGCACGACGGCTTCCCCAGCCGCTGGGTGACGCTCCGCGCACTGCGCGTACTGCGCTGGTGGGAGCAGGGCTGGGCCGCCCCCCAGCGCGTATGACGGATGCCCCGGCCCGTCGGGGCCGAGGCATCCGTCATGGGATCCGCGAGGTCAGGCGCGAGCGGCCTCCGACACCCGTCGAGCGGCGGCGAGCGCCTGCTCGAGGTCGGCCTTCAGATCATCGACGTTCTCGATGCCGACGGACAGGCGCACCAGTCCCGGCGTGACACCCGTGGTCAGCTGCTGCTCCGGCGTCAGCTGCGAGTGCGTGGTCGACGCGGGGTGGATCACAAGGGAGCGCACATCGCCGATGTTGGCGAGGTGGCTGAACAGGCTCAGCGAGTTCACGAACTCGCGCCCGGCCTGGACGCCGCCCTTCAGCTCGAAGGAGAGGACCGCGCCGACGCCCTTCGGGGCGTAGGTGTTCGCAGCGGCGTACCAGGGCGAGGTGGGCAGTCCCGAGTAGTTGACCGAGGCGACGTCGTCCTGGTTCTCGAGCCACTCGGCGATCTCCTGCGCGTTCTGCACGTGACGCTCCACGCGCAGCGACAGCGTCTCGATGCCCTGCAGCAGCAGCCACGCGCTGTTGGGTGCGATCGCCGCGCCGAGGTCGCGCAGCAGCTGCACGCGCGCCTTGATGATGTAGGCCAGGCCGTCGCCGACCGCCGCCGTGTACGACGCGCCGTGGTACGACGGGTCCGGCTCGGTCAGGCCCGGGAAGCGGTCGACGTGCTCCGACCACGCGAAGGAGCCGCCGTCGACGATGACGCCGCCGATGGTGGTGCCGTGGCCGCCGAGGAACTTCGTCGCCGAGTGGATCACGATGTCGGCGCCGTGCTCGAACGGGCGGATGAGGTAGGGCGTGGCGATCGTGTTGTCGACGATCAGCGGCAGGCCGTTCTCGTGCGCCACGTCGGCGACGGTGCGGATGTCGAGCACGTTGATCTTCGGGTTGCCGATGGTCTCGGCGAAGAACAGCTTGGTGTTCGGGCGGACGGCGCGGCGCCACTCCTCGGGGTCGTCCTGGTTCTCGACGAAGGTGACCTCGATGCCCAGCTTGGCCAGCGTGTACTTGAAGAGGTTGTACGTGCCGCCGTAGATCGAGCTCGATGCGACGAAGTGGTCGCCGGCCTCGGCGATGTTCAGGATCGCGAACGTGGACGCCGCCTGGCCGCTGGCCAGCAGGAGCGCACCGGTGCCGCCCTCGAGGGCGGCCAGGCGCTCCTCGACGACCGCCTGCGTGGGGTTCTGGATGCGGGTGTAGATGTTGCCGAACTCGGCGAGCGCGAACAGGTTCGCGGCGTGGTCGGCGTTGTCGAACACGTACGACGTCGTCTGGTAGATCGGCGTAGCGCGGGCCTTCGTCACCGGGTCGGGCTGGGCGCCCGAGTGGATCTGCTTGGTCTCGAAACGCCAGTTCTCGGGTGCGGACATGGGCTTGCTCCTACGGGATCGGATGCCGAAGACCCCTCGCCTTCGACCGGAATCGACAGTACGGAGTCCGCGCCGAGCTCGACAACGCCGCGGAAACGTGACGTAACAGGCCCCGTCCGGACGTCGGTAGCGTGGAGGCATGGTGACACGACGTGCGGTGGTGACAGGAGCAAGCTCTGGCATCGGCGAAGCGACCGCTCGAGCCCTGCGGGCGAGCGGATGGGACGTGGTGGCCGTCGCGCGCCGCGCCGACCGGCTCGAGGAGCTCGAGGACGAGTGCGGGGCCGTCGCGTACGCCGCCGACCTGACCTCCGACGCCGATGTGCAGGCGCTGACGGAATTCCTCGCCGAGTCCGGACCCGTGCACGCGCTGGTCCATGTCGCCGGCGGCGCCCGCGGCACGGACCGCGTGGAGGACGGACGCGTCGAGGACTGGCAGTGGATGTTCGAGGTCAACGTCCTGTCGGCCCAACGGCTCGTGGCGTCCTTGCTCCCGCTGCTGCGTCGCGCCGCGGCATCCGATGGTCACGCCGACACGCTGTTCGTGACGTCCACCGCCGCCCAGACGGCGTACGCGGGTGGAGCCGGCTACAACGCGGCGAAGGCCGGCGAATCCATGCTGGCCCACGCGCTTCGCCTCGAGCTCAACGGTGAGCCCATCCGGGTCATCGAAGTGGCGCCGGGGATGGTGCACACGCCCGAATTCACACTGAACCGGCTCGGCGGCGATCGCGTCGCGGCCGAGCGGGTGTACGAGGGCGTGCAGCAGCCGCTCACCGCCGGCGACGTCGCGGACGTCGTCGCATACGCGCTCAACGCGCCGGGGCACGTCAACCTCGACCTGGTGACCATGCGACCGGTCGCGCAGTCGGCCCAGCACCTGCTCGCGCGCGGGCCGCTGCGTCCGCGCGTCGAGGACGACCGCGCGTGATCCCGGCATCCGGCACGGTCGTCACCTATCCCGCCGGCGACGTCGCCTCGACCGGCACGGTCGTGCACGTCGTCGACGTCGGCAGCGGCCGCACCGCCGTCGTGCTCGACCGGACGGCTTTCCACCCCGTCGACACGGCATGGCCGGATCAGCCCGCCGACCGTGGCGCGCTGCGCATCGGCGACCGCCGGCTGGAGGTCGTGGACGCGGTGGTCGGCGCCGCCCGCGAGGACGAGCTGCTCCTGGGCGCCGATGTGCCGGTGCGCACCGGCACCGAAGGCTGGACCTTCGTCGTGGCCCATATCGTCGCCGACGGGCAGCCCGCCGAGGGAGACGTCGTCGAGGTCTCGGTCCACCCGGAGTACCGGGCGGCGCTGTCGGCGGGTCACACGGCCTGCCACCTCGCATCCCTCGCGCTCGACCACGGCCTCGCGGGCGCATGGCGGAAGGACGTCCCGCGAGACCCGCTGGGGGCGCCGGCGTTCGATGCGCTCGCGATCGAGCGGTCCCGCATCACGCCGGGGGGATCGCGGGACGAGTACCGCATCGGCAAGTCGCTGCGGCGCAAGGGCTTCGATCCGGAGGCGCTGACCGACACGGCGGGGCTCGCGGAGCGGGTGAACGAGCGGCTGGCGGCGTGGGTTCTCGCAGGCGGAGCGGTCCGCGTCGATCGCGACGGCGACACGCTGGCGGACCGCCGGACATGGGTCTGCTCGCTCGAGCAAGGCGAGGCCCGCATCCCGTGCGGCGGGACGCATCTCACGGCGCTGTCGGAGCTGTCCCGCGTCACCGTCGCGTTCGACGTCGAGGAGGCCGACGGCGGTCAGCGGCTCATCATGACCACGACGGCGGAGGTGCGCGGTGGCGCTGACGCTTGATCAGCTCGCCGACGCCGGGCTTCTCGACCCGGGCTGGGCCGCTGCGCTCGCCCCCGTCGCCCCCGACGTCGCGGCGCTGGGGGAGCGGCTGCGCGCCGAAGTGGCCGCGGGTCGGCACTACCTTCCGGCGGGCGAGCGCGTGCTGCGCGCGTTCGCGCGCCCGCTGTCCGAGGTGAAGGTGCTGATCGTGGGGCAGGATCCCTACCCGACGCCCGGGCACCCGATCGGCTTGTCGTTCGCCGTCGATGCGCACGTGCGCCCGCTGCCGCGAAGCCTCGCGAACATCTATCAGGAGCTGGAATCGGATCTCGGCATCCCGCCTGCCGCGCACGGCGACCTGTCGGCGTGGAGCGATCAGGGCGTCATGCTGCTCAACCGGGTGCTGACCGTCGCGCCCGGTCAGCCGGCATCCCACCGCGGCTGGGGCTGGGAGAAGGTGACGGAGCACGCCATCCGCACGCTGGTCGCACGCGATCAGCCGCTCGTGGCGATCCTGTGGGGGAGGGATGCCGCCGGCCTCCGGCCCCTCCTCGGGACCACCCCGATCATCGAGTCGCCGCACCCGTCTCCGCTGTCGGCGAGCCGCGGCTTCTTCGGGTCGCGGCCGTTCTCCCGCGCGAACGAGCTGCTCGCCCGGCAGGGCGCCGAGCCCGTGGACTGGGCCATTCCGTCCCTCGCCGGTCCGGCGAGCGGCCCGTCGGAGCCGTCGGGGCGCAGCGGCCCGAACTCGCCCACGGGCATGGGGCAGGATGCCACGCGCGTAGGCTGACGGAATGCTCGAGGAGGAATACGACAGAGACCGGCGCCGGCTGCCACGGCACCTGCGTCGCCGGCCAGAGCCGGAGCGTGCCTTCTCGTACACCATCCGGCCTATGGCCGATGAGGACATCCCCGACATCCGGGAGATCTACAACCACTACGTGACGAACTCCGTCGTGACCTTCGACGAGGACACGTGGTCGATCGCGCAGTGGCGCGAGAAGGCCGAGAACCTCCGCCGACTCGGGCTGCCGTTCCTCGTGGCCGAGTCCCCGACCGGACAGATCCTCGGCTATGCGCTGGTGCAGCCGATGTCGAGCAAGTCGGCCTACCGCTTCTCGGTGGAGAACTCCATCTATCTGGGCCAGGCCGCCACGGGCAAGGGCTTGGGCCGCGCGCTGCTCGAGGCCCTCATCGAGGCGTGCGAGGAGGCCGGCATCCGCCAGATCGTCGCCGTGGTCAGCGACAAGGGCGCCGAGGGATCGATCGCGCTGCACGAGAAGCTCGGCTTCGTCGAGGTCGGCCGCATGGGCCGAGTCGGCTTCAAGTTCGGCCGCTGGCTGGGTGTGATCTACCTGCAGAAGTCGCTCAAGCCGGCGAAGAAGAAGACGCTCTTCGGACGCTGATCACGACCGGTGGTCGCCGCGTGCGGGCGCCTTCCACGAGCGCACCGCGTCGACGAGCTCACGCCACGCTCCGGTGAGAGCGGCGTCCGGCAGCTCGACGTCGTGCGCTTCGGCGCCCTCACCCCGCGCCCGGATGCGCCACACGAAGCCGTCGGGGACCGGCTTCGCGCCGACGCCCTTCCCGTCGACGGAGATCTCGTCCCAGGGGCAGCGGTCGATCAGCGCGAGCCAGCGCGGCGCTTCGTCGTCTGCGGGCTGCACCGTCCAGCGGCGCGTGAGACCTGCGAATCCGCCCGTGCGCGACACCTCGATCTGTACGCGCGCCGCAGCGGGCGCCGCCGGGCGCTCGGCGCCGTCGCCGCCGCGCTCCTCGGGCTCAGCGCTCGGTGTCTGTTCCATCCGCGGTCACGCCCACGCCCGTCCATCCGGTGCGCACGGCGAGCACCTCCTCCGACTCTTCACCGTACTCCGCGACGGCGGCGGCCACCGTGGCGCGGGCGAAGGCCGCGAAGTCGGCGGTCGGCGACAGGGTCCCCGCGGTGAGCGCGCGGTACCAGATCAGGCCCGCCCGCTCCCAGGCCCGTCCGCCGAGCTCCATGGCGGTGAGGTAGAACGCGTGGTTGGGGATGCCCGAGTTGATGTGCACCCCGCCGTTGTCGTCGCGGGTGTCGACGTAGTCCCGCATGTGCCCCGGCTGGGGGTCCCTGCCCAGGACGTCGTCGTCGTACGCCGTGCCGGGCGCGGACAGCGAGCGCAGCGCGGTGCCTTGCACGGCATCCGTGAAGATCCCCTCGCCGATGAGCCAGCTCGCCTCTTCGACGGTCTGACCCCGGTGATGCTGCTCGGCGAGCGCCCCGAACACGTCGGCGATCGACTCGTTGAGCGCCCCCGACTGCCCCTGGTACTCCAGTCCGCCCTCGTCGTCGATCACGCCGTGGGCGAGCTCGTGGGCGATGACCGTGAGCGATCCCGTGAAGCCCGTGAACACCTCGCCGTCGCCGTCTCCGAACACCATGCGCTCGCCGTTCCAGAACGCGTTGTCGTAGTCGCGGCCGTAGTGCACGGTGGCCAGGAGCGACCCGCCCGCGCCGTCCAGACTGTTGCGGGCGAACGCGTCCCACAGGAAGTCGAACGTGGCCCCCAGCCCGTCGAACGCCTCGTCGACGGCGACGTCGCCCGTGGGCGGGTCGTCCTCCCCGCGGACCCGCACGCCCGGAAGCACCTCGCGCCGCTGAGCGTCGGAGATCTCGCGGTCGGGCGCGGGCGTCGTCTCGGCGACGAGCGAGCCCTGGGCGTCGATCGACAGCCGCAGCCGCGATCGCACCGGGCGGTAGTCCCGCGGCGCGGCGAGAGTGGAGCGGGCAGCCTGCGCCGCGCGGGACCACTGCGGCTCCTGCACAGCGGCGATCCGCGCCAGCAGGTACGGGGGGACGATCGCGTGACCCATGCCTCGAACCTAGCGGCGCCCTCCGACCCCGGCGCCGCGAGCGTCGGCATGTGCACGGATCCGGGTACCGCGCCCGGATTCGGATGCCACGGCTCGTGCGGGCCCGAATCCGCGGCGTGCGTCCGAATCCACTGAGGCGCGCCGGGCGGCTCAGGCGGCGCCGAGGCGCGCCGGGCGGCTCAGGCCGCGCCGGGGTCGATGACCGGGATCGACGCGAGCAGGCGACGGGTGTAGGCGACCTGGGGCTGCAGCAGCACCTTCTCCGTCGGGCCCTCCTCGACGATGCGCCCGTCCTTCATGACGATGACCTGGTCGCAGAGGTTCTGCACCACGCCGATGTCGTGCGACACCAGCAGCAGCGTGAGCCGGTCCCGTCGGCGCAGCTCCTCGAGCAGCTGCAGGATCTGCGCGCGCACCGTCACATCGAGCGCCGAGAGCGGCTCGTCGCCCACGAGGAGGCGGGGGCGATGCACGAGCGCGCGCGCGAGGGCGATGCGCTGGCGCTGACCGCCGGAGAACTCGTGCGGGAAGCGGCCGGCCATGTCGGCGTCGAGCCCGACATCCTCGAGCACCTCGCGCACGCGGGCGTCGCGGTCGCCCTCGATCCCGAGGGCCCACAGCGGCTCGCTCACGATGCGGCCCACGCTCATCCGGGGGTCGAGCGACGCGTAAGGATCCTGGAACACGATGCCGGTCTGCCGTCGCAGCCAGTGCAGCGACCGGGCGCTGCCGCGGGCGTCCACCGGGCGGCCGTCGAATTCGACGCTGCCGGCGGTCGGGGTGTCCAGTGCCAGCAGCAGGCGCACGAGGGTCGACTTGCCCGAGCCGGACTCGCCGATGATCCCGACCGCGGCCCCCTCGTGCACGTCGATGTCGGCGTCCTCGACGCCGACCGTGACGCCGCGGCGCTCGAACAGCTGGGTCTTCGGGAGCGGGTAGCGCCGCGTCAGGCCGCGGCCGCGCAGCAGCGGCGGGCGCCCGTCGCGCCCCGGGCGCGCGGCGTTCATGCCACGCCTCCCGGTCGCCACAGCGTCGCCGTCGCATCGCGCAGCAGGCTGCGCGTCACGGGCGACTCCGGCGTGCTCAGCAGCTGCGGCACCGGCGCCTGCTCGACCACGCGGCCGTCCTCGAGGACGACGCCGTGGGAGGCGATCTGCGACAGGACGGCCAGATCGTGGGTGATGAAGACCAGCGACATGCCGTCGTCCTCGACGAGCGAGCGCAGCAGCTCGAGGATCTCGGCCTGGATCGTGACGTCGAGCGCCGTGGTCGGTTCGTCGGCGATCAGCAGTCGGGGACGGCAGGCGAGGGCCATCGCGATCGCGACACGCTGACGCTGACCGCCGGACAGCTGATGCGGATAGCGGGCGACGATCCGCTCGGGCTCGGGAAGGGCGACCCGGGATGCCTCCGCCACGGCGCGTGCCGCGGCATCCCGTCTCGACACGCCCTCATGGATGCGCACCGACTCGGCGATCTGGCGGCCGACGGTGCGGATGGGGTTGAGCGCGGTGCGGGGTTCCTGGAAGACGATGCCGATCTCGTCGCCCCGCAGCGCCGCCAGTTCGCGGTCGGACCGGCCGATCAGCTCGAGGCCGTCCCACCGGATGCTGCCCTGCGCATGCGCGCCGTCGGGGAGCAGCCCCAGGATCGCCAGCGCCGTCAGCGACTTGCCCGACCCGGACTCGCCGATGAGTCCGACACGCTGGCCCTCGGAGACCGAGAACGACACGCCGTCCACCACGCGCCGGCCGCCGATGTCGATGACGAGGTCCTGCACCTCCAGACTCATGCGACCACCTCGGGCACATGCGTGCGCGCCTCGCGCGCGGCTCCGCGGGCGCGGCTGAGCGTCGGGTCCGTCGCATCGCGCAGGCCGTCGCCGAGGAGGTTCAGGCCCAGGACGGTGAGCGTGATCGCAAGTCCCGGCCACAGCACCGACAGCGGATGCACGGTGATGTACTGCTGCAGCTGATCCAGCAGCAGACCCCACGACGGCTCGGTCACCGGTGCCCCGAAGCCCAGGTACGACAGGCCCGCCTCGGCGAGAACGGCGACGGCCATGCCCCACGACAGCTGCACGATGAACACCGGCGCCACGTTCGGCAGCAGGTGACGCGCGAGGTTCTGCCCCGGCGTGAGGCCGGAGGCGCGGCCGGCGAGGACGAAGTCGCTGTGCAGCACGCGGCGCAGCTCCGGCCTGGTCACCCGCGCGATGTTCACCCCGAAGCCGATGCCCACGGCCCAGATGACGACCCACAGCGATCCTCCCCATACCGCCGAGATCATCATCGCGATGATGAGCACGGGGAACGCGATGAGGACGTCCACGAGGACGGCGACCGACTCGCGCACCCAGCGGGAGGTCAGCGCCCCCAGCGTCGCCAGCGCCATCCCCACCGCGGTGGCCACCAGGCCGGCGCCCACAGCGACGAAGACCGTGGTGCGAGCCCCCGCCATGAGGAGGCTCAGGATGTCCCGGCCGGAGCCATCCGTGCCCAGCAGGTGCGGCCAGCCCGGCGGCGCCCAGCGGTCTGCGATCTCGACCTGCTGCGGATCGAACGGCGTCCAGAAGCGTGCGGCGATCGCCGTGAGCAGCACGACGGCCACCACGACGATGCCGAACCGCCCGGTGGGCAGGTGCCACAGCCGTCGGAGCCAGGCCCACCGCGACGGTCCGCGAGGCACGCGGGCCGCGGCGTCCGTGGCGGAAGCGGTGCGCGCCGTCACGATGCCTCCCGCTGGCGAGGGTCCAGGGCGCGGTGGACGAGGTCGACGACGAAGCCGACGATGAGCACGAAGCCCGTCAGCGCCAGCAGCTCGCCCTGCACCTTGGGCAGGTCCCGCGCGCCGACGTCGGCCACCAGCATCCGTCCGATGCCCGGCAGTGCGAAGAGCTCCTCGATGACGACCGCGCCGACGATGATGCCCGCGACCTGGAGCCCCAGCACGGTGATGACCGACAGCCCGACGACGGGCAGTCCGTGACGGACCAGGGCGGCGTTCCGGGTGAGGCCCTTGGCGGCGGCGGTGCGGACGAAGTCCTGGCCGACCGCCTGAAGCGTCGCGCTGCGCACGAAGCGCATCAGCATCGCGCCCTCGACGATCCCGATGGTCAGCGCCGGCAGCAGCAGCGAGCGCAGGGCGGCCCACGGGTCCTGCCACCCCGCACGGGGGAAGCCCTGCGCCGGCAGCCAGCCCAGCCACACGGCGAACACGACCACGAGCATCATGCCCGCCCACACCACCGGAACCGCCGCGAGCGCCTGCGCGCTGAAGGTGAGGGCCGTGCCCTCCGCGCGGCCGCGTCGCATCGCCGACAGCACCCCCAACGGCACGCTGAGGAGGATCGCGATCGCGAGCGACAGGATGCCGAGGGGCACGGTGACCTGGGACTTCTCGGCGAGCTCGTCGACCACGCTCGTGCCGGTGAGCAGCGAGCTGCCGAGGTCGCCGCGGAAGACGCCGGCGATCCAGTCGACGTACTGGACGGGGAGGGGTCGCCCCAATCCGAGCCGCTCGCGGATCGCCGCGATCTGCTCGGGAGTGCTGTTCGTCCCGGCGATGAGCTGCGCGATGTCACCGGGCAGCACGCGGAGAGTCAGGAAGATCAGCACGCTGGCCACGAACAGCCCCAGCACCAGCAGGGCCAGCCGCGTCAGCGTGTAGCGGATCACCCGTTGCTCTTGGCGATCTCGGCCAGGTTGAGGCGCTCGTTCACGTTGATCGAGGGCATACCCGTGATGTTAGTGCCGACCGCCACGACGGATGCGCCGTTGTACAGCCAGTCCGCGGCCGCGTCCTCCGACACGATGCGGGCCGCCTCCTGCAGCAGTTCCGCGGCCTCGGCCTCGTCGGTCGCGGCGAGCGACTGCGCGTACAGCTCCTGCACCTCGGGGTTGTCGTAGGTGAAGTAGTAGTCCGGGTTCGCCCAGTTCTCGAAGTCGCGCGCCTCGGTGTGCAGCACGAAGCTCAGCTCGTAGTCCTTGTTCGTGTAGACGTCGTTGAGCCAGGTCGGGAAGTCCACCGACTCGACCTCGAGCGTGATGCCCACCTCGTTCAGATCCGACACGAGCACCTGCGGGATCGTCGTGGCGTAGAAGTTCGGGATCGTGAGGGTCAGCTCGAGGTCCTCGGCGCCGGCCTCCTCCAGCAGCGCGCGCGCGGCCTCGGGATCGTACGGGGCGACGTCGCCGAGGTCTTCGTACCCGGGGTCGAGCTCCGGGATCGGCCCGTACTGGGTCTGTCCCGCGCCGAGCGCCTCGATGAAGGCGTCGTGGTCGATCGCCTGACGGATCGCCTGCCGTACGCGCCGATCGGCCAGCGGACCCGTGGTCTGGTTGAACGCCAGCACGCCCTTGTCGGTCGACTGGCCGACCTCGAGCGTGAAGTCGCCGTTCGCCTCGATCTGCTCCCTCAGGTTGGCGTCGAAGCCGGTCACGACGTCCACCTCGCCGGCCAACGCCGCGTTGAGGGCCGCCTGGTTGTCGGGGATGTAGTCGAAGACGACCTCGGCGACGCCGGCCGCCTCGCCCCAGTACGACTCGTTGCGGAGGAAGGTGATGCTGTCGCCCTGACGCCAGTCCTCCAGCACGAACGGCCCGGTGCCGTTGGCATCCGTCTGGTAGTCGACCGTGTCGCCCTCTTTGAGGATGATGCCCGCGCGCCCGGTGAGGTTCCACAGCAGACTCGAGTCGGGCCGGCTGAGACCGAGGGTGATCTGCTGCCCCTCCGCGGCGATCGACGCGACGTTGGCCAGGCGTGCCGAGTCGCGCCAGTCGGCGGTGTCACGGCGAGTGGTCAGAGACCAGACGACGTCCTGCGGCGTGAGTTCCTGGCCGTCGTGGAAGGTGACGCCCTCGCGCAGCGTGAACGTGTAGGTCAGGCCGTCCTCCGACACCGTCCAGTCGCTCGCGAGCGCCGGCTCGATCTCCTGCTCCGGGGTGCGCGCGACCAGCCCCTGGTAGATGTTGTCGACGAGGATCTGGTCCAGCGCCGCGCCCGACGTCTGGCGGATGTCGAGATTGCTCGGCTCGAGCACGAGTCGGATGGCCACCGATGCGCCGGGGTCGGGCTCACCCGGCGAGCTGGGCGTGGTCGGCCCCGTGCCGCCGCTGCAGGCGGAGAGCGAGAGGATGCCGGCGGTGAGGAGCGCTGCCGCGGCGAGGACGGTGCGACGGGACATGGGGATCCTTCCGGGAGGGGTCCGCGTGCTGTGCGGGCGCGGGCCGCGCGACGGGTTCGCCGCACGGCCGGTGCGGTAGTCCAGCCTAGGGATATCCCGATGGCGTACGACGATCCGCTACCCGGAACGAAACACAAGCGTTAATGCTTCCCGTCCAGAAACGCCCTCAGCGCCGGTGCGCGACCGCTACGCGGGCGTGACGAGCGCTCGGAGCCGCCGGCCGAGCGGGACGGGGATCTCCTCCTGCACGTTGTGGCCCGAGGGCACGACGGCGACGACGGCGTCCGGGTTGCGGCGCGCGAACTCCGCGGCGTCCCTCTCCGTGACATAGCCGCGCTCCCCGCGCAGAAGCGTCGTCGGGACCTGCACCGCGGCGAGGTCCTCCCACCCTGCCTCGCCCAGCACCGCGCCGACGGCATCCGTGCGCTCGTCCTGCGCGGCGGATGCCGTCGCCCGGGCTTGCGGAGCGGAGGCGGCGGCGTTGGCCAGGTGCGCGAAGTGGTGCTTCCACTCGACCCGCCCGTCGGGGCGGATGCGCGAGTTGAAGAACACTCCGCGCTCGGCCTTCCGGCGGGTGCCCCCGCCGAGCCCGAAGGCGAGCGCCCGGTCGACGAGGTCGTCGCGCGAGGCCCAGTCCACGGGGCCGGCGAAGAAATCGCGGATCTGCGTGGGCCCGGCGTCGGGGTCCACGCCGGGCGTGATGTCGATGACGACCAGTTCCCGGACGAGGTCGGGACGCGCGGCGGCGACGGACGCGGCCGTCAGGCCGCCGAGCGACTGCCCGACCAGGAGCTGCGGCGTGTCGGTCCAGGCGTCCATCCCCGCCGCGACGTCCGGGGCCAGCACGCGCGCGACATAGGCGGCGTCTTCGCGCCAGGACGAGTCGCCGTGGCCGGGAAGGTCGATCGCGAGCGCCGGAAGCCCGAGCGCGAGGATCGTGGTGTCCCAGGTGTGCGCGTTCAGGCCTGCGCCGTGAAGGAACGTCACGAGAGGGCCCGCATCCGGCCGGTCCGGGGGCGAATATCTCAGGGCGCTGAGGGTGCGACCGTCGGGCAGGGCGAGCAGAAGGCGCTCGCCGCGGGGGAGAGGGGAATCGATGCCTGCTTCAGCGGCTTGCTCGGGCAGGAAGGAGAACTCGTCGGTGGGCTCGCTCACCCGGTCATTGTCCCCCACGCGTTCCGGCGGGCAAGGCGGCCGCCGCTGCGCCGCACGGATGCGGCGTCGGTAGGCTGGCGGAATGACGCAAGAACGCCGCGTGCATCTGTCCCGATCAGCGCCTCCCGCGTATCAGGCGCTCGCCGCGTTCTCCAAGACGGTGGGCGGTCTCGCCGGCGACGCGGGCATCGACGAACGGCTCAAGGAGATCGTCCAGATCCACACGTCGCAGCTGAACGGCTGCGCCTACTGCGTACGCGTCCACGTCGAGCGGGCCGTCAAGGCCGGGGTCTCGGTCGATGAGATCGCGCAGATCGCAGTGTGGCGGGACTCCGGAGTGTTCTCCGAGCGGGAGCGGGCCGGGCTGGAGCTGGCGGAGGCGTTCGCCTTCATCCACGAGGGCGGCATCCCCGACGAGGTGTACGAGAGCGTGGGTGGCGTGCTCACCGAGCCGGAGTACGTCGCGCTCAGCTGGATCCTGGTGTCGATCAACGCCTTCAATCGCGTGGCCATCGCCGGGCGCTACAGCGTTCCGTCGCGTGAGGACCTCGCGGGGGAGGACCGGGACGCCGCCACGGGCACCGTATGGTGACCGACGCCGCGGTCCCGGGCGTGCCCGGCGCGCCCGACCCCTTCGTCTCGGGGGCGATGAACCTCCGCGATGTCGGCGGGCTCCGCGCCGGCGACGCCGTGACCCGTCACGGCGTGCTCTATCGGTCGGGCAATCTCGCGCGCCTCGACAGCGAGGGAACGCGCGCCCTGGCCGATCTGCGGCTGCGCCGCATCATCGACCTGCGCGCGGACGAGGAGATCGCACTCGAGCCGAGCCGCATCGAGGGCGTCGATGTGGTCGTGCAGCGCGTGCCGCTCTTCCTCGGATCGGTCGCGTCGTTCTTCAGCGACGACATCAGCCTGGACGAGATGTACCGGCATCTGGTGGACGACTCCTCAGCCGGCGTCGTGGACGTCGTGCGTGGCATCCTCGCCGACCAGCCGGTCCTCGTGCACTGCACGGTCGGGAAGGACCGCACCGGTGTCACCGTCGCGCTCACGCTGGCCGCAGCGGGGGTCGAGCCGGAGGCGGTGGTGGCCGACTACGCCCGCACCGAGGGGCTGCTGCCTGCCGAGCGCAACAGGCGGATCGTGGAGCTGCTGCGCACCATGCACCCCGAAGCGGTGCATCTGGAAGACCTCGCCACGCGCTCGCCCGCGCCGGTGATGCGCGCGCTCCTGGACGACGTGCGCACCCGCTACGGGTCGGCGGCGGACTATCTCCGCGCCCACGGACTGGGGGACGATGAGCTCGCCGAGCTCCGGCGCGTGCTGCTGCGTCCCGCGTGACGCGCGGCATCCCGAGACCCGACTGAGGTTAGGCAACCCTATCTCCGCGGTATAGTGGTGTCGTCATGGCACACACCACCCAGTCCCAGGTCGAGCACAGCGCGAGCGCCTGCCGCGCATCGCGGCACACGCGCGTGCAGCACCTGATCACCGCCGACGAGTCCTCGCTCGGCGAGCTGGAGGCCGTGCTGGCGACGCTGCCGCTCTGCTCGACGGGTCGGGTGTTCATCGAGATCCCGGATGCCTCGTGGCAGGGCGCGATCTCCGCGCCGAGCCGCATGGTCGTCACCTGGCTCGATCGGTCGCAGCGCTCCGGCGCTCCCGGCACCGGGCGCGGCTGCGCGTCGGGCGAGGCGCTCGCGCGTGCGGTCACCGCGTGGGCCGACGAGATGCTGTGCGCCGAGGACGATCACACGACCGTCCGCCTTCTCGGCGGCTTCCTCGGCACGGCCGACATCGTCGACCATCTGATCGTCCTGGGCGTGCCGCCCACCGCGATCCACACGCCGGCCGAATACGGACTCGCGACCGCCCGCTGATCAGCGGGCGCGGCGCGGCACGTAGTTGCCGTCCTCGAGCCCGGCCTCGATCTCGAACCGGTTCCGCAGCGGGTTCCGGCCGGCGAGCGCGTACAGCACCGGCATGAGGAATCCGTACCGCTGCCACTGACGCTTGTGCACCGCCTCGTGGCGCAGCAGCGCGGCGCCTACGCGTCCGTCGCCGGTGAGGAAGCATCCGCCGACGCACACCCCGCCGCGCGGGAAAGCCCAGGACGGCAGGCCGCGGAAGATCCAGAGCCCCTCTCGTCGCTCGATCCGCCCGGTGCTCCACAGCGTGCCCCATGCCCAGCCCACCGCGCAGCCGTACCAGTAGCCGATCCGGCTGACGGGCGAGTCGAGGAGGAACGCCGGGATGAGCGCCTCGAGGCGGCGACCGCGGGCGACGGCGCGTTCGGCGTCTTTGCGCCACTGCGCGGGGAGGGAGGCGGCCGGGCTCACGCGAGCGCTCCGATCACGCGCAGGATGGCGCCGAGGTCGTCCACGGCGGCATCGGGCGAGGACGGTGAGAACTCCGTCAGCGACGCCCCCACCATCGGCATCCGGTCGCGCACCGCACGCACGGTGGCCACCACGTCGGCCGGAGAGGCTCCGAACGGCACGGGATGCGACAGCCCGCCCATGTGCCCCGGGTCGAGGACATCGAGATCGACGTGGATGTACACCTGGTGCGCTCCGGTGGCCTCCAGCGCCGCGACCACGCCTGCCGGGTCGCTGAGCGCGTCCGGTGAGAGCACCGTCATCCCGGTCGCGGCGATGAACTCCTGCTCGGGCGGGTCGAGTTCGCGCGTGCCGGCGAGCACCACCCGGTCCGGGGTCATCGTGCCGGGCTCGAGCCGCAGCTGGGGGAGACCGTCGCCGAGGATCGCACGCAGCACCATGCCGTGGAAGGCTCCCGTCCGCGACGTCTCCGGGGACTGCAGGTCGGCGTGCGCGTCGAGCCAGAGGACGGCGGTGTCGGCGTCCACGACCGCCGCCAGCGACGTCAGCGCCACGCCGCAGTCGCCGCCGACCACGATGGCAGGGCCGTCTCCGGTGGCCAGCTCCTGCGCGACCTGATCGCGGATGCGCAGGAGCGAGCTGAGTCGCCGCACCGCGGTTCCCAGCGATTCGCCCGCCTCCATGGGCACGTCGACGATCGAGCAGGACGCGCGCGGCAGATCGCCCGCGACCGCGAGCGCTCCGTCCACGAGCCGCATCGCGCGGGAGGATCCGGAGCCCTGCCATTGGGGGACGATGACGAATCGGCTCATCCCCTCATCATCCCCCACGCCGTTCCCCGTCAACGCGAGAGGGCGCCGCGCTCACAGGAGCACGGCGCCCTCGCACGGGCTGCGGCGTCAGCTGCCGATCGCGGCCTGCGGCGTGCCGCCGGCCTTGAGAGCGGCCAGGCGCGCCTCGACCTCGGTCAGCTCTCCGACGTCCTCCAGCTGGTTGAACTGCGCGTCGAGCGACGACGCGGCCAGCTCCTGCTTGCCGGCGGCGAGCGCTTCCTGGCGGCGGACCTTGTCCTCGAACCGGCCCAGCTCGCTGGTGGGGTCCAGGACGTCGATCGAGCGGACGGCGTCGTGCACCTTGGTCTGCGCCTCGGCGACCTTGGCGCGCGAGAGCAGCTCGGTCCGCTTGGACTTCAGCTGCTCCAGCTTCTGCTTCATGCCGTTGAGGCCGTCCTTGAGCTTGTCGACGACCTCGGTCTGCGCCGCGATCGTGGGCGCGATCGCCTTGGCCTCGTTCTCCTCGGTGATCTGGCGCTGCAGCGCGATCTTGGCGAGGTTGTCGAACTTGTCGGCGTCGGCGGTGTTGCCGGCCTGGCGCAGCTCGTCGGCCTTGCGGCTGGCCGCGAGCGCCTTGTTGCCCCACTCGGCGGCCGCCTGGATGTCCTCCTGGTGGTCGCGCTCGAGCAGCCGCAGGTTGCCGATCGTCTCGGCGATGGCCGACTCGGCGTCGGCGATGCTGTTGGTGTAGTCGCGCACGAGCTGGTCGAGCATCTTCTGCGGATCCTCGGCCTGGTCGAGGAGTGCGTTGATGTTGGCCTTCAGGAGCGTCGAGATGCGCCCGAAGATGGACTGCTTCGCCATCGGATTTCCTTCCTTGTCGGACTGAGTTCTCAGGTTCTGGTTCGGGATGCGGCGGCACCGCGTGGTCGTCGGGGGCGGGTCAGAAACGACCACCTCCCCGGCGGGCGCGGGTCCCGCCGCCGCCGAAGCTGCCGGGGCGGAACCCGCCCGACGACCGCCCGGCGGAGCCGCCGCCGAGCATGCCGCCGAATCCGCCCGAGGATCGGCCGCCGCCGCTGAGCATCGAGTTGAGCACGATGCCGCCGAGCACGGCCCCCAGCATGCCGCCGCCGCCGGAGCTCTGCCCGCCGAACATCCCGCCGCCGCCGTCGAAGGCGCCGACGTCGTCCTGCGCGAGCTGGATCGACTGGGCGGCGAGGTGGTCGGCCCGCTGGGCGTGCTGCATGGCCTGCCGCGGGTCACTGGACTGAAGGGCGTGGGCGCGCGCCAGCGCGGCGCCGGCCTCCGCCAGCCGTGTGCGCGCCTGGGCTCCGATGGCCCCCCGGCGCGCGGTGATGTAGTCCTCGGCCGCCGAGACCTGGGCCTGCGCCTGCAGGATCAGCTGGCCGACGACCTGTCGCGCGCGCTGCTCCTGGGCGTGGGCATCCCGCACGCCCTGGACCAGGGCGTCGATCTGCCGGTTCGCCGCCTCGAGGCTCTGCAGTGCGATGAGCGGCCGCCTGTGCGTGCCGGCGAGGTGCGCCCTGGCCGCATCGAGCTGCTGCCGGGTGGCCGCGACGGCCCCCGCGATGCGGCCGTCGGGGTCGGCGAGAGCGGATGCCCCGGCGATGTCGCTCTCGAGCTCCGCCACGAGTGCGACGGCGCTGGTCTCGGCCTGGGCGAGGTCGGCGGCGAGCTTGCCGATGGCGTCTTCGAGCAGGGCCGCCTGACCGACCGCCTCCTCCGCCGCGCGGATGCCGACCGCCGCTTCGCCGCCGCTTCCCGAAGCGATCGCCCGCTCGGCCGCGGCGAGCTGCTCCGCGGCGAAGGCGAGCCTCTGCCGGGCCTGCTCGGGGTTGTCGGCGATGGTCGCGAGCGTTTCCGGTGCGTACGCCGACTGCAGCCGCCGCAACTCGCTCTCGGCGCTTCCGAGCGCGTCTGCGGCCTTCTCGCGAGCGGCCCGCACGCGAGCGAGCGCCGCCGGCGCGTCCTGCTCGAGCTTGCGCAGCTCGTCGAACGCCGCGGCCTTCTCGTCGAGAAGACCGTTGGCCGACTCGCACAGGGCGATGATGCGCTCGTTCCACGCGCGCTTGTCGGCGTCCGAGTCGGGCGTGGCGTCGTCGAGCTGCTGCTGCAGTGTGAACGCCTCGTCGAGACTCGCCCGCGCCGTGGCGAGCGCCGCCTCGAACTCCACCGTCGCGGCATCGCCGAACTGGGCCTTGGCGAACCCGAGCTCCTGCGCACTGGTCTTCAGCGCGTCGTCGGTCTCGACCAGCAGCGACGCCGCGCGCCGCTCGAGCTGTTCGAGAGGCACCTGCGCGGCCGCGGGGGCGCTCGTCGCGCTCGGCGTCTTCCTGCGACGCCGCACCAGCACCACGACGAGCGCGATCGCGGCCGCGATGGCGGCCACGACGAGGATGCCGGTGAGCAGGCCGCCGCCGTTCCGTCCGTCGTCGGCGCCTCCGGTCCCGCCCTGCTCGGCATCGGCGAACCCGGCGGCGGCCGCGTCGACCGCACCGAGCCAGTCCTCCTGACGGAGAGCCGGCTGCACCCGCTGCTGCTCGATCGCCGCCAGCTGGTCGAACGTGACCGGCCCCTCGGAATCACCCGAGATGTAGTACTGACGACCCTCGGTGGCCACGGCCAGAAGATACTGGCTCGGCCCGAGGCCGTTGTCGTTCGCGACCTGTGTGGCCCACTGTTCGGCGCCCGACGGATCGGTGAAGTCG
This sequence comes from Microbacterium sp., assembly GCA_031177765.1. GTDB lineage: Bacteria > Actinomycetota > Actinomycetes > Actinomycetales > Microbacteriaceae > Microbacterium. Next base: position 30,248 of record JAPSKH010000011.1, on the reverse strand, counting down.
TCGACGTAGACGACCCACAGGTCGATCCCGGTCTCGGTCTTCAGCTGCTCCAGACGTTCCTGCGCCTGGGCCTCCTCGCCGGCTGAGAGCACGTCGACGTCGTCGAGCACGTATCCCGATCCCAGCTGCACCGGGGGAGTGGCCGATGCCGGAGCGGCGGCGACGCCCGCGAGCAGCAGCGCCGCACCGGTCGTGAGCACCGCGGCCCATCGCGCTCGCATCGATTCCCCTCCAGACGCGGGATCCGCCCCTCAGGCGAGTCTATGCAGGCCCGCGCGCGCGGTGGTAGCGCGCCTGCCAGTGGTATGGGAGGTGCGGGTCGCTGCCGGGTCCGCTGACGCCGTGCGGGTAGGGTTTCGGATCCGGAGGACGAGGATGGACGATCGCTACGGCGCCGATGTGCTGGCGTCGGCATGGAAAGGCCATGGACGCCGAGAGCTGGCCCGGGTCGAGGCATCCCGTGACCTCGTCGTGGAGGTGGCGGACGACGGCTACTGCGGCGCTGTCGTCGCTGTGTCGGGCGGCATGGTGGAGCTCGAGGATCGCCGAGGGCGGAGACGGCTGTTCCCACTGGGCGCCGGCTTCCTCCTCGATGGGGTCGATGTCGTGCTCGTGCCGCCGACGGCCGCACCGGCGTCCGGGCCGAAGCGCACGGCGTCGGGCTCGTTCGCGGCGCCCGAGGCCCGTGCCCGCACCGCCCGTGCCAGCCGCATCCTCGTCGAGGGACGCCATGACGCCGAGCTCGTCGAGAAGGTGTGGGGCGACGACCTGCGTGCCGAGGGCGTCGTCGTGGAGTACCTGCAGGGTGTGGATCTGCTCGAGGCGGCGCTCGTCGAGGAGCCGCCGTCGGCGTCGCGCCGATACGGCGTGCTCGTGGACCATCTCGTGCCCGGCTCGAAGGAATCCCGCGTCGCGGACGCGATCGCACGCGGTCCGCACGGCGCGCACGTGCTCATCGTGGGGCATCCGTGGATCGACGTGTGGCAGTGCGTCACGCCGCGGGCGATGGGGATCCAGCGGTGGCCGGAGGTGCCCCGCGGGATCGACTTCAAGGTCGGGGTGTGCCGGGCGCTGGGCTGGCCGGCTCGCGATCAGGCCGATCTCGCCCGCGCCTGGCAGCGCATCCTCGGGTCGGTGTCGAGTTACCGCGACCTCGAGCCGGCGTTCCTCGGCCGCGTCGAGGAGCTCATCGACTTCGTCACCGCGTGAGCACCGGCGGCGCATGAGGCACCGGCAGCCCGCGATGCGCGCCCGCGTCGGTAGCCTGGACGGGTGAGCGAGACCTCCCAGACCCGCACCTTCCGCGACCGGCCGGTGTCGTTCGTGCGCCGCAGCGGCCGGATGTCGGAGGCGCAGGAGCGGGCATGGGCGGAGCTCGCCCCGCAATACGTCGTCGACGTCGTCCGCGACGCCGCGGCGACCAGCGTCCTGCCCGGGACCGCGATCGAGCCCGCCGCGGTGTGGGGGCGCAGCGCGCCGCTCGTCGTCGAGATCGGCTCCGGTCAGGGGCACGCGATCGTGCACGCGGCGGCCTCGCACCCCGAGAAGAACTTCCTCGCGATCGAGGTCTTCAAGGCGGGGCTCGCCCGCACCATGCTCGACGCCGACCGGGCGGGGGCTCGCAACCTGCGCCTGGTCGAGGCGAACGCGCCCGAGGTTCTGCAGCACCTGCTGCCCGAGGCATCCGTCGACGAGCTGTGGGTGTTCTTCCCCGACCCGTGGCACAAGAAGAAGCACACCAAGCGGCGCCTGGTCACGTCCGGGTTCGCCGGCATCGCCGCCCGCGCCCTGCGCGACGGCGGGACGCTGCGGCTGGCGACGGACTGGGAGGAGTACGCGGTGCAGATGCGCGAGGTCATGGAAGCGGCGCCCGACTTCGCGCCCGCATTCGACGGGGAGTGGGCGCCGCGCTTCGATGGACGCGTGCTGACGGCCTTCGAGCGCAAGGGCACGCGCCACGGGCGCGAGATCCGCGACCTGTCCTATCACCGGCTCGGCCGGGCGTGAGAGCCGGACCGCGCTGATGCCTGCCCACCCTGCTCTCGCTCCGACGACCACCCGGCCGACGTGGTCCTGGGGTCTCGCGCCGGCGCTGCTGGTCTGCCTCGCGGCCCCGGCGTTCTTCGTCGTGCGGATCCCGTGGCTGGGGTGGGCGCTGCTGGCGGCCGGTGTCGCCCTCGCGTTCGCGACCGAGCGCACGGATATCTCGGCGCGAGCTCTCGCGCCCGAGGGCGCGAGAGCGCCGTCGCTCGTGCGCGACCTGTCGCTCATCGCGGTGGGCCTGCTCATCGTGAGCGCCATCCCGCTCAAGGCCGAGCTCGACAACCTCGCGATGCTGCGGTTCGCCCTCGCGCTGGGAGGCGCCGTGGCGGTGCCGTATGCGATCTCGCGATGGCTGTACCGCGATCACGCCATCCGGTTCCCCTGGCGCGGCGGCGGGCGCTGGTCGACGTTCCAATGGGTGTGGCTGGTCGTCGTCCTGCTGCTGGGGTGGCTGATCCTGCCGTTCTACTTCATCACCTCCGGCGTGTATCAGAACTGGCCGGTCGTGGACACCCCGGACCTCATCGCGCGGCTGTTCGTCGGCGTCGGCGCCGTCGGCATCTGGGACGAGCTGTTCTTCATCTGCACGTGCTTCGCCCTGCTGCGTCGTCACTTCCCCGACTGGCAGGCGAACCTGCTGCAGTCGATCGTGTTCGTCTCCTTCCTGTGGGAGCTGGGGTACCAGGCGTGGGGGCCGTTCCTCACCATCCCGTTCGCGCTGCTGCAGGGCTTCATCTTCAAGAGGACGCGGTCGCTGGCGTACGTGGTGACGGTGCATCTGCTGTTCGACGCCGTCGTGTTCCTCGTCCTCGTCCACGCCCACAACCCCGGCGTGCTCGACGGCCTGTTCCTGGTGTGAGGCGACCGCCTGCCCAGGAGGTGCCCAGTCCGACCGGTTAGGCTGGCGCGCGGATCCCGACCGGATCCCCGGACGAGGGTTCAGTACCCGGTGAGCGACAAGACTGGCCAGGAGGAACAGTCGTGTCGTGGGTCATCCTCATCCTCTCCGGCGTGCTCGAGGCGGTCTGGGCGAGCGCGCTGGGCAAGTCGGAAGGCTTCACCAAGCTGTGGCCGAGCGTGGTCTTCGGCGTCGCCCTCGCGGCGAGCATGGGCGGCCTGGCGTGGGCCATGCGGGACATCTCGACCGGCACCGCCTACGCGGTGTGGGTCGGCATCGGGGCCGCGCTCACCGTCGCGTATGCGATGATCACCGGCGAAGAGCCGTTCTCGATCGTCCGGCTGCTCCTGATCCTCGGGCTCGTCGGGTGTGTGATCGGGCTCAAAGCCGTCAGCGCCGAATAGCGGGCGAAGCCGCGTGGGCCGCCGGCTACGCCGCGGTCACGCGTTGGAGCAGCGATTCTAGGACGGCGACAGCCGTATCGATCGTCGCGGCGAGGACGTCCTCGGGTCCGCCGCTGAGCGCCAGTTCGCGGTGCCCGGCGCCCGAGCGCGTGGCCCAGCCGACGAAGACCGTCCCCGCGGGGTGGCCGTCCTCGTCGTCGGGGCCACCGACGCCGGTCGTCGAGACCGCGACGTCGGCATCCATGAGGGCCAGGACGCCTATGGCGAGCTGCTCAGCGCATTCGCCGGAGACGGGGTCGAGCCCGGGTGTCGTGCCGAGCACCGCCTCCTTGGTGCGCGTCTGATACGCCACGACGCCGCCGGCGAACCACTCCTCGGCGCGTGCGCCCTTGCCGACGGTGCTGGCGAGCAGGCCGCTGGTCAGAGACTCCGCGAGCGCCACCCGCACCCCGTTCCCTCGGGCGGCCTCGGCCACCCGTTCCACCGCATCGGTCATCGCCCGTCTCCGTCGCTGTGCCTGCCGGCGTTCCGGAGCCGGTCCCGTCGCACGCCGCTGTCGCACGCCCCTCTCGTCCCGGCCGTCACGAGACGATGTCGCGTTCGTCGACCATCTCCGCGTGAGCGGGCTGGGCGGGTTCGGGGACCAGGTACAGGCCGGCGGGAGAATTGGCGGTGTAGGCCAGAGCGTCGATCCAGGCGGGATTGAGCCGCGGCGTCCGGCTGCCGTAGAACTTGTACACGAGCGAGCACCGTGGATGGATCCACACGGTCGTCCGTCCGTCGCCGATGCTGGCGTCGTCCTTCCACGTGAAGTGGAACGGCTCGCCGCGTCGCAGCTTCGTGCCGATGACCAGCTGCAGGTGCGCCAGCGTCCGGTCGTCGAAGTCCACCTTGACGGTGCCCTCGTAGATCAGTTTCCCCATCGTCCACCTCTGGCTTGCTCACTCGCTGGAGCCGGCGGTCTCGTGGTGCGGAGCGCCGACGGGCTTGGACTCGCTGGAGCCGCGCTGTCGAAGGAAGATCGACAGCGCGATCATCGCCCCGACGGCGAGGAACTCGGACTGCCAGTTCTGGAACGTCCGGCTCCAGAAGTCCGGCAGCGTCAGGTACTCCAGCCAGGTGACCGGCGGCTGGCCGTGCTCGGCGTTCTCGGAGTTCATCACGACGGTGCCCGCCAGGGACTGCGCGAGCCACGACAGCAGGAACACCGCGCCCATCACGATCAGCAGCGAGTTGGAGAAGAGCACCTGGCGGATGCCTCGTGCCTTCGCCCACTCCGGCGAATCGTCGCGGGCGTGCTCGCCGACCAGCTGCTCCTCGTCGCTGTCGGGACCCTCGTCGCCGGGCTTCTTCGACTCGGGGGAGCCCCGCTGCACGAGCCAGATCGTCGCGGCGATGAACACGAAGAACTGAAGGAACTCCGACTGCCAGTTCTCGGCAACGTCGACGACGAACTCCGAGGAGGTGACGAACCCGAGGTAGCTCTCCGGCGGCATGCCGTGCTGCTGGAGCTTCTCGTTGTCCTCCATCCAGCCGGCCACCGACTGCGCGATCAGGGTGAGGGCGAACAGGCCCAGGAACAGCAGGCTGAGCGCGTTGTCGCGAATGGTCCGCATGCGCTCACCGCCCCATCAGCGGGACGGCGATCATGTACGCCAGACCGATGCCCAGCAGGGCGATCCAGGACCAGAAGACAGCGGCCTCGCCGGGCCGTTCTCCGGCCTCCTCAGGCGTGAAGTCCACCACGTTCTCCTCTCGCGAGCACGGCGGCGTGCGCCGTGCTCTCATCCTCGCGCCAGGGCCGGGAATGGTGAACGGGTTGACAACGGCGTCGCCGCCGGGGAAAGGCGCGCGCACCGGATGGAGAGCGGGGACGAGGAGGAAGCCCGGCTGAAGAGAGGGGATGAGTCGACCGTTAGGCCGACTCATCCCGTTTGCGCCCCCGACAGGAATCGAACCTGCGACCTTTGGTACCGGAAACCAACGCTCTATCCCCTGAGCTACGGAGGCGTGCCGATCGAGACTACCACCCCGGGATGGGAGGCCCTGTCAGGGCGCGATCGCCTGCGGGTCCTGCGGGGCGTCGGCGACGACCTCCGTCTGCTCCGTCATCGCCTCGATGGCCTCCGCCACGCGCTGCGCGAGGTACGCGTGCCCTTCCGTGGACGGGTGATCGCGTCCGATCTCGCCGGTGTCGATGACATCGAGGTAGTTGTCCGGGGTGATCCACTCCTCCGCGATGGGGGAGATGTACCACCATCCGCGCGACGCTGCGAGCTCCCGCAGGTCCGCGTCGATGGCTCGCGTCGCCTTCTCGACCGGCAGCACCTGCGGCGCAGGGCCGAGGATCACCACCGTCGCGCCGGGGAAGCGCGCGGCGAGGGCATCCCACGCGGCGTTGACGGCCTCCCGGTACCCGGTGGGGTGCAGCCTGCGGTCGTTGATGGAGCCCTCGACGATGATGAGGTCGGGGTCGATCGCCCGATCCAGCGCGGCGATGCGCTCGCCGTACGCAGGGCCGTCGATGCCGGGCTTGAGGTAACCGCTGCCGCGCACGCCGTCCACGGTCGTCTGCCAGCCGAGTTCGTCGGCGAGCCGGTACGCGAAACCGAGGGTCGGTTCGATGGCGGCCGAGCCATAGACCCACGAATCGCCGAAGACGAGCACGCGCGGCCGATCGGGCAGGGTCAGCGGGGCGGGAGCGACGGCGACGGATGCCTGGTCGGCGGCGACGGCGGGGGCCACGGGCGGGGCGGCCCACGGCCTGGCCAGCGCGACGGCGCACAGCGCCACCACGGCGAGCGCGGCGCCCAGCAGGGGAAGCCACAGCCGCCGTGCGCGGAAGCGGCCGGGCGCGTGCATGGATAGAGGGTAAGTCATGAATCGGCGTGCGCCCGTCCGCCGGTGGACAGCGAGGTCGCTCGCGGGCCGATTCGGGACCGTGGCCGCCCAACTAGACTGGTCCGGCTATGAATCCCGACGCTCTCTCCGCCGCTCTGCTCGCCGTCGTCGCCCCGCTCGCCGAGGCCCGACGTCCGGGCGCAGCCGACGGCCTGACGGCGGGTGACCTGCCGCTCGAGCGTCCGAAGAACCGGGAGCACGGCGACTGGGCGTCCAACGCCGCGCTGAAGCTCGCGAAGGCCGTCGGCGTCAACCCGCGGGAGTTCGCCGCCGAGATCGCCGAGGGTCTCGCGCAGGTGGAGGGCATCGCGGACGTGGAGGTCGCGGGGCCGGGCTTCATCAACATCCGCCTGGATGCCGCCGCGGCGGGCGCGCTGGCGAAGACGATCGTCGACGCCGGCGCCGCGTTCGGCACCAACGACTCGCAGCGGGGCAACACCATCAACCTGGAGTTCGTCAGTGCGAACCCCACCGGTCCGCTGCACATCGGCCACACACGGTGGGCGGCGCTGGGCGACTCGATCGCGCGGCTGCTGCTGGCCAGCGGCGCGACGCTCGTGCGGGAGTTCTACATCAACGACGCCGGTGCGCAGATGGAGCGATTCGGACGCTCCGTGCTCGCCGCCGCCAAGGGTGAGCCCACGCCCGAGGACGGATACGCGGGCGCCTACATCGAAGAGCTCGCACGCCGCGTGCTCGCCGCTCGTCCGGACCTGCTCGAGCTCAGCGACGAGGACCAGATCGCCATGGCGCGCGACCTCGCGTACGAGTTCCAGCTCGGCGAGCTGCAGGCCTCTCTCGAGAAGTTCAACGTGCACTTCGATGTCTGGTTCTCGGAGCGCACCCTGCACGCCAAGCCCGAGGACGGCGGCCCCAGCCTCGTCGACGAGGCGGTCGACCGGCTCCGCGAGCAGGGCCACGTGTTCGACCAGGACGGCGCGGTGTGGGTGCGCACCACCGATTTCGGCGACGACAAGGACAGGGTGATCCGCCGCTCCAACGGCGAGTACACCTACTTCGCCGCGGATGCCGCGTACTACCTGAACAAGGGAGACCGGGGCTTCGCGCACAAGATCTACCTGCTCGGCGCCGATCATCACGGCTACGTGCATCGGCTCAAGGCGCTCGCCGGCGCCGCCGGGGACGATCCGGACAAGGACATCGAGGTGCTCATCGGCCAGCTCGTGTCCATCAACGGCGCGCGTCTGAGCAAGCGCGCCGGCAACATCATCGAGCTGGACGACCTGCGGGAGTGGCTCGGCACGGATGCGCTGCGCTACTCGCTGGCACGCTACCCCGCCGACTCGCCGCTGACCCTCGACCCCGAGATCCTGCGCAAGCGCACCAACGACAATCCCGTCTTCTACGTGCAGTACGCCCACGCCCGCACGCACAACGTCGCGCGCAACGCCGGGGCGTCGGGCGTGGATCGGTCCGAATTCGCGCCGGAGCTGCTCACCCACGAGACGGAGTCGGCGCTGCTGGGCGCCCTGCAGGAGTTCCCGCGGATCGTGGCCTTCGCCGCCGAGCTGCGCGAGCCCCACCGGGTGGCCCGGTATCTGGAGGAGCTGGCCGGTCTCTACCACCGCTGGTACGACAACTGCCGTGTCATCCCGCTGGGCGACGAGCCGGTCCAGCCCGTGCACCGGACGCGCCTGTGGCTGAACGACGCCACCGGGCAGGTGCTGCGCAACGGGCTGACGCTGCTGGGCGTGGGCGCACCGGAGCGGATGTAGCCGCCATGTCGGGGGACCGGACGCCGGCGGCCTCGCTGTTCGCCCACGAGGAGCAGGCGGACCGGCGCCGACGGCGACTGCGGCCCTGGCTCGTGGCGTTCGCGATCGTCGCGGTCATCGCCGTCGGAGCCTGGTTCGCCGCCGACGCGCTGGCGAGGCAGATCGTCGTCGGCGTCGTGCGGGACCAGGTGAAGTCGCAGCTGGCGCTGCCGGCCGACCAGCGCATCGACGTGGACATCCCCGGCGCCATCATCCCGCAGCTGATCGGCGGCCGCTTCGACGAGATGACGGTGACGTCCGACGACGTGCGCGTCAACGAGCTGTCCGCCGACGTCACGGTCGTCGCGCACGGCGTGCCGCTGCGGGCCGACGGCGATCTGGGCGGGGCTGTCGCCACCCTCGAGCTGGGCGCAGACGAGGTGCGCGCGCTGCTGGCGAACGTCGAGGGGTTCCCCGCGGGGAGCGTGGATCTCGCGGCGCCGGAGGTCACGATGGCGACCGACCTCCAGGTGTTCGGGATGACCGTCCCGGTCGGGGTCGCCCTCAGCCCGGGCGTCGCGGACGGCGACGTCGTCCTCACGCCGGCGTCGCTGCAGGTGTCGGGAGCGGACGTGACCGCCGACGCGCTGCGCGACCAGTTCGGCGTCGTCGCCGAGGTCGTCCTGCGGGACTGGACCGTCTGCATCGCGCAGTACATCCCGGCGGGCATCACCCTCACCGGCGTCGAGGTCGTCGACACCGAGGGCGGCGATGAGCTGGTCGCCTCGTTCGACGTGCAGGGCGCCATCCTGTCCGACCCGGCCCTGCGGGCGAACGGGGCGTGCGAGTAGCCCGGCGCCTTCGCGTCATACGACACGGGACCCCGATGCCGGGTGCCCTAGACTGCAAGGACCGCCCGGCGTGACCTCTCCGCCGCCGAATCCGCGCCGCACGGCGCCCCGGGCGGCCCGCGTCGAAGCTCCCATCCGATTGGTCCCCCGTGTCCGCCGACTCGCACTCCGCCGCCGTCGCCCCCTTCTGGCTCGAGCGGCCCACGAATCCGAACGAGCTCGTCGCCGCGGTGTGGCCGGAGTCGGCTGCGCGCGCGGACGACGGCGTGCTCGCGCTCGGCGGCATCCCGGCGACGCGGCTGCGTGAGCAGTTCGGCACGCCGCTGTACGTCCTCGACGAGGATCAGGTCCGCGCCACGGCGCGGCGCACCTCGGATGCCTTCCGCGCAGCCGCCGCCCGGCACGGCGCCCAGGCGCGGGTCTACTACGCGGGGAAGGCCTTCCTCAGCACCGAAGTGGTGCGGTGGGTCACCGAGGAGGGCCTCGCCGTCGACGTCTGCACCGGCGGAGAGCTCGCGGTGACGCTCGCCGGCGGTGCCGAGCCGGCGATGATCGGCTTCCACGGGAACAACAAGTCCCTCGCAGAGCTCGAGCGCGCGGTCGAGATCGGCATCGGCTCGATCATCATCGACAGCCTCATCGAGATCGAACGACTCGCCGCCATCGTCGAGCGGCGGGGAGCGACCCAGGCGGTGCTCGTGCGGGTCAACAGCGGCGTTCACGCCGAGACCCACGATTTCCTCGCGACGGCGCACGAGGATCAGAAGTTCGGCTTCACGATGACCGACGCTCCCGCAGCGGTCGCGCGGATCCGCGAGCTCCCGGGCCTCGAGCTCATCGGCCTGCACTGCCACATCGGGTCCCAGATCTTCGGCACCGCCGGCTTCGAGGAGTCCGCCGGACGCATCGTCGAGCTGCACGCGCAGCTGCGCGAGGGCGGCGAGCTGCCCGTGCTCAACCTCGGCGGCGGGTTCGGCATCGCCTACACGGCCGCCGACGCCCCGACGCCGATCGAACAGCTCGCGAGCGGCATCGTCGACGCCGTCGCGCGGCAGTGCGAGGTGCGCGGCATCCCTGTTCCGACCCTCGCCTTCGAACCAGGCCGGGCGATCGTCGGCCGAGCCGGCGTCACGCTGTACGAGGTCGGCACCATCAAGCCCGTCGCACTCGAGAGCGGCGACAGCCGGCTGTACGTCAGCGTCGACGGCGGCATGAGCGACAACCCCCGCCCCGCGCTCTACGGCGCGCACTACTCCGCCCGGATCGCCTCCCGCACCAGCGACGCCGAGCCCGCGCTCGCGCGCGTCGTGGGCAAGCACTGCGAGTCGGGCGACATCGTGGTGGATGCCGAGTACCTTCCGGCCGACATCGCGCCCGGGGACATCCTGGCCGTGCCGGCCACCGGCGCGTACGGCTTCCCGCTCTCGAGCAACTACAACTACGTCCCCCGCCCGCCCGTCGTGGCGCTGCGCGGGGGAGAGGCCCGGGTGATCGTGCGCGGCGAGACGATCGACGATCTGCTCGCGCGCGACACCGGCTACGCAGCGCGCGCCCGGGTGCCAGCCGGCGACGCCCCGACGGAAGGGAACGACATGTCTGTATCGAGCGAGCGGAGCGAGTCGAAGTGACGGACTACCGCCGCCTCCGCGTCGCGCTCCTGGGAGCCGGGGCCGTCGGCTCACAGGTCGCGGCGCTGCTGCGACGGCACGCCGACGAGCTCGCCGACCGCGCAGGCGCACGGCTCGAGCTGGTCGGGATCGCCGTGCGCGACATCGACGCCCCTCGCGAGGCGGACCTGCCTCGCGAGCTGCTCACCACGGATGCGGAGTCGCTCATCGTCGGATCCGACATCGTCATCGAGCTGATGGGCGGCATCGAGCCGGCGCGCACCTATCTGCTGCAGGCGATCAACTCCGGCGCGGACATCGTGACCGCCAACAAGGCGCTTCTGGCCACCCACGGCCCGGAGATCTTCGACGCCGCCGACCAGGTGGGCGCCGAGGTCTACTACGAGGCGGCGGCGGCCGGGGCGATCCCGATCATCCGCCCCCTGCGGGACTCGCTCGCCGGCGACCGCGTGCAGCGCATCATGGGCATCGTCAACGGCACGACGAACTACATCCTGGACCGCATGGACACCGAGGGCGCGGAGTTCGCGGACGTGCTCGCCGACGCGCAGCGGCTCGGCTACGCCGAGGCCGATCCCACGGCCGACGTGGAGGGCTACGACGCCGCGCAGAAGGCGGCGATCCTCGCGAGCCTGGCGTTCCACACCACGGTGCCCCTGGACGCCGTCCACCGCGAGGGCATCACCGGGATCGACAAGGCGATGATGGACGCCGCGCGCCACGCCGGCTATGTCATCAAGCTGCTGGCGGTGTGCGAACGCCTCAGCGAGGCATCCGGCAGCGAGTCGATCTCGGTGCGGGTCTACCCGGCGCTCATCGACCGAGCCCACCCCCTGGCCAGCGTGCACGGCGCCAACAACGCCGTCTTCGTGCAGGCGGAGGCGGCAGGGAACCTGATGTTCTACGGCGCGGGTGCCGGCGGCGTGCAGACCGCCTCGGCCGTCCTCGGCGACGTCGTCTCGGCGGCGCGCCGCCACATCGCCGGTGGCGTGGGCGTCGGCGAGTCGACGCTCGCCGACCTGCCGATCGTGGCGATCGGGCGCGTCATCACGAGGTATCAGATCACGCTCGAGGTCGACGATCAGCCCGGCGTCCTCGCCACGGTCGCCGGCATCCTCAGCGACGGGCGGGTCTCGATCGCGACGCTGGAGCAGACGGTCACCGGCGAGGACGCCGAGACCGCGCGACTGGTGATCGGCACGCACAAGGCACTGGAGCAGGACCTGAGCGAGACGGTGGACCGCCTCGCCGCGAGCGGCGTGGTCGAACGCGTCGTCTCGGTGCTGCGGGTGGAAGGAGACTGACATGGCACACGTCTGGCGCGGAGTCCTCCGCGAGTACGCGGACCGGTTGGGCGTCACGGACGCCTCGACCGTGATCACCCTGGGCGAGGGCGGCACGCCGCTCCTGCCCGCCCCCGCCCTGTCGCGCCGCACCGGCGCCGACGTCTGGGTGAAGTTCGAGGGGATGAACCCGACCGGCTCGTTCAAGGACCGCGGAATGACCGTGGCGGTCTCGCGGGCCATCGAGCACGGCGCTCAGGCGGTCATCTGCGCGTCGACGGGGAACACGTCCGCCTCCGCGGCGGCCTACGCCGCGCACGCCGGCATCACCGCGGCGGTCCTCGTCCCCGAGGGCAAGATCGCGATGGGCAAGCTCAGCCAGGCCGTCGCCCACAACGGACGCCTGATCCAGATCCGAGGCAACTTCGACGACTGCCTCGAGATCGCCCGCGAGCTCGCCGACCGGTATCCGGTGCACCTGGTCAACTCCGTCAACCCCGACCGGATCGACGGGCAGAAGACCGCGGCGTACGAGGTCGTGGCGCAGCTGGGCGACGCCCCCGACTTCCACTTCATCCCTGTCGGCAACGCCGGCAACTACACCGCTTACACGCGGGGGTACCGCGAGGAGGCAGAGGGCGGCGTGTCCACCCGGGTGCCCCGCATGTTCGGCTTCCAGGCCGAGGGCTCGGCACCGCTGGTGCGCGGTGAGGTCGTGCGCAATCCCGAGACGGTGGCCAGCGCCATCCGCATCGGCAACCCCGCGTCGTGGGAGCTCGCGCTCGAGGCGCGAGAGGCGACCGACGGATACTTCGGCGCGATCGACGACGAGCGCATCCTCGCGGCGCAGAAGCTCCTCGCCGGCGAGGTGGGCATTTTCGTCGAGCCCGCCTCGGCGATCAGCGTCGCGGGACTTCTCGACCGCGTCGAGGCCGGTGTCGTGCCGCAGGGCGCACGCGTGGTGCTCACGGTCACCGGTCACGGTCTGAAGGACCCGCAGTGGGCGCTGCGCAACGCCGACGGCAGCCAGGTCGAGCCCACCGTTGTGGACGCCTCGACCACCGAGGTCGCCTCCGTGCTGGACCTCGCGCCCGTCGCCGAGCCGGCCGACGCGCGCGGATCGCAGGCGTGAACGCAGCCGTCGCACCGGAGCCCGGTCGCCGCGTGCTGGTCCGGGTGCCGGCGACCAGCGCGAACCTCGGCCCGGGCTTCGACACCCTGGGGCTCGCCCTGAGCGTCTACGACGAGCTCGAGGTGACGGCGCTGCCCGAGGGGCAGCTCGACATCCGCGTGGAGGGGCAGGGCGCCGACGACGTCCCGCGCGACGCGTCGAACCTCGTGGTCCGCTCGATCGCCTACGCGTACGAAGCGGTGGGGCGGCGGATGCCGGGGCTGCGTCTGGTGGCGCGCAACGTCATCCCGCACGGACGAGGGCTCGGCTCGTCGGGCGCGGCCGTCGTCTCCGGGCTGCTCGCCGCCAAGGGGCTGCTCGAGGGTGATGTGGAGCTGGGGCCGGACGCACTGCTGCGGCTGGCCACCGAGCTGGAGGGGCATCCCGACAACGTCGCGCCGGCGCTCTTCGGCGGCCTGACCATCGCGTGGGTCGACGAGACCGGCCCGCAGCACAAGAAGCTGATGGTGCACCGCGGTGTGTCACCGCTGGTGTTCGTGCCGGAATTCACCATGTCGACGAAGCTCGCCCGGAGCCTGCAGCCGCTGCAGGTCCCACGGGAGGACGCGGTGTTCAACGTCTCGCGCTCGGCGCTGCTCATCGCCGCGCTCACGCAGAGCCCGGAACTGCTGCAGGCCGCGACCGAGGACAAGCTCCATCAGAACTACCGCGCGAGCGCCATGCCGGAGACGGACGCGCTGGTGCGGGCGCTGCGCAGCGAGAACTTCGCGGCGGTCGTCTCCGGTGCGGGTCCCAGCGTGCTCGTGCTCGCCGACGGACCGGGGCGCCGTCTGGAGGCGGCCGCGCTGGCCCAGCGCGTGACCGACACCCCGTGGGAGGCCCTCATGCTCGCCGTCGACTTCAAGGGTGGTACAGTGAGGGAGTACGCGGAGGGTTCCACGTAAGACGTGAATCTGGCCTCCGTCGCAATTCTGCGAAACCACCGCACGGCACCAACCTCTGACGGTCCCTGATCACCCTCGCGGTCTCTCACTCCGTCGGCGGAACCTGTGTTTCGACAGGCGCAACAACCGGTCGAAGGGCGGCAGATCCGCCGCACAGCGCGTCGCGCGGTCGTGCACAACCGTTCGTTTTCACAAGGGAGAACTCGTGGAGTCCATCTCCGAGATCCACACTGACGCACCGGCCGACGAGCGCGCGGAAGCGCCCGAGGCCGCTCAGAGCGTCGACACGTCCACCACCGCGGACGCGGCCGCCCAGGCGCCCGCCCCGGCCGGCGACACCACCGAGGAAGCCGTGACCGGCGCCGAGGACGCCGACGCCGAGTCGGTCCCCGCCGCGGACGCGACGGAGGCGCCCGCCGAGGCGGCGCCGACGGATGCGCCGGCGGAGACCCCCGAGCCCGCCGCCGACGCGGCGGTCGCCGCGCCTGCAGAGGCTGCCGACGCGCCCGCCGAGAAGCCGGCCAAGGCCCCCCGCAAGCGTGCGCCGCGCCGCGCGAAGAGCACCGACGTCCCCGCGACCGACCAGGCGGCTGCGGACCAAGGCGCCGCACCCGCCGAGGCGCAGCCCGCGGAGCAGGCCGAGGAGGGCGCAGCTTCCGCCGACGCGCCCGCGGCCGAGTCGCCCGAGGCGCCCGCGCCTGAGGCATCCGCCGAGCAGCCCGGCGAGGCGCCCGCGGCCGGCGCAGCCGGCGAGGCCGGCGAGCAGGCCGGGGCAGCCGGCGAGGCCGGCGAGCAGCCGTCCGAGGCTGAGAGCGAGACTCCGAGCCGCAGCCGCAGCCGCAGCCGCAGCCGCAACCGCAACCGCAAGGACAACGCGCAGGGTCAGCAGAACGGCCAGAACGCTCAGAGCCCCGCGGTCGAGGCCCCCAAGCCCGAGCCGGTCGAGGAGGAGCAGGGCGGCGGCCGCAACCGTCAGCGCAACAAGCGCCGCGGCCAGACCCCGGCCGACGAGTTCGAGACCGAGATCGGCGAGGACGACGTCCTCATCCCGATCGCCGGCATCCTCGACGTGCTCGACAACTACGCCTTCGTCCGCACGACCGGCTACCTCCCCGGCCCCAGCGACGTCTACGTCTCGCTCGGCCAGGTCAAGAAGTACAACCTGCGCAAGGGCGACGCCGTCGTCGGCGCCATCAAGCAGCCGCGCGAGGGCGAGCAGTCCAGCCGCCAGAAGTACAACGCGCTGGTCAAGGTGGACGCCATCAACGGCCTGTCGGTCGACGACGCCGCCACCCGGGTGGAGTTCGGCAAGCTGACGCCGCTGTACCCGCAGGAGCGCCTGCGCCTCGAGACGGCTCCCGAGAAGCTCACCCAGCGCATCATCGACCTCGTCGCGCCGATCGGCAAGGGACAGCGCGGCCTCATCGTCGCGCCGCCCAAGGCCGGCAAGACGATCGTGCTGCAGCAGATCGCGAACGCGATCGCCGCGAACAACCCCGAGGTCCACCTCATGGTCGTGCTCGTCGACGAGCGCCCCGAAGAGGTCACCGACATGCAGCGCACCGTCAAGGGCGAGGTCATCGCCTCGACCTTCGACCGTCCGGCCGAGGACCACACCACCGTCGCCGAGCTGGCGATCGAGCGCGCGAAGCGCCTTGTGGAGCTGGGCCGCGACGTGGTCGTGCTGCTCGACTCGATCACGCGCCTCGGCCGTGCCTACAACATCTCGGCGCCCACCTCCGGCCGTGTGCTGACCGGTGGAGTCGACGCCTCGGCGCTGTACCCGCCCAAGCGCTTCTTCGGCGCGGCCCGCAACATCGAGAACGGCGGTTCGCTCACGATCCTCGCGACCGCGCTCGTGGAGACCGGGTCCAAGATGGACGACGTCATCTTCGAGGAGTTCAAGGGCACCGGCAACAGCGAGCTGCGCCTGAACCGTCACCTCGCCGACAAGCGGATCTTCCCGGCCGTCGACGTGAACGCGTCCAGCACGC
This sequence comes from Microbacterium sp., assembly GCA_031177765.1. Lineage (GTDB taxonomy): Bacteria > Actinomycetota > Actinomycetes > Actinomycetales > Microbacteriaceae > Microbacterium. Next base: position 14,455 of record JAPSKH010000011.1, on the reverse strand, counting down.
GCCGCGAGGAGATGCTGCTCTCGCCCGACGAGGTGAAGATCACCTGGAAGCTGCGCCGCGCGCTGGCGGGGCTGGACCCGCAGCAGGCGCTCGAGGTCGTGCTGGGCAAGCTCAAGGAGACCCAGTCGAACGTCGAGTTCCTCGTGCAGATGCAGAAGTCGATCCCGGCGCCCACGAACGGGCACGGCGGCAGCCACGGGCACGCGCACGACAACAGCATCCGCTGACGCGGGGAGCACGGTGTTCGAGTCCGTCAAGGGCCTGATCGAGGAGCACGCGGCGGTCCAGGCCGAGCTCTCCGATCCTGCGGTGCACGCCGATGCGGCGCGCGCGAAGCGCGTCAACCGGCGCTACGCCGAGCTGTCGAGGATCGTCAAGGCGCACGAGGACTGGCTCGCGGCATCCGACGATCTCGAAGCCGCCCGTGAGCTCGCCCGTGAGGATCAGGCGTTCGCCGAGGAGGTGCCGGCGCTGGAGGCGAAGCTCGCCGAGGCGCAGGAGCGCCTGCGGCGTCTGCTCATCCCGCGCGATCCCGACGACGCGCGCGATGTGATCATGGAGATCAAGCAGGGGGAGGGCGGCGCCGAGAGCGCGCTGTTCGCCGCCGATCTTCTGCGGATGTACCTGCAGTACGCCGCGTCCAAGGGCTGGAAGACGGAGCTGCTCGAGCGCAACGAGTCCGACCTCGGCGGCTACAAGGACGTCCAGGTGGCCATCAAGGGCTCCTCGACCGACCCGGCGCAGGGCGTGTGGGCGCACCTGAAGTACGAGGGCGGCGTGCACCGCGTGCAGCGGGTGCCGGCGACCGAGTCGCAGGGGCGCATCCACACCTCGACGACCGGTGTGCTGGTCTTCCCCGAGGTCGACGAGCCCGACGAGATCGAGATCAACCCGTCGGACCTCAAGATCGACGTGTTCCGCTCCTCCGGTCCCGGCGGCCAGTCCGTCAACACGACGGACTCCGCCGTGCGCATCACGCACCTTCCGACGGGGATCGTGGTGTCGATGCAGAACGAGAAGTCGCAGCTGCAGAACCGCGAGGCCGGCATGCGCGTGCTGCGGGCCCGGCTGCTGGCCAAGCAGCAGGAGGAGCTCGAGGCGGCGGCATCCGATGCCCGGAGGTCCCAGATCCGCGGCATGGACCGCTCCGAGCGCATCCGCACGTACAACTTCCCCGAGAACCGGATCGCGGACCACCGCACCGGCTACAAGGCGTACAACCTCGACCAGGTGATGGACGGCGCGCTCGAGCCGATCATCGAGTCCGCGATCCAGGCCGACGAAGAGGCGCGACTGGCAGCCCTCGGCTCCGACGACTGAGGCCTCGGCGCCGCGGTGCCGTCCGCCGCACCCTCAACAGGAGAAGTGCACCGCACCAGGCCCCTCGCCTCCGGAATCTCCTGCGGAGGGTTACACCTCCTGTGCACCGCACACGGCTCGGCCGCCGCGGCGGCGGCGCCCGGCGGGACCAGGTCAGATCTGGTACTCGGGGGCGGTGAGCACGGCGCGGGTGTCTTCGCCGGCGCGTCGCAGGCGCGGCTTGGCCGGCACGCCGACCAGCACGCTGTCCGGCGGCGCGTCCTTCGTCACGACGGCGTTGGCCCCCACGACGGACCCGGCGCCGACCGTGACGGGCCCGAGGATCTTCGCGCCGGCGCCCACCGCCACGCCGTCCTCGAGGGTGGGATGCCGCTTGCCGCCCTCTCGCTGCCGACCGCCCAGCGTCACGCCGTGGTAGAGAAGGACGTCGTCGCCGATCTCGGCGGTCTCCCCGATGACGACGCCCATGCCGTGGTCGATGAAGAACCGGCGGCCGATCCGGGCGCCCGGGTGGATCTCGATGCCGGTGAGCAGGCGGGTCACCTGCGAGCCGGCGCGTGCGAGCAGCCGGGCGCGGCGCCGCCACAGCGCGTGCCAGAGCCGGTGCGCCCAGATGGCGTGCAGGCCGGGGTACAGAAGGGCGATCTCGAGCCCGTTGCGCGCCGCGGGGTCGCGGAGCTTGGCCGCGGCGACGTCTTCGCGCATGCGGGCGAGGATTCCGACGCGACCGCTCACGAGCGCTCCGCCTCCGGCTCGCGGAGGTGCTCGTACAGCGCGGTGGAGAGGTACCGCTCGCCCGAGTCCGGCACCACGACGACGATGCGCTGCCCGGCCGCTTCCGGACGAGCGGCGATCTCGAGCGCCGCCCACACCGCCGCGCCGGCCGACATGCCCGCGAGGATCCCCTCCCGCGTGGCCAGATCGCGGGCGACGCGGATCGCGTCGTCGAACTCCACGTCGACGATCTCGTCGATCACCGAGCGGTCCAGGACCGCGGGCACGAAGTTGGGTCCGATGCCCTGGATCCGGTGACCGCCGGCGCGGCCCTCGGTGAGGACGGGGGAGTCCTTGGGCTCCACGAGCACGATCCGCACGTCCGGGTTGCGCTGCTTGAGCACCTGTCCCACTCCCGTGACGGTGCCGCCGGTGCCCGAGCCCGCGACGAACCAGTCGACGCGCCCGTCGGTGTCGCGCCAGATCTCCTCGGCCGTCGTGCGCCGGTGGATCGCCGCGTTCGCCTCGTGCTCGAACTGTCGCGCGAGCACCGCACCCGGCGTCTCGGCGGCGATGCGCTTGGCCGTCTCGACCGCTTCGGTCATGCCCTTGTACGGGTCGGTGAGGACGAGCTCGGCGCCGTACGCCTTCAGGAGCGTCCGGCGCTCCTTGGACATCGACGCCGGCATGGTGAGGATCACGCGGTAGCCGCGTGCCGCCCCGATGAGGGCGAGCGCGATGCCGGTGTTACCGCTGGTGGACTCCACGATCGTGCCGCCGGGCTGCAGCTCGCCGGCCGCCTCCGCGGCCTCGACGAGGGCGAACCCCAGACGGTCCTTGACGCTCGAGCCCGGATTGTAGAACTCGAGCTTGGCCAGCACCTCCGCGTCGGTGCCCTCCGGCAGTGCATTCAGCCGCACCAGCGGGGTGTCGCCGAAGGCGGTGGTGATGTCGGGATGGATGCCTGGCACGCCGTCCTTCTCTCCTCGTGGTCGAGACGCCGACGGCGCGGCGGCGCCCGATCCGCTCGGGCCGGCCGCCGCGCCGTCGTGGTCGGTCAATTCTCGCGCAGATCCTCGAACAGCGGCGTCGAGAGGTAGCGCTCGCCGAACGAGGGGATGATGACGACGATGTTCTTGCCCTCCGCCTCCGGGCGTCCGGCGATCTGGAGCGCGGCCCAGACCGCGGCACCCGAGGAGATGCCCACGAGGATGCCGTCCTTCGCGCCGACGGCGCGCGCGGTCGCGAGCGCGTCCGCGAACTCGACGTCGATGACCTCGTCGATCACGTCGCGGTCCAGGATCGCCGGGACGAAGTTCGGGCCGATGCCCTGGATCTTGTGGGGGCCGGGAGTGCCCTTGGTCAGCAGCGGGGAGTCCGCCGGCTCGACGGCGATGACCTTCGCCTCCGGGACGCGCTCCTTGAGGACCTGGCCGACTCCGGTGATGGTGCCGCCGGTGCCGATGCCGGCGACGAAGTAGTCGACCTTTCCGTCGGTGTCGCGCAGGATCTCCTCGGCGGTGGTCTTGCGGTGGATCGCGGGGTTCGCCTCGTTCTCGAACTGACGCGCGAGGATGGCGCCGGGGATCTCGGCGACGAGCTCCTCGGCCTTGGCGACCGCGCCCTTCATGCCGCCGGCGGGATCGGTGAGCACCAGCTCGGCGCCGTACCCCTTCAGCAGGAGGCGGCGCTCCATCGACATCGACGACGGCATCGCCAGGACGACGCGGTAGCCGCGCGCGGCGCCGACCATGGCCAGCGCGATGCCGGTGTTGCCGCTCGTGGCCTCGACGATCGTGCCGCCGGGCCGCAGCTGGCCGGACGCCTCCGCCGCGTCGACGATGGCGATGCCGATGCGGTCCTTCACGCTCGAGGCGGGGCTGTAGAACTCGAGCTTCGCCAGCACATTGCCGCCGACGCCTTCCGCGACGCGGTTCAGACGGACGAGCGGGGTGTTGCCGAAAGCTGACGTGATGTCGGGATGGATGCCGGTCATATCGGAGCCTTTCACGGGTTCAGGCGGATCGAGCACCAGCCTAAGGGGAGCTCGTTCCTCGCGATCCTGTATGACGGCCGCGGCGCCAGGCGCTATCCTGCGCGGCGTAGTGTGGTGCGGTCATGCCTTCCCACCGCGAATCCCTGGCTCTGTCGGATGTGCTCCGGCGCGTGACCGCCCGTCTGGCCGAGGCGGGAGTGCCCGACCCCGGCGTGGATGCCGAGCTGCTGGCCGCCTTCGTCCTGGGCGGCGCGCGGGGGAGTGTGCAGGCGGCGGCGGTGCGCGGCGACCAGATCGCGCCCGCGGATGCGGGTCGGCTCGATGAGCTCGCCGAACGCCGGGCGACGCGGGAGCCTCTGCAGCACATCACCGGCGTCGCGCCGTTCCGCCACCTCGAGCTGCGCGTCGGGCCCGGCGTGTTCGTGCCGCGGCCAGAGACCGAGATGGTCGCCCAGCTGGCCATCGACGCCCTCCGCGCCGCGGCATCGGCGGAGCCGATCGGCGTGGACCTCGGCACCGGAAGCGGGGCGATCGCGCTGGCGATGGCGACCGAGGTGCCGCACGCGAGGGTCTACGCGGCCGAGAACTCCGTCGACGCGTTCGTGTGGGCCAAGGAGAACTTCGCCGCCGCGCGCGCCGACAACGCCCGGCTGGCCTTCATCGATCTCGAGCGGGCCTTTCCCGATCTCGACGGCACGGTCTCGGTCGTCGCGTCCAACCCCCCGTATGTGCCGGATGCCGCGATCCCTCGCGACCCGGAGGTGCGGTTCTTCGATCCGCCGCAGGCGCTGTACGGCGGTGCCGACGGACTGGACGTGGTGCGGGTGGTCAGCCGCGTGGGCCTGCGTCTGGCGCATCCAGGCGGGACGATCGTGATCGAGCACGGCGAGTGGCAGGGCGAGCAGATCCGGGATCTCCTCACGGCGGACGGCTGGCGCGCGGCCGCGACGCACCCGGACCTGACGCTGCGGGACCGGGCCACCACCGCCGTGCGGCCATGACCGGTGCGGCGTGCTCGGACGGTCGCCACAGGCGCGCCTGACTAGACTGTCGGCGACATGTCCCCCATCTTCGACTGCCGTGACGAATCCGAGCTGCTGTCCGGCATGCGTCAGGCCCGCCAGGCGATCGGCCGCGGCGAGCTGGTCGTCATCCCCACCGACACCGTGTACGGCGTCGCCGCCGACGCGTTCGACCCGAAGGCCGTGATGCGGCTGCTGGAGGCCAAGGGCCGGGGCCGGCAGTCGCCGCCGCCCGTGCTCGTGGCCGGTGTGACGACGCTGCGCGCGCTCGTCGCCGAGGTGCCCGAAGCGGTGGAGCGCCTCATCGAGGCGTTCTGGCCGGGAGGGCTCACCATCGTGCTTCCGGCGCAGCCGTCGCTGTCGTGGGATCTGGGAGAGACCCGTGGCACGGTCGCCGTCCGGATGCCCGCTCACCGCATCGCGCTGGAGCTGCTCGAGGAGACCGGGCCGCTCGCCGTCTCCAGCGCCAATCTCACCGGCATGGCAGCCGGGATCACCGCCGAGGACGCCCGCGACATGCTGGGTGAGAGCGTCGCGCTCTACCTCAGCGACGGCCCGTCCAAGACGGGGATCGCCTCGACGATCGTCGACGCGACCGCGCTCGTGGGCGGTGACGAGCCGATCGTGCGCGTGCTGCGCGAAGGAGCCGTCGACCGAGCGCAGCTGCGCGAGGTGCTCGGCGACCTGCTCGAGGCCGACCCCTCGGGCGACGCGGAGGCTTCCCCGGCTGCGGCTCCCGATGCGTCGGGGGCGGAGCCGGGATCGCAGTGAAGCAGTACGTCTTCATCGTCCTGCTCACGGCCGCGCTGACCTTCGTCCTGTCGTGGGCGGTGTGGCGCATCAGTCTCAAGTACAAGCTGTATCCCGGCATCCGGGAGCGCGACGTGCACAAGACGCCCACGCCGCGTCTGGGCGGCATCGCCATGTTCCTGGGCGTGGTGGCCGCGTTCGCCGTCTCGGCGCAGCATCCGTTCTTCTCGATCGTGTGGTCCAACCCCCAGCAGATCTACGCGCTGCTGGGCGCGACCGCGCTCATCGTGATCGTCGGCGCGCTCGATGACCTGTGGGACCTCGACTGGACCATCAAGCTCGGCGCCCAGTTCCTCGCGGCCGGCGTCATCGCGTGGTTCGGGCAGCTGCAGATCTACACGCTCCCCATCGGGGGCATGACGATCTTCTCCAGCTGGGCGAGCTTCACCCTCACGCTCTTCTCGATCGTGATCGTGATGAACGCGGTGAACTTCATCGACGGACTGGACGGGCTGGTCGCCGGCGTCTGCCTGATCGCCAACGTGGTGTTCTTCGCGTACTCGTACATGATGGTGCGCGACACGGGGGCGAGCACCTACTTCAACCTCGCGTCGCTGATCGCCGCGGTGCTCATCGGCGCGTGCCTGGGCTTCCTGCCGATGAACTGGGGTCCGGCGAGACTGTTCATGGGCGACGCCGGCGCGCTCATGCTGGGGCTGCTCATGGCGTGCTCGGCCATCGCCATCACCGGTCAGCTCGACCCGGCGATCGTGGGGGACAACGACGAGTTCGGCCGCTCGCAGCTGCTCGGTGCGTTCATCCCCATCCTGCTGCCCGTGGTGGTCGTGCTGCTTCCGCTGCTCGATTTCGGCCTGGCGGTCATACGCCGCATGAGCAAGGGCAAGTCACCGTTCTCGCCCGACCGCAAGCACCTGCACCACCGGATGCTCGACATGGGCCATTCGGACCGTGCCGCCGTCCTGATCTTCTACGCGTGGACGGCCCTGGTGAGCCTGGCGGTGCTGCTGATGTACATCGGCACGACGCTGGAGTGGCCGGGCGACTACCTGTTCGGCGTGCTGTACGGCCTCGTCGGCGTCGCGGCGTGCCTCGTGGTGACCTTCCTGCCCTCTCGCCGCCGCGCGCGCGACAACGAGCCCACCCTGGAGGAGGCCGCATGAGCCCCAGTCCCGTGTCCAGCACCCCGATCCTGCGCACCGTCCTGGTGTGGTCCGGCGGCGTCACCGCGGTGCTCGCGGTCGCAGGCGCCGTGATCGGCTTCCTCGTCGCGGGGACCACCGGCCTGTGGAGCGCGCTCGTCGGCGTCCTCGTGGCCGCGGTGTTCCTGGCCATCACCGCGGCGAGCATCCTCGTCGCCAACCGCTGGTACGGCGACGCCCTCTATGTGCCGTTGTTCTTCGGCATCGTGCTGGGCGGCTGGATCCTGAAGTTCATCATCTTCATCGTCGCCCTGCTGGTGCTGCGCGATCAGCCGTGGATCCAGCCGACGGTGTTCTTCGTCGCGGTCGTGGCGAGCGTGCTCGCCTCACTGCTGGTCGACGTCGTGGTGCTCCTGCGCATGCGCGTGCCGCACGTCAGCGATGTGGAGCTTCCCACCGACCCGGATGCCTCCGACCGGCCGGGCTCCGGGAGCGCCTGAGTCCCCGGACCAGCCGCGGATTCTGCGACCTCTCAAGTTTGATAGGCTGTTTCCGCGCCCGCCCGCTCGCTCCGCGAGCCCTTGCGGAGTGACGCTCACCGACCATCGTCGCAACGGTTCTTCACCGATGCCCCGAAGCTGGAGCCAGCGCTGATTACTCAAGCTGCGACCCTGATCGCCCCCCTTGCCGCGGACGCGCCCCCGGAGTTCCACGGACCCTCCATCGAGGAGTTCTTCCCGGAGATCCTGTTCTACGCCTTCGGTGTCATCCCTGTCCACCGGATCCACCTGATCCAGTTCCTGGCGACCATCGTCCTCGTGCTGGTCTTCTGGCTCGGCACCCGCCGCATGCGCGTCGTCCCCGGCCGGTTCCAGAGCATCGTCGAGATGGGGCTGGACTTCGCGCGGGTGAACATCGGCGAGGACCTTCTCGGCAAGAAGGACGCTCAGCGCTTCCTGCCGATCCTCACGACGATCTTCTTCATGGTGCTGTTCATGAACCTGACGGGCATCATCCCGTTCCTGAACATCGCCGGAACGAGCATCATCGCGGTGCCGCTGCTGCTCGCCGTGGTCAGCTATGTGACCTTCGTCTACGCCGGCATCAAGAAGAGCCCGAAGAACTTCTTCAAGAACTCGCTCTTCCCGTCGGGTGTGCCGTGGCCGATCTACTTCATCGTCACGCCGATCGAGCTGATCTCGACCTTCATCATCCGGCCGGTGACGCTGACCCTCCGACTGCTCATGAACATGATGGTCGGGCACCTGCTGCTGGTCCTGTTCTTCGCCGCGACGCAGTTCTTCCTGCTCGACCTCGGAGGATGGTGGTCGGCGCTGGCAGCCGGCAGCCTCGCGTTCGGCTTCGTCTTCACCCTGTTCGAAGTCCTGGTGGCCGTCCTCCAGGCGTACGTCTTCGCCCTTCTCACCGCGGTCTACATCCAGCTCGCGGTCGCGGAAGAGCACTAAGCGGGTCGGCTCGAAAGCCGCCCACAACCGAAAGGAAAACACCCCGTGGACGCAACTACGGTTCTCGCCCAGGTCACCGGAAACGTCGCGACGATGGGTTACGGCCTCGCCGCGATCGGTCCGGCGATCGGCGTGGGCATCGTCGTCGGCAAGACGATCGAGGGCGTTGCGCGCCAGCCCGAGCTGGCCGGCCGCCTCCAGGTGCTCATGTGGATCGGTATCGCCTTCACCGAGGCGCTCGCCTTCATCGGCATCGCAACCTACTTCATCTTCGTCTGATCGCCGTTCCCCAGTCCTAAGGAGACAGGATGCAGAACGCTCTTGTCGCGTACGCGGCGGAAGAGGGTGCGGCGCACAACCCGCTCATCCCCGCCTGGTACGACATCATCTGGTCGGCGGTCTGCTTCGTCGTCATCCTCTTCCTCTTCTGGAAGGTCGCCCTTCCGCGGATGAAGAAGCTGCTCGACGAGCGCGCCGCCGCGATCGAGGGCAACATCGCCAAGGCGGACGAGGCCCAGCGCAAGGCCGAGGCGGCGCTCGAGGAGTACACCGCCCAGTTGGCCGCCGCCCGCAAGGAAGCCGGTGAGATCCGCGACGCCGCCCGTGAGGACGGCAGGAAGATCGTCGCCGAGGCGAAGGAGACCGCCGCAGCCGAGGCTGCACGCCTCACCGCCGCGGCGCACGCGCAGATCGAGGCCGAGCGCCAGGCTGCCCTGGTGTCGCTGCGCAGCGAGGTGGGCACGCTCGCCCTCGACCTCGCCGGTGGCGTCATCGGTGAGACGCTCTCGGACGACGCGAAGGCTCAGGCTGTCGTCGACCGCTTCCTCGCCGAGCTCGAGGCCTCCGAGCCAGAGACGGCGGCACGGTAATGGGCAGCGCGACCACTCAGGCCGTGACGGCGACCACCGCCGCGCTCGGCGTCACGTCCGGCATCGACCTCGACGTCGCCCGTGAGCTGTTCGCCGTGGCGCGCGCCGTGAGCGACTCGTCGCACCTGAGCGGCGCGCTCGCCGATTCCGCTGCACCGGTGCAGGCGCGCCGCCAGGTCGTCACCGATGTGTTCGGCAAGGCGGTGAGCCCCGCCACGGCATCGCTGCTGACCACCGCGGTCGAGCAGCGCTGGTCATCGGCGGCCGACCTGGTCGACGGCATCGAGGAGCTCGCGGTCCGCGCGGCAGCGATCAGCGATCCCGCCGCCGACGTCGAGGCCGAGCTGTTCGCCTTCTCGCGGACGGTGGCGGGCAATGCCGAGCTCGAGCTCGCGCTCGGGAGCCGCCGCGGCGACTCGTCCTCGAAGGCGGCGCTCGTGGAGTCGCTGCTGAAGGGGCGCGCGAGCGAGGCGACGACCCTCATCGCGGCATCCCTGATCCGTCACCCGCGCGAGCGCCGCGTGCGGCAGATCCTCTCGCGTGCGACCAAGGTGGTCGCCGACCAGCGCGGCCGCACGGTCGCGACGGTGGTCGCCGCCGCGCCCCTGAGCTCCGCGCAGATCGAGCGGCTGACGGCGGCGCTGTCCAAGCGCTACGGATCCCAGGTCAGCATCAACACCGTGGTCGACCCGAGCGTGGTCGGCGGCGTGCGCGTGCAGATCGCGGACGATGTGATCGACGCGAGCGTGTCGGCTCGCCTGGCGGACCTCCGTCAGCGGCTGGCCGGCTAACAGACTTCCCGCCGCCGGGCGGAGATTTCGGGGCCGAGGCCCCACGAACGAAGGAAGACAATGGCAGATCTCTCAATCAGCCCCGACGTCATTCGTGACGCGCTGAAGGACTTCGTCGCCGCCTACGAGCCCACGGGCGCCGCGGCGACCGAGGTCGGCAGCGTCATCGACGCCGCCGACGGCATCGCACACGTCGAGGGCCTGCCCGGCGTCATGGCCAACGAGCTCGTGACGTTCGAGGACGGCACCCTCGGCCTCGCCCAGAACCTCGACGAGCACGAGATCGGCGTCGTCGTGCTCGGCGAGTTCTCCGGCATCGAGGCCGGCACGCCCGTGACCCGCACCGGCGAGGTCCTCTCGGTGCCGGTCGGCGACGGCTACCTCGGCCGCGTGGTCGACCCGCTGGGCAACCCGATCGACGGTCTCGGGACGATCGCGTCCGAAGGCCGCCGCGCCCTCGAGCTGCAGGCGCCGGGCGTCATGCAGCGCAAGAGCGTGCACGAGCCCCTGCAGACCGGCATCAAGGCCATCGACGCGATGATCCCGGTCGGCCGCGGCCAGCGTCAGCTGATCATCGGCGACCGCCAGACCGGCAAGACCGCCATCGCGATCGACACCATCATCAACCAGAAGGCCAACTGGGAGTCCGGCGACGTCAGCAAGCAGGTCCGCTGCATCTACGTCGCCATCGGCCAGAAGGGCTCGACGATCGCGGCCGTCAAGGGTGCGCTCGAGGACGCCGGCGCGATGGAGTACACCACCATCGTCGCGGCGCCCGCGTCGGACCCGGCCGGCTTCAAGTACCTCGCCCCGTACACCGGATCGGCCATCGGCCAGCACTGGATGTACGGCGGCAAGCACGTCCTGATCATCTTCGACGACCTGTCGAAGCAGGCCGAGGCGTACCGCGCCGTCTCGCTGCTGCTGCGCCGCCCGCCGGGTCGCGAGGCGTACCCCGGAGACGTCTTCTACCTGCACTCGCGTCTGCTCGAGCGCTGCGCGAAGCTGTCCGACGAGCTGGGCGGCGGATCGATGACCGGTCTGCCGATCATCGAGACGAAGGCCAACGACGTCTCGGCGTACATCCCGACCAACGTGATCTCGATCACCGACGGCCAGATCTTCCTGCAGTCCGACCTGTTCAACGCCAACCAGCGTCCGGCGGTCGACGTCGGCATCTCGGTGTCGCGAGTCGGCGGTGACGCACAGGTGAAGTCGATCAAGAAGGTCTCGGGCACCCTGAAGCTCGAGCTGGCGCAGTACCGCTCGCTCGAGGCGTTCGCGATGTTCGCCAGCGACCTGGATGCGGCATCCCGTCGGCAGCTGGCGCGCGGCGCGCGCCTGACCGAGCTGCTCAAGCAGCCGCAGTACTCGCCGTACCCTGTGGAGGAGCAGGTCGTCTCCATCTGGGCGGGCACGAACGGCAAGCTGGACTCGATCGAGGTCGAGGACGTGCTGTCGTTCGAGCGCGAGCTGCTGGATTACCTGCGCCGCAACACGACGATCCTCGACACGCTGCGCGAGACCAACGTGCTCGATGACGCCACGGTCGCCGAGCTCGACAAGAAGACCGACGAGTTCATCCTCGAGTTCCGCGCCGGCAAGGGCCAGGCCATCGGCAAGCCCGGCCACGAGGAGGTCGCGGCGGCGGAGGCCGACGACGTGAACCAGGAGAAGATCGTCAAGGGCCGCCGCTAAGGCGGGCGAGGGCTAAGACCATGGGCGCACAACTGCGGGTCTACAAGCAGAAGATCAGTTCTGCTCAGACGACCAAGAAGATCACGAAGGCGATGGAGCTCATCGCGGCTTCGCGCATCCAGAAGGCGATGGCGCGTGTGCGCGCGTCGTCGCCCTTCGCGCGGGCCGTGACGAGGGCCGTCTCCGCCGTGGCGACGCATTCCAACGTCGATCACCCGCTGACCGTCGAACGGGAGACGATCCGCCGCTCCGCCGTCGTGATCTTCACCTCGGACCGCGGCCTCGCCGGCGCGTTCAACTCGCAGATCCTCCGTGAGGGCCTGCAGCTGGCGCAGCTGGTGCGCGAGCAGGGCAAGGAGCCGGTGTTCTACCTCGTCGGCCGCAAGGCCGTGGGGTACTTCCAGTTCCGTCGCATGGAGAGTGCGGCCGAGTGGACCGGTGACACCGACACGCCCCACTTCCACACGGCGGAGGAGATCGCCGCCACGCTTCTGGACGCGTACAACCGCGGCGGTGCTGACGGCGGCGTGGACGAGATCCACCTCGTCTACAACCGCTTCGTCAGCATGATGACGCAGAGCCCCGAGACGGTACGTCTGCTTCCGCTGGAAGTCGTCGAAGCGGAGGAGACCTCGTCGGCGCAGGTGTACCCGCTGTACGAGTTCGAGCCGGATGCCGCCACGGTGCTCGATGCGCTGCTGCCGGTGTACATCCAGAGCCGCGTCTTCAACGCCCTGCTGCAGTCGTCGGCGGCCAAGCACGCCGCGACGCAGAAGGCGATGAAGTCGGCCAGCGACAACGCCGACAAGCTCATCACCGACTACACGCGCCTGCGCAACAACGCGCGTCAGGCCGAGATCACGCAGCAGATCGCCGAGATCGTCGGCGGCGCCGACGCCCTGGCGTCGGGCAAATAGACCACACGAAAGAGAAGAAGCCATGAGCCTCACCGCTGACAAGACGGAAGTCGCGGTCGTCGGACGCGTCGCTCGCGTCACCGGCCCCGTCGTCGACATCGAGTTCCCGCACGATTCGATTCCCGAGATCTACAACGCGCTGACCACGACGATCACGGTCGAGGGCGAGTCGCACGAGATCACGCTCGAGGTCGCCCAGCACCTCGGCGACGACCTCGTCCGCGCCATCTCGCTGAAGCCCACGGACGGCATGGTCCGCGGGCAGGAGGTGCGCGACACCGGCGGCCCCATCACGGTCCCCGTCGGCGACGTCACCAAGGGCCGCGTGTTCAACGTGACCGGCGAGGTGCTCAACGCCGAGCCGGGCGAGACCATCGAGGTCACCGAGCGCTGGGGCATCCACCGCCAGGCGCCCTCCTTCGACCAGCTCGAGTCGAAGACGCAGATGTTCGAGACCGGCATCAAGGTCATCGACCTGCTGACCCCGTACGTGCTGGGTGGAAAGATCGGCCTGTTCGGCGGTGCCGGTGTCGGCAAGACCGTCCTCATCCAGGAGATGATCCAGCGCGTCGCGCAGGACCACGGCGGTGTGTCGGTGTTCGCCGGCGTCGGCGAGCGCACCCGTGAGGGGAACGACCTCATCCACGAGATGGAGGAGGCGGGCGTGTTCGACAAGACCGCCCTCGTCTTCGGTCAGATGGACGAGCCGCCGGGGACGCGTCTTCGTGTGGCGCTCTCGGCCCTGACGATGGCGGAGTACTTCCGCGACGTGCAGAAGCAGGACGTGCTGCTCTTCATCGACAACATCTTCCGCTTCACGCAGGCCGGCTCCGAGGTCTCGACGCTGCTCGGCCGCATGCCGTCCGCGGTGGGCTACCAGCCGAACCTCGCCGACGAGATGGGCATCCTGCAGGAGCGCATCACCTCGACGCGCGGCCACTCGATCACGTCGCTCCAGGCGATCTACGTGCCCGCCGACGACTACACCGACCCGGCGCCGGCGACGACCTTCGCGCACCTGGACGCCACGACCGAGCTGTCGCGCGAGATCGCGTCGAAGGGTCTGTACCCGGCGGTGGACCCCCTCACGTCCACGAGCCGCATCCTCGACCCGCGCTACATCGGCGAGGACCACTACCGCGTGGCGACCGCCGTGAAGCAGATCCTGCAGAAGAACAAGGAGCTGCAGGAGATCATCGCGATCCTCGGTGTCGACGAGCTCTCCGAAGAGGACAAGGTCGTCGTCTCCCGCGCACGCCGGATCCAGCAGTTCCTCTCGCAGAACACCTACATGGCGAAGAAGTTCACCGGTGTCGAGGGTTCGACCGTCCCCATCAAGGAGACCATCGAGTCGTTCGACGCGATCGTCAAGGGCGAGTTCGACCACGTCGCCGAGCAGGCGTTCTTCAACGTCGGCGGCATCTCCGACGTCGAGGAGGCGTGGGCACGCATCCAGAAGGAGAACGGCTGATCATGCCGCTCAACGTGAGCCTCGTCTCGGCGGATGCCGAGGTCTGGTCGGGGGAGGCGTCGCTGGTCGTCGCCAAGACCGTGCTGGGCGAGATCGGCTTCATGCCCGGTCACGAACCGGTCCTGGCGATCCTCGCCGAGGGCCAGGTGCGCATCACCGAGACGTCCGGATCGAAGATCGTCGCCAACGCGCAGGACGGCTTCGTCTCGATGGAAGGCGACAACCTCACCATCGTTGCCGGGAACGCCGCACTGATCTCCTGACAACGACCGAGGGGCGTT
>JAPSKH010000010.1:53028-58316 GCA_031177765.1 Microbacterium sp. | reverse complement strand
GTCCTGCAGATCCATCAGCTGGAAGTACACCCGCTGCGCGCCCAGCGCCGCGAGCCGCTCCACCTTCGCGACGATCTCGTCCCGCCCGCCCACGATGTTGGTGGCGCCGCGCAGCTGGTCGACCGTGCGGCCGATGTTCGCGGCTCGTCGGTCCAGATCGGCGGCGGATGCCCCCGCCAGGGTCGGCAGGGCGACGCTGAGCTTGAGCGAGCCCGGGTCGCGGCCGACCCGCTCGCAGGCGGCGCGGACGCCGGCGAACTTCTCGGCGATGACGTCCTCGGGCTGGAAGCCGATGTTGAACTCCGTCGCGAAGCGCGCCGCGAGCTCAGGCGTGCGCCGGGGACCGGCTCCTCCGACGATGACGGGCACCCGATCCTGCACGGGCTTCGGCAGCGCGGGCGCGTCGTTCAGGCGGTGGTGCTTTCCCTCGAAGCTGTACGACCCGCCGACCGGTGTCGACCACAGCCCCGTCACGATCTCGAGCTGCTCCTCGAGGATGTCGAACCGCTTCGGCGGGAACGGGATGCCGTAGGCCTGGTGCTCCCGCTCGAACCAGCCGGTGCCGAGGCCCAGCTCGGCGCGGCCGCCCGACATCGCGTCGACCTGCGCCACCTGGATGGCCAGCACGGCGGGCACCCGATACGTCACCGATGAGACGAGGGTGCCCAGGCGGATGCGCGAGGTCTCGCGCGCGAGGCCGGCCAGAGTCGTCCACGCGTCGGTGGGACCAGGCAGCGGGTCGCCCTCGCCCATCCGCAGGTAGTGGTCCGAACGGAAGTACCCGTCGAAGCCCAGGCGTTCCCCGGTCTGGGCGAAGGCCAGCTGGTCGTCGTAGCTGGCACCCTGCTGCGGTTCGGTGAAAAGGCAGTACTCCACGTCTCTCCTGGCTCGTCGGCGTGCGGGGTGGGGCGTCGGCGGCCCGGAGCGGCTCAGTCCGCGGACTTGATGAAGAACTCCTCGGTCGAGGGTGCCGGGTCGCTGCCGGGGCGGTAGATGTCCGGCTCGAAGTAGATGACGCGTGCGGTGGCCACCGCCTGCCGCACCCGGGTCTCGATGCGGTCGATGTCGGAGGCGACGTGGGCCAGCGGCGAGTCGCCCGAGAAGGCCAGCTTGGCGGCCACCATGAGCTCGTCGGGCCCGAGGTACAGCGTCTTGATGTGGATGATCTTGTGGACCTCGGGACCATCGAGGATCGCGTCGACGATGCGATCGTGGTCGGCATCGGTCGCGCCCTCGCCCACCAGCAGGCTCTTCGTCTCGATGCCGAGCGTGATCGCCACGAGGATCAGCAGCGACCCGATCATGAGGGTGCCGATCGCGTCGAAGACCGGATTGTGCGTGATCGCCGTCATGCCGACGCCGAACAGCGCGAAGACGAGCCCGATCAGCGCCGCGATGTCCTCCAGCAGCACGACGGGAAGCTCGGGAGCCTTGGCGCGCCGCACGAACGCGACCCACGATTGACCCTTCGGGCGGACCAGGTTGCTCTCCCTGATCGCGGTGCGCAGCGAGAAGGATTCGAGCACGATGGCGACGACGAGCACCACGATGGGGATCCACACGTTCTCGACCTCGTGCGGATGGGCCAGCTTGTCGACGCCCTCGTAGATCGAGAACAGACCACCGACCGAGAACAGGATGATGGCGACGACGAACGCGTAGACATAGCGCTCCCGGCCGTACCCGAACGGGTGCTCGCGGTCCGCGCGACGCTTGGCCCGCCGGCCGCCGAGCAGCAGCAGGAGCTGGTTCCCCGAGTCGGCGACGGAGTGGATGGCCTCGGCGAGCATCGACGCGGAGCCCGAGATGATCCAGGCGATGAACTTCGCCAGCGCGATGCCCATGTTGGCCAGGAAGGCCGCGATGATCGCCTTGCCGCCGCCCGAAGCACTCATGCGTCGAGTCTAGGATGCCGCGCCACGGCCGGTCAGTCCGACGAGCGCAGGATGATCGCCTCCGTCGCCGGCGCGGGCTCGGCGGGTGAGCCGACGTAGCCGATCACTCCGAGGAGCGCCCGCCGGAACTCCGCCGGCCGTTCCAGGTGCGGCGAGTGGCCGACGCCGTCCATCGAGATCTCGGTCACGTCGCCGCCGGCATCGGCGTAGCGCCCCAGCACGTCCCGGGTCTGCGCGATCATCTCCTGTGCGGGGGCGACCTCGGCTCCGGGCCAGCCCGGGATGATGCCGAGCTGACCGAGGTGGTTGAGGTCGTAGAAGGAGGCATCCGACACGATCGCGTCGGCGGTGCCGTGGATCCACAGGATCGGGGGCTTCTGGGCGAGGTCGACGATCCCCGACACGTCGAAGTACTTCGGGGCCATGGTGTTGAGCACGCCGATCCTTCCGGCGGCGAAGCCGGGCCAGTTCTCGCTCGGTGCGGCGTCGCCGGGGTAGTTGCCGGTCGCGGTGGACGTCGTGAGCATGGATGCGACCCACACGTCTTCGTGATCGGTGTGGAAGCCCGATGCCACGTAGCCCGAACGGAAGACGCTGCGTGGTGAGGTGGGGGCCTCGTCGGAGGTGTCCTTCTCGCTCAGCCGTCGCACGAAGTCGGGGTTGGCGCCGCCGCCGCCGCATCCCGCGTCGTCGTCGGTCAGGCGCGTGCCGTCGCGGCGCGTGCCGCCGAAGCCGTACGGCGACACCGGAGCCTGGAGCGTGAGACTCAGCACGGGGTGGTCGAGCGCGTACTGCAGGATCACGCCGCCACCCATCGACCATCCCACCAGGTGCGCGGTCGGAATGCCGAGCGCCTCGAGCGTGGCGTGTACATCGTCGCTGAAGTCGCGCACGCCGCGGGTGGCGTCGACCGGAGCGTGCTCGGTGCCGCCGAAGCCGCGGAGATCGATCGCGAGCACCCTCAGGTCGCCGGGGAGATCCTGCATGATCTCCTGCCAGAACAGCGCCGACGAGACGTTGCCGTGAATGAAGACCACTGTCCGTTCCGGCGGCGTGGCCGGATCGTCTCCGGCGCGCTCGAGCACGTTCACCGTCAGGCGCGCCGTCTCGATCAGACGTGCGGTGATGCCGTCGAAGAGGGTCATGTCGGGTGCCTCCCCAGGTCCTGCGGAGGCACCGGCGCCGCCGCTGCCTCGACTATAGCCCGGCGGAGCGCGGTGTGGTGAACCGCCTTTCAGGTTCGGGATGCCACCGGCTGCGGCATCCCGAACCGCCGGTCATTCCGCGGCCGCGCTCTCCTGGCCGGTGAAGAACGCGTACGTGTTGTCGGCAGCGCGAGCGGCCTCCTGCGGGTCCGCGCCGCTGGCGGCGTGCGCGTGACCCCAGGCCGTCGCCGCCGCGCGGTGGAAGGCGCGGCCTTCCTCCGATGCGACCCATGCCTCGGCATCCTCGGGCGTCACGCTCGCGTCGCTCGAGAGGTGGAGGGCCAGGCCCAGCAGACCGCCGTCCCAGCCGACGCCGGTCGCGCCGGGGCCGTAGAGCTCCCAGAAGCCCTCCGGCACGTCGTCGGCGCGGGCGCTGTGGGTCAGTTCGAGCCGCGTGGACCGCTCATCCACCTCCTGCAGAACGACCTCGACCCACGAGATCCCGCCGCCGTACTCCCATGTGATGCGGTAGCCGGCTCGTCCCTGCGCCGGCGGAGTGCACGCGAGCACCTCGCCGCCGGCGTTGCCCACGAGCTGATACCGACCGCCGAGCCGGGCCTCGCCCTCGACCGGCAGGAACCAGCGGGCGATCCGGTCGGGATCGGTGACGGCGTTCCACACGTCGTCGATGGGCGACGGGTACGTCTGCCCGAGCTGCTGCACCCGGATCGGCGTGCCGTCCTGCTCCTCCGTGCGCACGGAGCGGTCGACCGCCTGGATCTGCGCGTTCACGTCCACCATGTCAGTTCTCCTTGTCGTCGGTGGTGTCGTCGTTGTCGTCTGTGTCGTTCGCCGCCGCGGATGCCTCGTTCGCCGGCGCGGCGCGGTCCTCCGCGAGCCGCCGCTGCCGGCGGCCGCGGGCGAGCTCTGTGCCCAGCGCGTCGAGCCGCGGCTGCCAGAATCGCCGGAACGGATCGAACCACGACGCCGCGGCCTCCAGCTGGTCAGGCTCGAGTGCGTAGATGCGACGCGTCCCGTCCGCGCGCACCAGCGCGAAGCCGGATTCTCGAAGGACCCGGAGGTGCTGCGACACCGCCGGCTGCGAGATGCCGAACTCGCGCTGCACGATCTCGCCGATGTCGCCGGCGCTGCGCTCGCCGTCGGAGAGGAGCTCGAGGATCCGCCGCCGGACCGGATCGCCCAGAATGTCGAGAGCGTGCACGCATCCATTGTTGCGCCGAAGCTTATATAAGTCAACGCTCAACTAGTCGCACGATCGTAGGATGACGCCATGGTGTTCGACGCGTTCCCACTGCCTCCGCTCGCGATCCTCGGCGCCGGCTCGATGGGCGGTGCCATCGTGCGCGGGCTCGTGGCATCCGGCCTCGCCACCGGCGGCGTCAGGGCCACCAACCGCTCGCGGGCGAAGGCGGCGGAGCTCGCGGGACTCGACGGCGTCGAGAGCATCGCCCTGGAGGAGCGGCCGTCGGGGAACACGGATGCCGCAGCTTCGGCCGACATCGTCCTCATCGGTGTGAAACCGGCGATGGTGCCGGACCTCCTCCGCGAGATCGCCCCGGTCCTGCGACCGGGAACGATCGTCGTGAGCCTCGCCGCAGGTGTCACGATCGCGACCTTCGAGGAGATCCTCGGCCCCGACGTCGCCGTGCTGCGCTCGATGCCCAACACTCCGGCGCTCGTGGGGAAGGGAGTGACGGGCCTCGCCGCCGGAACCGGAGCCGATGCCGACGCGGTGCACGTGGTGCGGCGGCTCTTCGAGACGGTCGGCACCGTCGTCGAGGTGCCCGAGGCGCAGATCGACGCGCTCTCGACGATCTCGGGATCCGGTCCGGCGTACGTCTTCCTGCTCGTGGAGGAGTTCACGGCAGCGGCGGTCGCGAAGGGCTTCCCGCTCGAGCAGGCGCGGATCCTGGCCGAGCAGACGTTCATCGGCGCCGCGGCGCTGCTCGAGGCCTCGGGGGAGGAGCCCGCCGAGCTGCGCCGGCAGGTGACCAGTCCCAAGGGCACGACCGAGCGCGCGATCGCGGTGCTGCAGGATGCCGCTCTCGACGAGGTGTTCGGCCGCGCCACCGACGCGGCGCTCGCCCGTGCCCGCGAGCTCGCGGCCGGCGCGTAGCGCCCGAGCGGCGCCTCTCGTCAGCTGGAGTCGGCCTGGTCCATCCACCACTCGGTGAACGACGACGCCCGACCGTCGTCGGCGAGGCGCACCACCCAGAGGTTGCTGTAC
>JAPSKH010000010.1:0-52928 GCA_031177765.1 Microbacterium sp. | reverse complement strand
CCCCGCGCCGCCGACATGGTCAGCGGTCGAGGGCGGCGAAGCGCTCGATGTCGGAGTTGGTGCCCGAGACGATGATGAGGTCGTGGTTGGTGATGACCGTGTTGGCCTCGGCGTAGCGGAAGGGCTTGCCGGGGCTCTTCACGCCGACCACGGTGACGTTGTACTTGGTGCGCACCCCGGATTCGTTCAGCCCGACCCCGCGGACGAACTTCGGCGGATACATCTTGGCCAGAACGAAGTCGTCGTCGAAGCGGATGAAGTCGAGCATGCGGCCACTGACCAGGTGGGCGACGCGCTCCCCGGCTTCGCGTTCCGGGTAGATGACGTGATTCGCCCCCACGCGAGCCAGGATCTTGCCGTGCGACTGCGACACCGCTTTCGCCCAGATCTGCGGGACCTTCAGGTCGACGAGATTGGCGGTGATGAGGACGGATGCCTCGATCAGCGACCCCACGGCGACGACGGCCACCTGGAAGTCCTGGGCGCCGATCTGCCGCAGCGCGTCGATGTTCCGGGCGTCGGCCTGCACGGCGTGCGTGACGCGCTCGGACCACTTCTGCACGAGCTCGAGACTCTCGTCGATCGCGAGCACCTCGCGGTCGAGCCGGTCCAGCTCGCCGGCGCAGGCGGCGCCGAAGCGTCCGAGTCCGATCACGAGAACGGGCGCGTCGCCTCTGATCCGCTCAACCAACGATGGGCCTTTCCACGGGCAGCGAATACAGCTGCGTACGGGATGTCGCGGCCACCGCGGCGGCCAAGGTCACTGTACCAACGCGACCCATGACGATCGTGATCGCGAGCACGATGGCGGCGGAATCCGGCAGGTCCGCGGTCAGTCCCGTGGAGAGCCCGACCGTCGCGAAGCCCGAGATCACGTCGAACAGGACGTCCCCGAGGTCGGCTTTGGTGATCTGCGTGATGATGATCGTCGCGACCGCGACGATGGTCGCCCCCCACGCGACGACGGAGAGCGCCACGCGCAGGACGTCGCTGGGGATGCGTCGTCCGAACACCTGGTTGGACGCCCGGCCCTTCGCCTCGGACCACACGGCGAGGGCGATGACCGCGAGCGTGGTCACCTTGATGCCGCCGGCCGTCGACGCCGACCCGCCGCCCACGAACATCAGCATGCAGGCCACCAGCAGACTCGACTGATTGAGCTCGCCGATGTCGAGGATCGCGAAGCCGCCCGAACGCGTCATCGCCGAGAGGAAGAACGCCTGGAAGGTGGTGTCCCACGCGTCCTGGGTGCCGAGGGTCAGCAGGTTGTCGTACTCGAGCACGAGGAACGCGACGCCGCCGAGGAGGAACAGCGTCGCGGTCGTGATGAGCGTCAGCTTGGTGTGCAGCGACCATCGCCGCACGTGCCACAGGTGCTTGCGCAGGGTGTAGATGACCGGGAAGCCGATCGACCCGAGGAAGACTCCGGCCATGAGGACCGACAGGAAGAAGTAGTCGTGCGCGAAAGGCGCCAGGCCCTCGGCGTTCGGGGTGAACCCCGTATTGGTGAAGGCCATCGCCGCGTAGTACGGCGCCTCCCAGAGCGCGGTATGCCACGGCACGCCCGCCACGATCAGTCCCGGGTACAGGAGCACCGCGACCACCGCCTCGATGACGAGCGTCGACAGTGCGACCGTCGCCAGGAGGCTGCCGATCTGTCCCAGCTGCACGGTCTGACTCTCATTGACCGGACCGCCGTGCGAACGCAGCGGATTGGTGTCGCTGGCGGCGATGAGCTTGGCCCGCAGCCCCAGACGCCGCGAGATGACCAGACCCAGGATGGACGCCATCGTGAGCACGCCCAGCGCGCCGATCTGCACCCCGATGAAGACGAGGACGTGCCCGAACGGCGACCAATGCGTCGCCATGTCGAGGGTGGCCAGGCCCGTCACGCAGATCGTCGACACCGCTGTGAAGAAGGCATCGGTGAAGGGGGTGACCTCGCCGTCCTCGGCGGCGATCGGCAAGGAGAACAGGGCGGTGAAGACGAGGATCAGCCCGACGTAGATCAGGATCGCGAATCGGGCAGGCGACCGCTGCGTCAGCTCCCGGAAGTACTCCAGGACGGCATGTCCGACTCGACGCAGGCGGTCCGCGGCCGTCGCCGGG
Source organism: Microbacterium sp. (assembly GCA_031177765.1). Classification (GTDB taxonomy): domain Bacteria; phylum Actinomycetota; class Actinomycetes; order Actinomycetales; family Microbacteriaceae; genus Microbacterium. The sequence continues at coordinate 50,819 of JAPSKH010000010.1, read as the reverse complement.
GTGACGCGCCTGCCATTCGACATGCGGGTCCTCCTGTAGCGAACGGTCCGGCGGTCGTCATCATGGTACTCCGCAGGGCTCCCGACTAATCTGAGCACATGGCGGACATCTTCGACGTGATTGCGGACGGCACGCGTCGCGACATCCTGCGACTTCTGCTCGATCGGTCCTCCGCCGGAGAGCGCGGCACGAGCGTGTCGCACATCGTCCTGGAACTCGGAGCCAGCCAGCCGACGGTGTCCAAGCACCTCAAGGTGCTGCGGGACGCGCGCCTGGTCTCGGTGCGCGAGGAGGGCCAGCACCGCTACTACAGCCTGTCGGCCGCTCCCCTGGACGAGGTCGACGACTGGCTGGTGCCCTTCCTCGGCAACGGCACGCAGGAGCAGGTGAGCACGCCGTCCGCCGGCCTGCCGGATTCAGCCGCGCATGCGGCCGAGGTTGTGGGCCGGGCCGCGGCATCCGCCAAGCATGCCTTCGAGACGGCCCTCAAGCGTCTCCCCGGCCGCCCCTGACACCGCCACCCTCTCAGCGCCTCCCGGCCTTGCGCCGGAACAGCCACGCGCCCCAAACGAACGAGACCGCGAGGATCGCGAGGCACCAGCCCACCGCCCACCACGGCGACTGTCCCATGGCGGTGCCCATGAGAAGACCGCGGATCGTCTCGATGATGGGCGTCACCGGCTGGTTCTCGGCGACCCACCGCAGCCACTCGGGCATCGTCTGGACCGGCACGAAGGCGCTCGAGAGGTACGGCAGGAACAGGATGACGAAGCCGTAGCCGTTGGCCGCCTCCGGGCTCCCGGCCGCAAGGCCGATCGCGGCGAACAGGTAGGTGATGGTCAGGATGTACAGGGCGATGACGCCGACCGCGCCGATCCAGCCCCAGACGTCGGCCGTGGGCCGGAATCCGAGCAGCAGCGCCACGGCGATGACGATCCCGGTGGCGAGCAGATTGCGCAGCAGGCTGGCGACCACATGCCCGGTGAGCACGGCACTCGCGCGGAGCGGCATGGTGCGGAACCGGTCGATGATGCCGGCTTTCATATCGTTCGCGACGTACACCGCGGTGGAGGCCGCACCGAAGCCGGCGCACAGCAGCACGATGCCGGGGACCACGTAGTCGACATAGCCGCCGGACGGATCCAGCGCGCCTCCGAAGACGAACGTGAACAGCAGCATCAGCAGCACCGGCAGCATGATCGCCATGAGGGCGGACTCGCCGTCGCGCAGCGAGTGACGGAGGCTCCGGGTGACGAAGACGGCTTCGGCGGTCAGGCCCGAGATGCGCGGGCGCAGCGCGGGCGCAGAGGGCGCCGGAACGGACGTGGTCATGCGATCTCCTTGAGGTCGGCGTCGGCGCGGGGGCCGCGCGGGCGGTCGGATGAGGTCAGTGCGAGGAAGACGTCGTCGAGCGTGGGACGACGCAGCGACACGACGCCCTCCGCGCCCGACTCGTCGAGCTGGTCGAGCGCCCGTCGCAGGCCCGAGACGGTGCCGTCGGTGGGCACTTCGCGCACGAGGGCGCCGTGCGCGTCGCGAAGCTCGACGGTGTCGCCCCCGATGCGCGCCTTGAGCGAGGACGCGGTCCCGATCGCGACCACCCGCCCGCCGTCGAGGACGGCGATGCGGTCGGCCAGCTGGTCTGCCTCCTCGAGGTACTGCGTGGTCAGGAACACGGTCGTGCCGGCGTCGGCGAGGGAGCGGATGACGTTCCACAGCTCGCGTCGGCTGCGGGTGTCCAGACCTGTCGTCGGCTCGTCGAGGAACAGGATCTCGGGGGTGACGACGAAGCTCAGCGCGAGGTCGAGCCGGCGGCGCATGCCGCCGGAGTAGGCGCCCACGCGTCTGCCGGCGGCATGGGTGAGGTCGAACCGTGCCAGCAGCTCCGCAGCCCGGCCGCGTGCGGCGCGGGCGGAGAGGCCCGACAGCCGCGCCAGCATCGCGACGTTCTCGGTGCCGGTGAGCCCGTCGTCGACCGCTGCGGCCTGGCCGGTGAGGCTGATGCGCTGCTTCACCGCGTCGGGATGCCGGGCGACGTCGACGCCCGCCACGGTCGCCGTGCCGGCGTCAGGGCGCACCAGGGTGGTGAGGATGTTGATCGTCGTGGTCTTGCCTGCGCCGTTCGGACCGAGGAGGGCGAGGATCTCGCCGCGCCGCACGGTGAGGTCGAGGCCGTCCAGGACAGTGTGGCGACCGAAGGCCTTGCGCAGGCCCCGGACGTCGATGGCGGGCTCCGGCAGTGTCTCGGGCATCGCGGCATCCTTTCGGTGTACGTCTAAAACTGTTTACGACAGTAACTGTTTATGACCGTAACACACTGTTTACGTCTTATACAGTCTTAGACTGGCGCGATGAACGACGCTCCGGAGCCCGAACTCCCACGCGGCATCGCCTTGGCCTGGGGTGTGGCGGCCGCCCCGCAGCGCGGGCCCAAGCGCGAGATGAGCGTCGAGCGGATCGTGGAGGCGGCGGTCGAGATCGCCGATGCCGAAGGATTGGGCGCCGTCTCGATGGCGGCCGTCGCGGCGCGACTGGGCTTCACGCCGATGTCGCTCTACCGCTACGTCAGCGCGAAGGACGATCTGATCCTGCTCATGCAGGAGGAGGCGACCGGTCTGCCCTCGGAGGAGAGCCGCACCGCGGGGGACTGGCGGGCCCGGCTGACCGCCCTGTATCGCGAGCAGGTTCATCGGTACCTCGAGCATCCTTGGGTGCTCGACGTGCCCATCAGCGGGTCGCCCGCGACACCGAACAGCGCAGCGTGGATGGATGCGGGACTCGCGGCGCTGGCCGACACGCCTCTGAACCATGAGGAGCGGCTCGCGGTGCTGCTGCTCGTGACCGGCGCCGCACGGTGGACCGGGATCGTCCTCGCGGGATACCAGCGGACGGAGCGGGACCGCGGTCTGAGCAGCAGCGACATCACGGCACGCGAGGACGCGCTCTATCGTGCGCTCATCACCGCGGACGGCTATCCGCACCTGCGTGCCGCGATCGACGCCGGCGTCTTCCTCGACGAGTCAGATTCGTTCGCATTCGGGCTGGAGCGCAGCCTCGACGGTGTGGCCGCGTACATCGAGGCCGTCGCGCACGGGCGGACGGCTGAGCGCATGCCCTGGATGGAGCTCGACGACGCCGACATCGCGGACGACAAGCGGTATCGGGAAGCGAGGAAGGCGGTCCGCGACGCCGAGAAGGCGCTACGGGCGGCTCGCAAGCTGGAGCGGCAGGCGGCGCGCGAGGCGAGGGAGCGGCGCGCCCGCTGAGCGGATCATGGCCGGAGCACAGGAGCCCCACCGGTCACATGTGTTTACACGCGTCCCTCCCCGGCTCTAGAGTGTGGACAGCTGTTCTCTGGGGAAAGGGATCTCATGGCGGAGCTGCCGGATGTGCGGTTTCTCACCGTCGCCGAAGTCGCGGAGCTGATGCGCGTATCGAAGATGACGGTCTACCGGCTGGTGCACGCCGGGGAGCTTCCGGCCGTGCGCTTCGGGCGCAGCTATCGCGTCCCCGAGTCCGCCGTCACCGAAGCCCTGCAGCGCCCGATCGCCGACGTGGGCTGACCGATCGGTCCCTGGAGCGTCGGTCACCGGGCTCGCTGACCGTTGTCGCTGTCGGAGCGTGACAAAATAGGGCGACTCGTCGTCTGCTGACGCATCATCCGCGGCATCGCCCCGGATCCCACCGACATCGTCCAGGAGTACTCATGCACCGACGCCCTTCGTTCCTCGTCGGAGCCGGCCTCGCCGCCGCAGCCCTCGCGCTCGCCGGATGCGCCGGTGGCGGATCCGGGAGCGGCACCGACTCCGCGGGCGGCAATGCCGGCGACGATTTCGGTCTGGTGACCCCGGGCACCCTGACGGTGTGCTCCGACATCCCCTACCCGCCGTTCGAGTTCGAGGATGCCGACAGCCCGAGCGGATACTCCGGGTTCGACATCGACCTGCTCACGGCCATCGCCGAAGAGCTGGGTCTGGACGTCGCCGTGCAGGCGGTCGGCTTCGACGGCCTGCAGTCCGGCACGACCCTCGCCGCGGGGCAGTGCGACATCGCGGCATCCGCCATGACCATCACCGAGGAGCGTCAGGCGAACATCGACTTCTCCGACCCGTACTACGACTCGCTGCAGTCCCTGCTCGTGCCGGCCGACTCGGGAATCGCCTCGATCGACGACCTCGGCGGGAAGACGGTCGGCGTCCAGCAGGGCACCACCGGCGAGGCCTACACGGAGGAGAACGCTCCGGAGGATGCCGAGATCGTCGCCTTCCCCTCGGATGGCGAGCTGTGGCCGGCGCTGCAGGCGGGCAACATCGACGCGATCCTGCAGGACCTCCCCGTCAACCTCGAACACGAGCGCGCAGACAGCGCGTACACGATCGTCGAGGAGTACGAGACGGACGAGCAGTACGGATTCGCGTTCGCCAAGGGCGAGAAGACCGCGCTCCTGGAAGCGGTGAACGAGGCACTCGCGCAGCTGCGCGAGGACGGCACGTACCAGGAGATCTACGACGAGTACTTCGCCAACTGACAGCGGCAGCGGAACGCTCACGATGGCGGTGAAACGCACCACCCGGTCGAAGCTGTACCGGGGCACGATGTATGTCCTGTTCATCGGCATCATCGTGTGGATCGGGCTGTCCACCAACTGGCCGCGGCTGGCGCAGCAGTTCTTCAATCTCGAGGTCGCCGCCCAGCAGTTCCCGCAGATCCTCACGATCGCCCTGGTGAACACGCTGCTGTTCACCGTCATCGCCTTCGCAGGCGGCGCGCTCCTGGGCATTCTCTTCGCGATGATGAAGCTGTCGAGCATCGGCCCGTACCGATGGTTCGCGACCGCCTGGATCGAGCTCTTCCGCGGCCTGCCCGCCCTGCTCACGATCTTCGCCGTCGCGTTCATGCTGCCCATCGCGCTGAACGTGCGGGTGCCGGGCGGCCCGGTCGGGGCGGGACTGGTCGGCCTCATCCTGGTGGCCTCCGCGTACATGGCCGAGGTCATCCGCGCCGGGATCCAGGCGGTTCCCAAGGGGCAGACCGAGGCATCCCGGTCGCTGGGCATGTCGCCGTTGAAGACGATGTTCTGGATCATCCTGCCGCAGGGCTTCCGGATCATCATCCCGCCGCTCACGAACGAGTTCGTGCTGCTGCTGAAGGACACGTCGCTGCTGTTCATCGCCGGTTCCACCGTGTTCACGAAGGAGCTGACGACGTTCGCGCGCGACGCCAGCACGACGACGGCGAACGCGACCCCGCTCGTCATGGCGGCGATGCTGTACCTCGTGGTGACGATCCCGCTCACGCGAGCGGCGGCATGGATGGAACGACGGTTGGCGAAGCAGCGATGAGCACCGATCCGAACACAACCGCCGCGCCGGCCATCGAGCTGCGCGGCCTCGTCAAGCGCTTCGGCGACAACGAGGTGCTCCGCTCGATCGACCTCACCGTCATGCCGGGCGAGGTCGTGTGCGTGATCGGTCCCTCGGGGTCCGGCAAGTCGACGCTCCTGCGCTCGGTGAACATGCTCGAGACGCCCAGCGACGGGACCATCCTCATCGAGGGGATCGACATCCTCGATCCCGAGGTCGACATCGACAGCGTCCGCACGCGCATCGGGATGGTCTTCCAGAGCTTCAACCTGTTTCCGCACATGACCGTCCTCGGAAACCTGACGGTCGCGCAGCGGCGCGTGCTGAAGCGGCCGAAGGCCGAGGCTGAGCGCACCGCGCACGAGATGCTCGAGCGCGTCGGACTGGGCGAGAAAGCGGATGCGTACCCGTCGCACCTGTCCGGCGGCCAGCAGCAGCGCGTTGCGATCGCGCGCGCGCTGTGCATGAATCCCGACATGATGCTGTTCGACGAGCCGACATCGGCGCTGGACCCCGAGCTTGTCGGCGAGGTGCTCGCGGTCATGCGCGCACTCGCGGACGAAGGCATGACGATGCTGGTGGTCACGCACGAGATGGGCTTCGCGCGGGAGGTGGGCTCCCGGCTGATCTTCATGGACGGGGGCGTCATCGTCGAGGACGGCGACCCGCGCGAGGTGCTGTCCAACCCGCGGCATTCGCGCACCAAGGACTTCCTGTCGAAGGTGCTCTGATCGCACTGCCGGGCGTCACCCTCTCGGGCGCCCGAGGGGTGCGACACGGCGGGTGGCCCGGGTCGGCTAGACTGTCCCGAGGCGTTTTTCGCAAATCGCCGGTTCCCGGGCGCGGACGCCGCGCCCAGACCCCGACATAGTGAGGTTTTCCGTGGGTTCTGTCATCAAGAAGCGCCGCAAGCGCATGGCGAAGAAGAAGCACCGCAAGCTGCTTCGCAAGACTCGCCACCAGCGCCGCAACAAGAAGTAAGCGGCATCGACACAAGCGTCCCCCGACCGGTCAGCGCCGACGTGCGCTTTCGGTCGACGGGGGCGCTTCGTGTATCGGTCGCGTGACGAAGGGTCAGCATGAAGTCGATCACGGTCCAGCAGCTGCACGAGCGAGCGGGGACCCCGCTCATCGATGTGCGCGAGGAGTGGGAGTTCGCGCAGGGGCACGTCCCCGGCGCGATCAACCTGCCGATGTCGATCCTCGGCGAGCGGCTCGACGAGCTTCCGGATGCCGCGTTCGACGTCATCTGCAAGGTCGGCGGCCGCTCCGCGCGCGTGGTCGAGGCGCTGCAGGCGCGGGGCTACGACGCGACGAACGTCGAGGGCGGGACCGACGAGTGGATCGCATCCGGGTATCCGGTCGCGCACTGAGCCGGCGGCGCGGACGCCGCTTCTAGACTGAGAGCGTGACGACGCTGACCCTCATCGGCAAGCCCGACTGCCACCTGTGCGACGTCGCGCGTGAGGTGGTCGAGACCGTCGTGGCGGACCTGCCGGAGGATGCCGTGGAGGTCGAGGAGCTGTCGATCGCCGACGACCCGGCCCTGTACGCCCAGTGGTGGGAGAAGATCCCGGTGGTGCTCATCGACGGCCGCCTCCACGGGCATTGGCGGGTGTCCCCCGACCGCCTGCGCGCGGCGCTCGCGGCGAACTGACCCGCGCACGAACGCCGCCCGGTCCGCGAAGGGAGCCGAGCGGCGTTCGCTCGGGAGGGTCTAGCGAAGGCTGACGGCGTGCACCTCGCCGGCGCCGGGAAGGATCGCGCCGGTGCTCACATAGGCCGTCGTGCCGTGGATGGCGACCCCGTACGGCGCGAACAGACCGCTCAGCACAGCAGGGTGCTGCTCGCTGCCCGGGATCACCTTGCGCAACGAGCCGATGGGCGGCTGCGTCTCGTCCAGGAAGCTGCCGTCGGTGATCTGCACCGCGTACAGCGTCCGGTGCTGCCAGGCGAGGCTCGTCACATTGCTCAGGCCCGTGGCGTACACCGTCGGCTCCTCGCCCGGGACGACACGCCAGATGCGCGATTCGCCGACCGGGAAGGGGAAGCCCAGGAGTTCGGAGACGTAGTACGCGCCGTCGGGGCCCTGCACGACGTTCGTCGGGACCGACTCGGCGGGAATCGGGTCGCCGCCCCACGGCGGCACCCCCATCGCCGGCGGCAGGACCGCGACCGTGGCGTCGGGCTGATTGCCGCCCATCGTCACCACGGCGTTCGCACCGGCATCGGCGATCGTCCACCGCTTGCTGTTCACGTCGGTGAAGCCGTTGGGGTTGGAGTCGATGTGCCCGCCATCGGGGTTGTGGGCCTGCTCGTACGCGGAGACGTCTACGGCGACACTCAGGTCCTGCCCGATCCGGCCGGTGAGCATGGTGCCCAGCTCCGCGCCCTCGGCTCCGAGCTGCGCCCGGGTCTCCAGGTTGCCGCCGAGGCCCATCAGAACCGCGATGTTGTTGCCACGGACGCTCACGGCCGACGGGCCTGTCGCGGCGGAGCCGTCCGCCCCGGCGAGGGAGGGCAGACCCGTGACGACCCGCGTCTGTACGCCGTGCCGGATCTCGGTGACCGCGCCGGTGTCGCCGAGGCAGACGCTCGCCGCCGGGTCCTCGGGACTGGGCAGGCATGGTCCGTCGCCTCCCGTTCCCGCCTCGGCGACGTACACCGAGCCGCCGGGACCGATGGAGAGCTGTCGTGGATTGTCCAGGCCGCTCGCGACGACCCACGACTCCGCCTCCGCGGCTGTCGCCGGCGCCCCGACGGATGCCAGCGCGAACGCGGCCGCGGTGGCGGTGAGAAGGGCCGATGCGGCCCGGATTCGGTTCTTCCGAGTGTGCGGATAGCTCATGTAAGTCCCCAAAAGCAGATCGTCCGTCGACGAGAGGTTCCTCGCGCCGCACACAGCTTCGAGGGGAGGGCGGATCTGCACAAGGGGGAAAAACCCCGTAGGGGCCCCCTATTCAGCCCCGATGAACCGGCCGTCAGGGTGCGAGGCGCGTCGGGCCACGGAAGAGATAGGTGACCTCGCGGATCGACGATTCGCCGAGCAGCAGCATCAGCACGCGGGCGAGCCCCATTCCGAAGCCGCCGTGCGGCGGTGCGCCGTAGCGGAAGAAGTCGAAGTAGAAGTCGAGGTGCTCCGGCTCCAGGCCCTTCTCCTTGGCCTGTTCGATGAGGACGTCGACGCGGTGCTCACGCTGGGCGCCGGTCGTGATCTCGACCCCCTTGAACAGCAGGTCGTAGCTCTTGGTCAGCCCCGTCCGCTCATCGCGCATGTGATAGAACGCGCGGATCTCGGGGTGGTAGTCGGTGATGAACACGAACTGGTGGTCGTAGGTCTCCTCGACGTACGCGGAGATCTGGCGCTCGCCCTCGGGGTCGAGGTCTCCATCGGTGCGGGGGATGTCGTAGCCGCGGCTCTTGACGATCTCGCGGGCCTCGGCGAGCGGGATGCGGGGGAAGGGCACCGCCGGGACCTGGACCTCGACGCCGAACAGCTCCTGGACCTCGGCGCCGTGCTTGTCCTTCACGGCCTGGATCGCCGTCGCGAGGAGCTCCTCCTGCATGCCGGCGACGTCCTCGTGGGAGTCGATCCAGCTGATCTCGGCGTCGATCGAGGTGAACTCCGTCGCGTGGCGGCTGGTGAACGAGGGGTCGGCGCGGAAGGCGGGCGCGATCTCGAAGATCTTGCCGAACCCGGCGACCTGCGCCATCTGCTTGAAGAACTGAGGCGACTGCGCGAGGTAGGCGGTCTGGTCGCCGAAGTACTCCAGCGAGAAGAGCTCCGCGTTGGACTCGGAGGCCGACGCCATCAGCTTGGGCGAGTGGACCTCGATGTAGTCGCGCTCGATCCAGTACGTGCGCATGGCGTGCTCGAGGGTGGTCTGCACGCGGAAGATGAGGTTGTTGCGGCGCTGGCGGAGGTCGAGGAAGCGCCAGTCCATGCGCTTGTCGAGCCCGCTGTCCGCGGCGATCGGCGTCTCGGGCAGGGCGGCCCCGGCGATCTCCAGCGTGCCGATCCTGATCTCCACGCCGCCGAGCTTCACCCGCTCGTCGTGCTTGAGGTCGCCGGTGACCGTGAGGAACGTGCCGGTGGCGAGGTTCGAGATGGTGTCGGTGAGCGCGAGCGCCGCGGCATCCTGTTCGGATCCGTCCTCGGCGGGACGCGTGGCCGGGTTGACCAGCTGCACGGCGCCGGTCTCGTCGCGCAGGATGACGAACTGCACCTTCTTCTGATCCCGGACGGTCTCGACCCACCCGGAGACGGAGACGGGTCCGTCGGCGAGACCCTGCAGCTGCTGGACGAGAACGCGTTCACTCACGAGCGACAAGTCTACGTGCGCCCTAGGATGAGGCCGTGACCGCCCTCGCCCCCTCATCCCGGCCGGTTCGCGTGTGGGATGTCGTGCTGTCCGTGGTGCTGCTGCTCGGCCTGGGGGTCCTTGCCGCGCTGACATCGCTGTTCGGGGCTTTCCTCGCGATGGCATCCGATCCGTGCGGCGCGGTGGAGTGCGACACCGGCCTCATCTCGGCGGGCATGCTGACGGCGATGATCCTTCCGTGGGTGCTGCTGGCAGCGGCTGTGACGGTGGTCGTCGTGCTGCTCGTGCGCCGGCGTCTGGCGTTCTGGGTGCCGCTGGTTGGCGTGCCGCTGGTGATCGGCGCGTGGTTCCTCGGAGCCGCGATCGCGTCCGCGGGCGTGCCCGGCTCGACGCTCTGAGCCGCGGCGCGGGGGAGAGCCCTCAGCGGATTCGGGGGTCAGCACCCAGGAAGGATCCATGCCGACCCCGTACCGTGGGGCGGGATGAGCGACAACACCGACACCTCGTGGCTGGGCGCGCTGCTGGACTGGTCCGTCTCGCTGATGGATCTGATCGGCCCTGCCGGAGCCGGCATCGCGATCGCACTCGAGAACATCTTCCCGCCGCTGCCCAGCGAGGTGGTGCTGCCGATGGCCGGCCTCGCGGCCAGCCGCGGCTCGTTCTCGCTGTTCGAGGCGCTGGCCTGGACGACGGCCGGCTCGCTGATCGGAGCGCTGCTGCTCTACGGGATCGGCGCCTGGTTCGGCGTCGACCGCCTGCGCCGCATCGCCGCGAAGGTGCCCCTGCTCAAGGCCGACGACATCGACCGGACGGTCGCGTGGTTCGAGCGGCACGGCGGCAAGGCGGTGTTCTTCGGGCGCATGATCCCGATCTTCCGCAGCCTCATCTCCATTCCCGCCGGCGTGACGCGGATGCCGCTGTGGCGGTTCGGGCTGCTGACCACGCTGGGCAGTCTCATCTGGAACACCGTGTTCGTGCTCGCCGGCTACCTGCTGGGGGAGTCGTGGCACATCGTCGAGCAGTACGTCGACGTCGTGCAGTACGCCGTCATCGCGGTGGTGGCCGTCGCCGTGGTCTGGTTCGTCGTCCACCGCACGCGGGCTCTCCTGGCTGCCAAGCGCGAACGCGGTGACACCGACCTCGACCGCGGTCGCACCGATGACCGCGAGCGCCGCGTCAGCGACGACGACGAGCGGGAGCCGGCGTCGACCTCGGTGGACTGACGCTCAGCCGCCCCACAGAACAGCCCGCCGTAGACTGGTGCGGTGCCCGCCGATCGCCTGCATCTCGTGCGCCACGGGGAGGTCCACAACCCCCGCCGCGTGCTCTACGGGCGACTCCCGGGGTACGGACTGAGCGTCGACGGCCGTCGCATGGCCCGCCAGGCCGCGGAGTTCGTCCGTGCCATGGAGCGCCCGGTCGCCGCGCTCATCTGCTCGCCGCTGCAGCGCACGCAGGAGTCGGCCGAGCCGTTCGCGGAGCTGTTCGGCATCGCGGCGCAGGTGGATGACCGCGTGATCGAGCCGACCAACGTCTTCGAGGGCAGGCGGATGCTGCACGCGCTGGTCAACCCGTGGAACTGGCGCCACCTGCGCAAGCCGGCCCTGCCGAGCTGGGGTGAGCCGTACGCCGACGTCGTCGGCCGCATGAACGCAGCGATGACGGAGGCGTGGGATGCCGCCGATTCGGGCGACATCGTCATCGTGTCCCATCAGCTGCCGATCTGGATCACGCACCTCGCCGTCGCGGGTCTTCCGCTGCGGCACGATCCCCGCACGCGGCGCTGCGCGCTGTCGAGTGTCACCAGCTTCGAGATGAGGGACGGGAAGTGGACCGAGACGGCGTACGCCGAACCGGCGTCCACGTCCGGCGCCGTGGACGTGGGGGCGGTATGAGGAAGATCGCGCGCGGCGCGCGGGCCGCGGCATCCGCTCTTCTCGCGGCCGGGCTGGCGGCAGGTCTGGTCGCCTGCACGGACGACCCGCTGGCGGATCAGTACCGCGAGGGCGACAACAAGGGGTTCATCGCCGCCGACGGTCTGCGCGTGGAGGAGGTCGCTCCCGACGAGCGCACCGAGCCCATCGAGTTCGAGGCCGCGCTCGACGTGGGGGGCACCGCCTCGAGCGCCGACTACGCCGGCGAGGTCCTCGTGGTCAACTTCTGGTACGCCGCGTGCGCGCCGTGCCGCGTCGAGGCGGCCGAGCTCGAAGAGGCTCACCAGACGTTCGCCGCCGACGACGTGTCGTTCCTCGGTGTGAATCTGTACGACGGCGCCGAGGCATCCCGCGCGTTCGCCGAGAAGTACGGCGTGACCTATCCCAGCGCGCTGACCACGGTCGACGGCTCGATCAAGCTCGCGTTCGCCGGCCAGACACCGCTGAACGCCGTCCCGGTCACCCTGGTCCTGGATCGCGAGGGCCGGGTCGCCGCTCGCATCATCGGGCAGCTCGAGGAGGCGTCCATCCTCGAGACGCTCGTGCGCGAGACGCTGGAGGAGGCGTGAACCTCGCCGACCTCGTCGCCGACGGCTCGCTCCTGGTCGCGATCCCCATCGCCGTGCTGGCAGGGCTGATCTCGTTCCTGTCGCCGTGCGTGCTGCCCCTCGTGCCCGGGTACCTCGGGTTCATCGGCGGCGCCGTCGCGCCGCGGGCGCCGCGCGCCGTTGCGCAGCCCGTTTCGTCCGGCTCCGCTGGCCCGGTGAACGGAGGGAGCCCGGTCCCTGAGCACGGACCGCAGGGAAGCGATGAGACGCAGCCCGCACGCGGGCGGCTGGTGCTGGGGGTCCTGCTCTTCATCGCCGGCTTCACCGTCGTGTTCGTCAGCATGGCGATGCTCGGCGGCACGGTCGGCCGGTTCCTGCTCGAATACGCCGACCTCATCACGCGGATCCTCGGCGTCGTCGTCATCGCGATGGGCCTGGTCTTCATCGGCGTCTTCGGCCTGGCGCAGCGGATCGTCCGGCCGCAGATCCGCGGGAACCTCGGCCTCGTCGGCGCGCCGCTGCTCGGGATTGCGCTGGGCATCGGGTGGGCGCCGTGCATCGGCCCGACACTCGCGGTGATCCTCACGATGTCCTTCGACGCCGCCTCGACCGGCCGCGCCGCGCTCCTCGGCGTGGCCTACTCGCTCGGCCTCGGCATCCCGTTCGTGCTGCTCACGCTCGGCTTCGGCTGGGCGACGCGATCCGTCGCGTTCGTGCGCCGTCACATCCGGGTGGTCAACCTCGTCGGCGGCGCGGTGCTGATCGTGCTGGGCGTGCTCATGCTCACCGGGGCGTGGACGGCGATCATGGCGCAGCTGCAGGGGGTGTTCGCCAGTGTCCCGGCCCCTCTCTGACGACAGCACCGCGGCGGTCCCCGAGCCCGTCGAAGGGACGCTGCGCCCCGACGACCACGCCGACGGCGGCCGTGCCGAGGCATCCGACGACGTCGCGCAGCCCGCGCTCGGAGCGATCGGGTGGCTGCGCTGGGGCTGGCGCCAGCTGACGTCGATGCGCACCGCGCTCGTGCTGCTGCTGCTGCTCGCCATCGCCGCCGTCCCCGGATCCCTCGTGCCGCAGCGAGGCGCCGACCCCAACGGCGTCACGCAGTACTTCAACGACAATCCCGACCTGGCGCCCATCCTCGACGGCCTGAGCCTGTTCGACGTGTACACGTCGCCGTGGTTCTCGGCGATCTACATCCTGCTGTTCATCTCGCTCGTGGGCTGCGTGATCCCGCGCACGAAGCACCATTGGAAGGCGCTGCGCGCCAAGCCGCCGCGGACGCCCGCTCGTCTGTCGCGGCTGGATGTGCACCGCACCGAGGTGATCGAGGCGACCGACGACGCGGATGCCGCGACACTGGCTACGTCCGCCGTCGCGTCGGCGCAGCAGCACCTGAGGAAGAACGGCTACCGCGTCGCACGCTACGACACCGGCAGGACCCTGTCGGTGTCGGCCGAGCGCGGATACCTGCGCGAGACGGGCAATCTCGTCTTCCACGCCGCGCTCGTGGGCGTTCTGCTCGCCGTCGGCATCGGCGGCGGGTTCACCTACACCGGTCAGACGGTCATCATCGAGGGTCGCACCTGGGTGAACACCCTCCTCGACTACACCTCCTTCAACCCGGGACGCTTCGTCGACGAGGACGGGCTCACGCCGTATGCGCTCACGCTCGACCGCTTCGATGTGACCTATCAGCCGCTGGGCACCGAGGGCGCCGGGCAGGCCGGTGACTTCGTCGCCAACCTCACCACGCAGCGCGCCGGCGAGGCGCCCGAGTCCGGGAAGGTGCGCGTCAACCACCCGCTCGAGATGGAGGGCGACCGCATCTATCTGATGGGCAACGGCTACGCCCCGACGCTGACGATCCGGGATGCGGACGGACAGGTCGTCTTCTCGGAATCGGTGCCCTTCCTGCCGCAGGACACGAACATGACCTCGCTGGGCGTGGTGAAGGTCCCCGACGGCCTGCCCGAGCAGGTCGGACTGGTCGGCTTCTTCTACCCGACGCAGGCGCCGCTGTCGACGGGGGCGTTCGCGTCGGCCTACCCCGCCCTGGTGAACCCCGTCGTGTCGCTCGACGTGTACGTGGGCGACCTCGGCATCGACGGCGGCATCCCGCGGTCGGTGTACACGCTCGACACCAGCGAGATGGAGAAGCTCGCAGGCCGCGGCGCCGACGTCGACGCGCTCGAACTGGCGCCCGGCGAGACGGCCGAGCTTCCGGGCGGCCTCGGAACCATCACGTTCGAGAACGAGGCGCCCGACGGCGCGAGCGGATACGACGGCTCGGTCAAGCGGTACGTCTCGCTGTCGATCCATCGGGATGCCGCCGCGGGCTGGGTGCTCGTGTTCGCGGTGCTGGCGACGGCCGGCCTGCTGGCCGCGCTGTTCGTGCCGCGGCGGCGCATGTGGGTCAAGGCGACCGTGGAGGGTCACACCGTCCGGGTCGAGTACGCGGGCCTGGCGCGCGGCGAGGATCCCGCGCTGGCCGATGCCGTCGACCAGTTCGCCCAGCGTCACCGGGCCGGTCTCTCGGGCCCGCCGCCGGGCGCCCGCGTAGACTGAGATCATGCCCGAAACCTCCGTCTTCACGCTCGACTCGGTCTCGGTGCTGCTGGTCTGGACCGCGATCGCGATCTACGCACTCGCGTTCGTCGCGTACGCGGTCGACCTCGCTCGTCGCGGTGCGATGGCCGTCGAGGTCAAGGACGCCGCCGCGAAGGACGCCCGCGTCCGCGAGCGCGAAGTCGTGATGGCAGGCGCCGGCCACGGCGCGTCCCGGGATGCTGTCGCGGCGCAGGCGCTCGGCGGGGAATCGGCCCTCGACGCCCCGATCGGACGCCGTCAGCGACTCGTGTGGGCGCGCATCGGCACGTCGCTCACCGTGCTGGGGTTCCTCTTCCATCTGGGCGCCGACGTCACGCGCGGCATCGCCGCCGGACGCGTGCCGTGGTCGAACATGTACGAGTTCGCCCTCACCGGAACCCTCCTCATCGTCGCGGTCTACCTCGCGGTGCTGTTCCGGTACGACCTGCGCTTCCTCGGAACGTTCATCACCGGCCTGGTCGTCGTGCTGCTCGGCGGCACCGCGATCTGGTTCTACACCGACATCGTCCCGCTGATGGACCCGCTGAAGTCGGTGTGGCTCGTGATCCACGTGTTCGTGGCATCCCTGTCGACGGCCCTGTTCGCCCTGGCGTTCGCGCTCTCGGTCCTGCAGCTCATGCAGGCGCGGCGCGAGCGGAAGACGGCCGCCGCGGATGCCTCGGCCACGGGTCCCGCCAAGACCGGTCCGCGGTTCCTCCGGACGCTTCCCAGCGCCGACGCGCTGGAGTCGCTGGCGTACCGCTTCGCGATCATCGGCTTCATCTTCTGGACCTTCACGCTCATCGCCGGCGCGATCTGGGCCAACGACGCGTGGGGCCGCTACTGGGGCTTCGACACGAAGGAAGTCTGGACCTTCGTGATCTGGGTCCTCTACGCCGGCTACATCCACGCGCGCGCGACCCGCGGCTGGCGCGGCGCGCGATCGGCGTGGCTGTCGATCATCGGCTTCACCGCCGTGATCTTCAACTTCACGATCGTGAACATGTTCTTCAAGGGGCTGCACGCCTACTCCGGCCTCAGCTGATCCGCCCGCCGGAGCGCCGGGCGCCGGTCATGGCGTGCGCCACTCGTCGGAACGCAGGTCCGATCCTCCCTGCGGCCCCATCAGCAGCATCCCGCCGTCGACCACGAACGACGCGCCCGTGACGTACGAGGCCTTCCCCGACGCGAGGTAGGCGACGGTGGACGCCACCTCGCGGGCGTCGCCCGATCGGCGCAGCGGGATGCCGGGTCGCTCCGTCGAGCGCGGGTCGACGTCGGCCATGCCGGTCATCGGGGTGGCGATCTCGCCCGGGGCCACCGTGTTCGCGGTGATGCCGTGGACGCCGAGCTCGAGGGCCGCGCTCTTCATGACGCCCGCCAGGCCGTGCTTGGCGGCGTTGTACGCGGTGAAGCCGACGCGGGGGAGATGCTCGTTCACGCTCGTCACCGCGATGAGTCGGCCGCCGCGTCCCGCCGCCACCATGCGGCGCGCGGCTCGCTGGATGCACAGGAACGCCCCCGTCAGGTCGACCGCGAGCGTCCGGCCCCAGTTGTCGGCAGTGATCTCGAGGAACGCCGCGCTGTCGACCATTCCGGCATTGCTGACGAAGACGTCCAGCCCGCCGAGCCGGTCGGCCAGCTCGTCGACGACGTCCGCGGCGGACGCGTCTCCCGTGTCGAGGTACGCCCACTCCGCGCGCCGGCCGTGGGCGCGGACCTCTTCGGCGGTGCCCCGGGCCCCTTCCTCGTCGGCGTGCCACGTGATCCCCACGTCCATGCCGTCCTCGGCCAGCGCGACGGCGATGGCACGCCCGATCCCCGATTCGGCTCCGGTGACGACGGCGCGGCGTGGGCTGAAGTCCATGTCGGGAGTCTCCCGGACAGCGCCCGCCACGGTCGAGCGGCTTGACACGTTCCCCCCTGCGGGAGACGGTGCGGGCGCGCCAGGTCAGGCGGACGGGGTGGGCTCGAGGAGGGAACGGGCAGAGGTGGTGCGGCGCCGCGCCACGACGAGCATCGTGACGAGAAGGCTGAGCAGGGTCCACACCACGAGTCCGGTGAAGGCGGCACCGAGCCCGGAGGCCGATGTCAGCGCCGCCAGCATGCCCTGATAGGCCGGCGCCGTGGGCATCAGCTGTGCCACGCCCGAGAGCACCCCCGGAACGGTCGAGACGACCCCCGTCGCGGCGGCGAGGACTCCGATGAGCGCCGACACCCAGCGGCCCGCGCCGCCGAGCACCGCGACGAGCGACTGGTTGACGGCGGCGAACGCGACGCCGGCGACGACGCAGACGGCGGCGAACACCGACCATTCGGCCCACGTGTAGGTGGCGGCGAGCTGGACGACGCCTGCCACCGACAGCCCCTGCAGCGCTCCCAGCCCGGCGGCGGGCAGGTAGGAACGCAGCGCGAGCCACGCCGACGGTGCGCGCGAGGTCAGCGCGCGACGCGACACCGCCTGCAGCGCGATGAACGTGCCCAGCCCGCCGAACCACAGCGCGAGCGTCGCCAGCAGTGGAACGGCCGATGCCCCGAACAGCGACGTGCCCACGCCCTCGGCCTCGACCGGATCTGCGACGACATTCGCGAGGTCGGACGCCTCTTCGTCGGTGTACGACGGGATCGAGTCGGTCGCCGTTGAGAGGCCGTCCGCGAGCTCGCCGGTGCCGTCCGCGAGCTGAGCCACACCGTCGGCGAGGCTCGTGGCGCCGTCGGCCGCCTGCGATGCGCCGGTGGCAAGCTGCGACGCACCGGCGGCGAGCTCTCGCGCGCCGGCGGCGGACTGCGTCGTCGCCGTCTGCAGCTGACCGAGCCCCGACGCGAGGCTGCGCACGCCGCTCGAGGCTTCGACGAGACCTGCGCTCGTCTGATCCATCAGGCTGGAGATGCCGCTCGCGGTGGGAGCCGCGTAGCCCGCCGCGGTCCCGGCACTGATCGCGGCAGCGCCCGCGTCCTGCGCCGCCGTCCCGGTCGCCGCGGCGAGGGACTGCAGCTGCGCGCAGAAGGTGTCGGCGGGCGTGGCCGGAACGCACTGGGCGGCCAGGGCGCCGAGCTGCTGAGCCAGTCCAGGCGTGCCTGTCTCGGGGTTGCCGCCGAGTGCCACCGCCAGGGCTGCGGTCTGCCGGGCTGCGGTGCCGGACTGGCCGGCGGCGGTGTTGGCGGCATCCAGCAGGTCCTGGTTCTTCACGGCCGACGCCGCCGCGTCGAGCCCGACGGCGACCTCGTTCGCGCCGCCCGCCGCGCCGCCGATCCCCGCGGCGATCTGGTCGAGGCCACCGGCGAGCTGCGTCGCGCCGTCGGAGAGCTGCGAGCCGCCGTCGGCGAGCTGCGCGATGCCGTCGGGGAGCTGGGACGCGCCGTCCGCGGCCTGCTGCGCACCGTCGGCGAGATCCGTCGCTCCGTCGGCCGCCGTGCCGAGCTGGTCGCCGAGGGTCGTGAACCCGAGGAAGACGTTCTCGAGGTACACCGACGACAGCTCGGTCCCCATCGTCGAGGCCGCGGCGCCCGCCACCTGCGCCGTGATCGCGTCGTCCACGATGAGGCTGTCGGGCGGGGTCTGCACCTGGATGGTCGCCCGCTCGGGCACCTCGCCGGGCTGCGTCGAGGTTGCCGCAGCCGAGAAGTTCTCGGGGATCGTGATGACCGCTGCATAGGTGCCGTCGGCGAGTCCGGATGCCGCGTCGTCGGCGTTGGAGATCGTCCAGGTGAGGTTGCTCTCCAGCTCGTCGGAGCCTTCGACGAGACCTGCCGCAAGCTGCCGGCCGAGCGGTGCCGTCCGGCCGTCGATGGTGACCGGCTCGTCCTCGTTCACGATCGCGGCGGTGAGACTGTCGAGGCGCTCGACGGGGTTGTACAGCGCGGCGACGAGGACGCCGCCGATCACGACAGGGAGCAGCAGCACGCCCAGAAGCGTCAGCCATGTGACGGGCCGCCGCGAGCGTGAGCGTTCGATGGAGAGAGTCATGCGTTCACCTCGGAAGAAGCGGAAGTGCGGGCGAGTCCCGTGGACAGCGCCAGAGATTCGACGTGCGGTCGGTGGGCGTCGGAGAGGAGCCAGAGCGCCGCGGACTCCGAGCGCGCGGTGACGATGAGCGTCAGCGCCGCGGAGTCGCCCCGGCCGCCGGGCCGCGATGCACGCACGGCCTGCGACGCGTCGCGCAGCAGCGCGGCAGCCTGGTCCCGTTCGGCGGCATCCAGCGCATCCGCACCGTCGATCACCACGATCGCAGGGCGGCCGGCCACGGCATCCCGCAGCGCTTCGACGTGGTTCTCACCCTCGTCCAGCAGCGCCAGGCCCACGTGCCCGCGAACCCAGACAGCGCGCTCGGGCAGGAGGTGGCCGCCGACGCGAAGGCGCCCGTCCGTGATCGCCAGGCGGCCCGACACGGCGAGGGCGAACGCGCGAGCCGCCCGCGGGTCGCCCGTGACGATGAGCGTCCCACCGGGCTCGACGCGGAACGAGGCATCCGAGAACAGCGCCACGCTGCCTCTCGCCCCGCCGCCCTCGACCTCCACGGCGACGCCGTCGCCGACGACCGCCGCTGTGCTGCCGGGCTCCGGCCAGTCGGCGAGGGCGAGCTCCCGCTCGACCGCCTCGCCCTCGATGTCGAAGTGGGGGAGGACCCGCTCCAGCCAGCGCGGCATCCACCATGCCCGCTCGCCCAGCAGCGCCATGACCGCAGGAACGAGCGTCATGCGCACGAGGAAGGCGTCGACCGCGATGCCGACGGCCAAGCCCAGCGCGATCGGCTTGATCGACGAGTCGCCCTCGGGGACGAACGCGGCGAACACGGCGAACATGATGACGGCGGCGGCCGTGACCACGCGCGCGGATGCGGTGAAGCCGGAACGGACCGCGCCGATCGCGACATCCCGGCGCGACCGGGTGGGATGCCCCGCGGCTGCGCGCCGCGCATGCACGTAGTCCTCGCGCATGCGGCTGACGAGGAACACCTGGTAGTCCATGGCGAGGCCGAACAGCACTCCCATCAGGATGATCGGCATGAAGCTGATCACCGGCCCGGTCCGGGTGACGTGCAGCAGGTCGGCGAACCAGCCCCACTCGAAGACGGCCGCGACGACGCCGAAGGAAGCCGCGACCGAGAGCAGGTAGCCGAGGGCGGCCTTGATCGGCACCCAGATCGACCGGAACACGATCATCAGGAGCACCAGCGAGAGACCGACGACGAAGATGCCGAAGGGCACGAGCGCTGCGCCGAGCCGGTCGGAGATGTCGATGCCGACCGCGGTGAACCCGGTCACCTTGAGGTCGACGCCGTACTCGTCCTTCAGCTCGGGAGCGAGATCCCGCAGGTTCCGCACCAGGTCGGCGGTCGCCGGGTCATCGGGCGCGGTCTCGGGCACGATCTGGATGAGTCCGGTGTCGGCGGTCTCGTTCGGCGTCGCGAGGGCGATCTCCTTGACGCCGCGGACCTGCTCGATCTCGTCCGCGAGGTCCTGCATGAGCCCCAGCGGGTCGGTCGACGTGACGATCGTCCCGGTCATGATGAGGGGACCGTTCGCGCCCGGGCCGAAGTGCTCCGCGGTCAGGTCGTATGCCTGACGGGCCTGGCTCTCGGGCGGCTGCACCCCCGCGTTCGGCAGCGCGAGGGTGAGGCTTGCGGCCGGGATCGCCATGATCCCGAGGGTCAGCACAACGGCGATGGTGGTGACGAGCGGATGCCTCGTGACGAGCATCACCCACCTGTTCGGCTCCTTGGCCGGGTGCGGTGCGGCCAGGGCACCCTCCTCATCGACGGTCGCGTCGGCCTCCACCCGTCGGCCGGCTTCCTGAGCCGGTGCCGTGCGGCGCCCGGGCAGGGGCACGCCGGCACCCGCGCGGCGGCGCCAGCCGGCGACCCGGCCCTTCGCGAGCCCCAGCAGCGCCGGGGTCATCGTGATGGCGACGACGACGGCGATGGCGACGGCGACCGCCGCGGCCACGCCCATCGTGGTGAGGAACGGGATGCCGGCGAAGCTCAGCCCGATGAGCGCGATCAGCACCGTCACCCCGGCGAACACCACGGCCGAGCCGGCCGTGCCCGTCGCGCGGGCGGCCGACTCCTCGGGCTGGACTCCCGCGCGGACCTGGTCCTGATGGCGCGCGACGATGAACAGGGCGTAGTCGATCCCGACTGCGAGACCCAGCATGATCGCGAGCATCGGGGTGGTGGACGAGATCGAGGCGAACGCGGTCGAGACGTAGATGAGGGCGATCGCCAGGCCCACCCCGATGAGCGCCGACACGAGCGGGAACCACGCGACGGCGAACGAGCGGAAGGTCACGATGAGCACGAAGAGCGCGATGAGCACGCCGACAGCCTCGATGATCGACAGCGCCGGGACCGACGTCGAGAACAGGTCGCCGCCGATGGCGACCTGAGATCCTTCGGGCAGCTCCTGACGCAGCTTCGACGCCACATCCTCCAGCGCGGCCTTGGTGCCGTCGGAGACATCCGTGGCCTGCCCGTCGAACTGGAGGCGCACGATGGCGGCGGTGTCGTCGTCCGACACCATGCCGGTGACCATCTCGTCGAACGGGTCCGTCACGGCGATGACGCCGTCGAGATCTTCGAGCTCCGCGACGGTGTCGGCGATGCCCTCGGCGTACGGATCCTGATCCACCGCATCGCCGTCCCCTGCGACGATCACCAGCTGGGCGCTGGTGCCGCTGGCCTGCGGGAAGCTGCGGTCCAGCAGCTCGATGCCCTCCTGAGCCTCCGTGCCAGGGATGGAGAACGAGTTGTCGGTCCCCTTCATGAAGACCAGCGCGCCTCCGCCGGCGATGCCCAGCAGCACCAGCCACGCGATCAGCACGCGCCACGGGTGCCGGTACGCCCAGCGGCCGAGGGCATACAGAACAGTCGACACAGCGCCTCCGGAGTCACGAATCGATCAGAGCGGATCTTCGATACAGCGCTGTATCGGATACATGAGTGTATCGTAGAGGCGGCTCGCGCACTCAAGCTGTGGAGTCACCGAGTATTTCGATGCACACTGACACCGTTGCGGAAGGAGGACGCATGGCCGACACCGTCACCGCGCCCTCGCGCCGCCGTGAGGCCACGCGCCAACGCCTGCTGGATGCCGCCGCCCAGGTCTTCGCCGAGGTCGGCCTGGACGCGGCATCCGTCGAGGCGATCTGCGACCGGGCAGGCTTCACGCGCGGCGCGTTCTATTCGAACTTCGAGACCAAGGACGAGCTGTTCCTCGAGCTCGCAGGCAACGTCGCCCGCGCGCGCGTGGAGGCCGTGCGCGAGCGGGTCGACGGCCTGCAGCGGGGAGGCGCCTTCGACGAAGCGCCCGCCGACGCTCTCGCGATCATCCAGCAGGTGCTCGATGTCTCCGCCGACGACCGCCTCGGGGTGCTGCTGGGCAGCGAGATCCGCATCCACGCGCTGCGCAGCCCGGCGCTCGCCGTCGCCTACCTCGCCCAGGAGGACGAGATGCGGCGGAGCGTGGCGCACATCATCGACGACATCGGCCGCGCCAAGGTGCTGCGTTTCCGCCTCCCCAGTGATCAGGCAGCGCGTCTGATGCTCACGGTGTGGGAGGACTCGGCGGTCCGCGCCACCATGGCGGGTCTGGATCACGAGGAGATGCGCCTTCGCACCAATGAGGAGCTCGCGCGGGTCGCGCAGCTCATCATCGAGGTCCCCGAGTCGTGACCGCCCCGGTCGGCGAGGGGATGGGATCGGCGGCTCACCCCTCCCCGAGCAGCTCGTAGCACCGCGTCAGCCGGGTCAGCCACCACTCACGCCGATCATCGGATGCCGCGTGCGCATCGAGCAGCGACGGGTCGGGCTCGACTCGGCCCACCGGCAGTGAGCCGGCGCGAGGCGTGAGCGACGGGGACGCGACATCCGCGCTGAACAGCGACGCCGTGCCCAGGCCGCAGTCGTAGTCGAGCGTCGGCAGCGCCGCGGCCAGTGTCGCCCCCATGGCGAGGCCCACCGAGGTGTCGAGGGCGCTCGACACGACGGCCGGCAACCCGGCCTCGGCGACGATGTCGAGCGCGCGGCGGATGCCGCCCAGTGGCTGCGCCTTCACGACCAGCACGTCGGCCGCTCCCGCGCGGGCGACGGCGAGCGGGTCCGATGCCTTGCGAACGCTCTCGTCGGCGGCGATGGGGATGCCCATGTACTTCACGCGACGCCGAAGCTGTGCGAGGTCGTCGACCGTGGCGCACGGCTGCTCGGCGTATTCGAGATCGAACTCCGCGAGCCCGTGCAAGGCGCGCTCGGCCTCGTCGACGTTCCATCCGCCGTTCGCGTCGATGCGGATGCGGCCTTCCGGACCCATCGCGTCTCGCACGGCGCGCACGCGCGCGATGTCGTCCTCGAGGCGCTGGCCGGCCTCGGCGACCTTGACCTTCGCCGTCCGGCATCCGTCGAAGCGCGCGAGGACGCCGGGAACGGACCGCGCGTCCACCGCCGGCACGGTGGCGTTGACGGGGATCTCGTCGCGCAGCGGGGCCGGCTGAGGCATCCAGCCGTAGTCGACGGCGGCGGCGAGCCAGGTGGCCGACTCGCGGTCGTCGTACTCCGTGAAGGGCGAGAACTCCGTCCAGCCCTCGGGGCCCTCGAAGAGAACGGCCTCGCGGACGTCGACGCCGCGGAACCGCGTCGCCAGCGGCACGGCGACGACGCGCGCGGTGCGGAGGATGTCGGCGAGCGAAGGAAGCGCGGTCATGCTCCCATCTTGGTCACCGTCCCGGCGCGACGACGAGATCTCACCGTGACGACAATGTGTTGTTGACGATGGTGTGTGACACACAGTAGCGTGTGAGGCATGAGCGAGTCGGAGATCCTCGAAACGCACCTGCAGGAGCTGCGGCGCGGCACGGTCGTCCTGGCATGCCTGCGGCTGCTGTCCGTGCCCGGCTACGGGTACGGACTGCTCGAGGAGCTCCAGACGCGAGGCTTCGCGACGGATGCCAACACCCTCTATCCGCTGCTGCGGCGCCTCGAGAAGCAGGGGTATCTCACCAGCGAGTGGAACACGGATGAAGCGAGGCCCCGCAAGTTCTACCGCACCAGCGCGGCGGGCGCTCGCCTGGCGTCCGCGCTCACCGACGACTTCCGCGCGATCGCGGCGGCGATCGATGCGCTTCCGAAGGAGGACTGATATGACCACCACAACCCTCACCGAACGGTACGTCGACGCCGCGATGCGCACGGTGCCCGAGCGACAGCGCGCCGACCTGGCCGCCGAGCTGCGCGCCTCGATCGACGACCAGGTCGAGGCCCGCGTGGCCGACGGCCAGGATCGGGCTGCCGCCGAGCGCGCGGTCCTCATCGACCTCGGCGACCCCGAGAAGCTGGCCGCGGATTACACCGACCGGCCGCTGCACCTCATCGGCCCGCGCTACTACCTCGCGTGGTGGCGCCTGACGAAGCTGCTGTGGGCGATCGTCCCGGCGTGCGCGGCGTTCGGCGTCGCGCTCGGACAGACCCTCGCCGGCGCTGATTTCGGCGAGATCATCGCCTCCGTCGTCTCGGTGGTTCTCGGCGTCGTCGTCCACATCGGGTTCTGGACCACGCTCGTGTTCTTCATCGTCGAGCGCACGGCGAAAGGCAGCGACGTCGGATTCGTCGGCGACTGGACGCCCGAGAGCCTGCCGGAGCCGCGGGATCGCGGCGCCGGACTGACCGACCTGGTCGCGTCCCTGGTCTTCCTCGCCGTCGCCGCGGGGGCGATCCTCTGGGACCGGTTCGTCGGCTTCGTCCTGGTGGCCGAGACGGGAGAGCGGATGCCGTTCCTCGCGCCGTCGCTCTGGCCCTGGTGGATCGGCGCGCTGTTCGTGCTCATGGTGCTCGAGGCGCTGCTCGCCATCTCGGTCTACGCCAAGGGCCGCTGGGACATCGGCTCGGCGACGGTGAACCTGTGCCTCAACCTCGCGATCGCGCTGCCGGCGGTGTGGCTGCTGATGAACGAGCAGCTGGTGAATCCCGGTTTCTTCGACGCGGTGATCGCCGCCGGCAGCGTGGAGACGGTCCGTGGCGTCGTGCTGACGCTGACCGGCTTCGGCATCGTGGCCGTCGCGGCATGGGACGCGGTCGACGCCTTCGTGAAGGCGCGGCGCGCGCGCTGACGCAGTGGGCGGGTGCCGGAGGCGACGGCATCCGCCCGCTTAGGCTGAAACCCATGCCTCTTCTGGATACCCCCGTCCGCCTCGGCGTGCAGCTGCAGCCCCAGCACGCTCCGTACCCGGCCTTCCGCGACGCGGTGCGCCGCCTCGAGGAGATGGGAGTGGACATCCTGTTCAACTGGGACCACTTCTTCCCGCTCTCAGGCGATCCCGAAGGGATGCACTTCGAGTCCTGGACGATGCTCGCCGCGTGGGCCGAGCAGACCGAGCGGGTCGAGTTCGGAGCGCTCGTGAACTGCAACAGCTACCGCAACCCCGACCTGCAGGCTGACATGGCGCGCACCGTGGACCACATCTCTGCGAAGGGCGGCGGTCCCGGCCGCTTCATCTTCGCCACCGGCGCCGGCTGGTTCGCCCGCGACTACGCCGAGTACGGCTACGAGTTCGGCACCGCCGGCTCGCGGCTGGACGACCTCGCCGTGGGGCTCGAGCGCATCGAGGCGCGGTGGGCGAAGCTCAATCCCGCGCCGACCCGCGACATCCCGGTGATGATCGGCGGCAAGGGCGAGCAGAAGACGCTGCGCCTCGTGGCGCGTCACGCCGACATCTGGCACAGCTTCGTCCGGCCGGACGAACTGGCGCACAAGCTCGACGTCATCGAGCGCTGGGCCGAGCGCGAGCAGCGCGACACGTCCGACCTGGTGATCTCCAACGAGCTCCACCAGAAGGGCGAGGACTTCGCCGACGAGCTCTACGACGCCGGCGTGCGCCTGTTCACGCTGGCGTTCCACGGGCCGGACTGGGACTACGACCTCGTGCGCTCCTGGCTGCGCTGGCGCGACGCCAAGAACGCCTGACCCGTCGCGTCCCGTCCCGGTGTCGTTTCCGCGAGACAGCATCGGGACGCCGAGACTGCGTGAACGCGGACGCTGTCTCGGCGCTCGGATGCTGTCTCGCGGAGGGGCGACCGACCACGGGATGCCTCGAGCGGCGCCGACGCAGACCGTCACGCGAGCGGCCGGGCAGGGCCTGCGCGACTAAAATCGCCGAGTGACCGCCGCCTCCACCGCTCCCCGCTTCGCGCTCGACATCGAGGGCGTCCCGCGCCCGGATCGCTCGGAGCGGCTGCGGGATGCCGTGCAGCGCCGTGTCGTCATCGCCGATGGCGCCATGGGCACGATGCTGCAGCGTCACGACCTGTCGATCGAGACGGACTTCCAGGGGCTCGAGGGCTGCAACGAGATCCTCAACATCACGAGGCCCGACGTCATCGCGGCGATCCACGACGCCTACCTCGCGGTGGGCGTCGACGCCGTCGAGACCAACACCTTCGGGGCGAACTGGTCCAACCTCGGCGACTACGGCATCGACGACCGCATCGCCGAACTGGCGGCCGCCGGCGCCCGCATCGCGCGCGAACGCGCCGAAGCGGCTGAGGCCGCGGACGGCCGTGAGCGGTGGGTGCTCGGCTCCATGGGACCGGGCACGAAGCTCCCCAGCCTCGGTCACACGACGTACGACCACCTGAAGCAGACGTTCGCCCTGCAGGCCGAAGGCCTCATCGACGGCGGGGCCGACGCGTTCCTCGTGGAGACCTCGCAGGACCTCCTGCAGACCAAGGCGGCCATCAACGGCTGCAGGCAGGCGATCGTGAGCCGCGGCATCCGGCTGCCGATCTTCGTCGAGGTCACGGTCGAGACCACCGGCACGATGCTGATGGGCAGCGAGATCGGCGCCGCCCTGACGGCGATCGAGCCGCTCGGCGTCGACGCGATCGGCCTGAACTGCGCCACGGGTCCGACGGAGATGAGCGAGCACCTGCGTCACCTCTCCCGGCACGCGACCGTGCCCATCGCGTGCATGCCCAACGCCGGGCTCCCGGTGCTGACCGCCGACGGCGCGCACTATCCGCTGTCGCCGTCCGAGCTGGCGACCGCGCACGAGCAGTTCGTGCGCGAGTTCGGCCTGGGCCTCGTGGGCGGATGCTGCGGCACGACCCCCGAGCACCTGGCCGCCGTCGTCGAGCGGCTGCGGCCGCTGCGGGCGGCGGGGGAGCGGCGACCGGCGCTCGATCCCGGCGTGGCGTCGCTGTACCAGCACGTCTCCTTCGCGCAGGATGCCTCGTACCTCGCCATCGGCGAGCGGACCAACGCCAACGGCTCCAAGGCGTTCCGCGAGGCGATGCTCGAGGGGCGGTGGGACGACTGCGTCGAGATCGCGCGCAACCAGATCCGGGTCGGCGCGCACCTGCTCGACGTCTGCGTGGACTACGTCGGGCGCGACGGCGTCGCCGACATCCGTGAGGTGGTGTCGCGGTTCGCCTCGGCCTCCACGCTGCCGCTCGTGGTGGACTCCACCGAGCCGGGGGTGATCCGGGCGGGACTCGAGCTCATCGGCGGCCGCCCGGTCGTCAACTCCGTCAACTACGAGGACGGCGACGGCCCGGCCTCGCGGTTCGGCCGCATCATGCCGCTCGTCAAGGAGCACGGCACCGCGGTGATCGCCCTGACGATCGACGAGCAGGGCCAGGCTCGCACCGCCGACGACAAGATGCGGATCGCCTCCCGGCTCGTGGACGAGCTGACCGGCGCGTGGGGGATGCGGGTGACCGACATCATCGTCGACTGCCTGACGTTCCCGATCGCCACGGGACAGGAGGAGACGCGCCGCGACGCGATCGAGACGATCGAGGCGATCCGCCGGATCACCCAGAAGTACCCCGGCATCCAGACCACCCTCGGGGTGTCCAACGTGTCGTTCGGGCTCAACCCCGCCGCCCGGAGCGTGCTCAACTCGGCGTTCCTGCATGAGGCCGTCCAGGCAGGGCTGACTTCGGCGATCGTCGACGCCGCCAAGATCGTGCCGCTGGCGTCGCTGTCGGACGAGCAGCGCCAGGTCGCGCTCGACCTGGTATGGGACCGCCGCGAGTACGACGCCGACGGCAACGTCACCTACGACCCGCTGGCCCGCATGCTCGACCTCTTCGCCGGCGTCGACACCGCCGCCCTGCGCGATCAGCGCGCCGCCGAGCTCGCGGCGCTGCCGGTCGGCGAGCGCCTCGAGCGGCGCATCATCGACGGCGAGGGCAAGGGGCTCGAAGCCGACCTGGACCTCGCCCGCGAGGGCGGGCTCACGCCGCTGCAGATCATCAACGATCACCTGCTCGAGGGCATGAAGATCGTCGGCGAGCGTTTCGGCGCCGGTGAGATGCAGCTGCCCTTCGTGCTGCAGTCGGCCGAGGTCATGAAGACGGCGGTGGCCCTCCTCGAGCCCCACATGGAGCGGGCGGATGCCTCCGGCCGGGGCCGCATCGTCCTGGCGACCGTGCGCGGTGACGTGCACGACATCGGCAAGAACCTCGTCGACATCATCCTGACCAACAACGGCTACGAGGTGATCAACCTCGGGATCAAGCAGCCGATCGCCGACATCATCGCCGCCGCGGAGGAGCACGACGCCGACGTGATCGGCATGTCGGGCCTGCTGGTGAAGTCCACGGTCGTCATGAAGGAGAACCTCGAGGAGCTGCAGTCAAGGGGCCTCGCCAAGCGCTGGCCGATCATCCTCGGCGGCGCGGCGCTCACCCGCGCCTACGTCGAGGACGACCTCGCCGGACTCTTCGAGGGGGAGGTGCGCTACGCCCGCGACGCCTTCGAGGGGCTGGCGCTCATGGAGCCCCTCGTGAAGATCGCGCGCGGCGCCGATCCCGCGTCGGTGGGGCTCCCGGCACTGAAGAAGCGCCGCCACGCCGCGGGTTCGCGGCTCACGCTCACGGAGCCCGAAGCCATGCCGGCCCGCTCGGACGTGGCATCCGACAATCCCGTTCCCGCGCCGCCGTTCTGGGGGACCCGCATCGTCCGGGGGATCGCGCTGCAGGACTACGCCGCCTTCCTCGACGAGCGCGCGACGTTCATGGGGCAGTGGGGCCTCAAGCCGGGGCGCGGCGCGGACGGCCTGTCGTACGAGGTGCTCGTGCAGACCGAGGGACGACCGCGGCTGCGGTACTGGCTGGACCGCATCCTCGCCGAGGGGATGCTGGACGCCTCGGTCGCGTACGGCTACTTCCCGGTGGTGTCCGAGGGCGATGACGTGGTCGTGCTGCACCACGGCGACGACCCGGCGGGCGTGCTGGGAGCCCCGGGGCTGCTCGCGCCCGACGGCGGCTCGGACGGGGCGATCGGCGCCGACCGACTGCGGTTCCACTTCCCCCGCCAGCGTCGCGACCGGCACCTGTGCCTCGCCGACTTCGTGCGGTCACGCGGGTCCGGGCAGGTCGACGTGCTTCCCGTGCAGCTCGTCACCGCCGGCGCACGCATCGACACGGTGACGGCGAAGCTCTTCGCCGAAGACCGGTACCGCGACTACTACGAGCTCAACGGGCTGGTCATGCAGCTCACCGAGGCGCTCGCGGAGTACTGGCACGCGCGCGTGCGCGCGGAGCTCGGCTTCTCGGATGAGGACCCCACCGACACGGCGGGCCTGTTCAAGCTCGAGTACCGCGGTGCCCGGTTCTCGCTCGGCTACCCGGCGTGCCCCGACATGGAGGACCGCCGCAAGGTCGTCGAGCTGCTGCGCCCCGAGCGCATGGGGGTCGAGCTCAGCGAGGAGCTGCAGCTGCACCCCGAGCAGTCCACGGACGCGTTCGTCTTCCATCACCCCGAGGCGAAGTACTTCTCCGTCTGAGGCACGGCCGGCACAGGCGAAGTCGTCCTCCACAGGAGGTTCGGCGGGGCGACGTCCTGTCGAGGTGCGGTTCTCCTGTGGACGGGACAGGATGCCACGGCGCCGGGCGGTGGCCGCGGCACGTGCCGCGGCATCCCGGGGTCAGGGCGTCGGAGCGGGCACGCGGCTCGGAAGTGGCCGGGCGGCAGGGGTGAGGGGCTTGGTGCGACGCAGCGCCGCGAGGACGGGACGCCCGACGAGCAGGATGCCGAGCACCGTCGTGATGGCGCGAAGGGTGTCCCAGCCGGCGGTCGAGGTGACGAGCGAATACAGCAGGAAGCCCGCGAGGTTCTCCGCCAGCGGTCCGCCCGGCTCGTACGAGATGCCGGTGCCGTAGCCGACCGCGAACGGCCAGAACCACAGATTCATCAGCAGCCCGAAGACATAGGAGGCGGCGACGCCGTACCCGCAGAGCATCGCGATCTCGGCACGGCGCTCCACCCGGCGGGGAAGCAGCCCCGCCATCGCACCGACCCACCCGCACGCGAACATCTGGAACGGCGTCCAGGGGCCGAAGCTGCCGGTCACGGCCGTCGACAGGACGATCGTGGCAAGCCCCAGCAGCATCCCGAACCTCGCCCCGAAGGCGCGGCCGGCGAGGATCAGCAGGATGAACACGGCCTCGACGCCGCCCGCGCCGGTGCCCGCGATGCGGACGGCCGCGCCGATCGCGGCGAGGGTTCCCAGCAGCGCCAGCATGTGGGCCGAACGGACGGTGCCGTCCAGCGTCGCGACGACGACGAGCGCGGCGAGCGGTGCGAGGGCGAGAGCGGCGATCGGGACGGCCGCGTGCGCCTGCTGGGGGAGCGCGGCGGCGACGAGGGGCCAGCAGAAGGAGGCCAACGCCACCGCATTCGCGGCGAGCAGCGCGATGAGGGGCATTCGCCGCGCGGCCGCGGCCGCCGCAGGGTGAGCTGGACCGGCCGGGCGCGACGAGGGCTCGTCCCGGCGGTGGGGCGCCGGAATCCGGGATCGAGGCGGAGCCGCGACCTGCGCCGTCGCGGGAGCAGGGAGCGAGGCATCCGGTCGGGATGCCGGCGCGGCGGCGAGCACGCCGGCGTCCATCGTCAGAACCCGGTCCGCGAGGGCGGCCACCTCGGGCTCGTGCGACGCGATCAGCACGGCCGCGCCCTGCGCCGCCAGTCCCACCAGCGCCGCGCACACCATGGCGCGCGCCGCCGGGTCGAGCCCCCGCGTCGGCTCGTCCACGAGGAGGACGCGCGGCCGCGTCGCGAGCTGGATCGCGAGCGCGAGGCACCGGCGCTCGCCGACCGAGAGGTCCCGCGGATGCCGCGCCAGTCGCATCCGGAACTCCGGGCTCTCGGGCTCGAGGCCGAGGAAGGCGGCGAGGAGCGCCGCCGTGGTGCCCGCTGGCGCCGGGGCGAGCGGGAGGAATCGAGGAGATCCGCCGGATCGAGGAGCGGATCCCGCGATCTCGTCCTCGTTCCCGGTCATCTCCGCATTCACGCGCGCACGCCGGCGTGCGGTCCGCGCCGCGCGCCGGTCGGCCCGCTCGCATTCGGCTGCGACGGAGTCGTGCACGAACAGGTCGTCCGAGGCATCCGGGACGAGGGCGACACGTCCGCCGGCGACCACGTCGCTTCCGCGCGGCGGCAGGGCGAGCGCGGCGAGCAGACTCGACTTGCCGGCGCCGTTGGGTCCGACGAGCGCGACCACCTCGCCGGGGAGAAGGTCGAGCTCGGCCGCCGCGACGGCGACGAGGTCGCGGTGGCGCACCGTGACGGCCCGGGCACGCAGCACCGCATCGCCCACGGCGCGCGCATCGTCCGTCCGGGGCGGGGCCAGACCTCGGGCCGGCCCGTCGCGGTCCGATCCGGCACGGGGGAGCCCCTCGACGACCGTCCCGCCGTCGATCCGGAACGCCCGGTCGGCGACGCTCGTCAGGGCCTCCACGCGGTGCTCGGCGACGACGACGCACACGCCCGCCTCGTGCGCCAGCCGATGCAGCACGTCGACCACGCGCCCGCGAGCCGCCCCGTCGAGGTCGGTCAGCGGCTCGTCGACGAGCAGCAGGATGGGATGCTCCACGATGGCGGCGGCGATCGCGACGAGCGTCGCCTCACCGGCCGACAGCCCGCGCATCGACCGGTCGAGCAGCGCCGTCACGCCGACGCGGCCGGCGACCTCCGCGACGCGCGCGGTCGTGATCATCGGGGCGACGCCGCGCAGCTCGAGTGCGAGTCCGATCTCGTCTCGCACCCGATCCGTGACGAACGCCTCCCGCGGATGCTGCAGCACGACCCCGACCCGCTGCGCGAGGTCCCTCGGCGGCACCGCGCGGCGATCGTGACCGACGACACGCGGATTCCCCGTGAGCCAGCCGCCGTCGACGTGGGTGTGCAGGCCGGCCAGTGCCCGCAGCAGCGTGGACTTGCCCGAGCCGGTGGGGCCGGACAGGAGAGTGAGGGAGCCGGTGGAGAGCGTGAGATCGTCGACGCGCAGGCCCACGGCGCCCGCCCCGCCCGCGTCGGGGATTCGATCGCCGCCGCCGAAGCCCAGCGAGACCGTCAACGCCTCGACGGGCGCGTCGCAGGCGCCGTCGAGGCCGCGGCCGGCGAACCCCCGGAGCTCGAGCGCCGCGGCGAGGGCGCCCGCGCGCTCGAGGGTCCGCTGCAGCAGCGGCACGAGCATCCGCACGCCGCGGCGCTCGCCTCGCAGCCGCTGCGCGAACGCGACCGCCCGCGCGGCCTCGGCGAGGGACGGAAGGGTCGCCCAGGCGATGGCCAGCGCACGGGCGAGACCCCGCAGCGGCCCACGCCGGGACGCCCGGGCGAACACGCGCGCGACGTCGACGACGGCGTTGACGACACCGAACGCGAGGATGCCGACGGCGATCGGCAGTGCGCTCACGGCGGCATCCCACAGGCCGTCCGCGGTCACCGGACCGAACATCACCACGTGCGCGAACGGCGCCGGCAGCCGCAGCGACGGCAGCGCGAGCAGCACCGGTCCGTCGCCGTCGGCGCCGTGGAACAGCATCCGGTAGACGACCCGGATCACCACGAACCCGACGGCGAGCGCCGCCGCGGCACGCAGGGGCCCGGGTCGGAACGTCACGGCATCGGTTACGGGGTCGGTGCGGCGGGCTCGCCGTTCAGGGTGAAGAGGAGCTCGACGGCGTCGCCGGGCTGCAGCTCCAGCGTCGACAGGCCTTCCTGCGCGTAGCCCCACTCGCCGCCGGCGGGCTTGACCCACAGCGACCAGTACGCGAACGCGGCGGGCATCGCCTGGCAGGTCTCGAAGTAGTCCGAGCCGTCCTCGGCCGGCAGCGCCGTGTCCTCAGCGGGCACGCCGTCGACACGGCACACCACCTGGTCGCCGTACTCCTCGGTGCCCTCGGTCTCGATGCCCGCCAGCGTCAGGGCCTCGGCGGCGATCACCGGCTCTTCGGTGATGAGGCACTTCTCCTCGGCGGGGTCGTCCCCGAGGGCGGAGGCATCCACGACGATCGTGACGCCCTCGTCGCCCGAGCACGCGGTGTCGGTCGAGACCGAGGCGGTCGCGTCGCCGGTCTCCGTCGCCGTCGGCGTGGGCGTTGCGGAGGCGCAGCCGGCGAGAGTGAGGAGCAGGACAGCGGATGCCGCAGCGGCGGCGAGAGGGCGAAGCGTCGAAGTCACCGATCCAGGCTAGGCCTCGCGGCGACCGGGTCCGCACCGCATGACGCTCGAGGTCGCACCGCCGTAGGCTGGCCGGGTGACGGTTTCGGAGCTGTTCGACGAGAACGAGTGGATCGCGGCGCCCGGCGCCCCGGACGGCGGATACACCGACATCACGGCTCACGTGTCGAAGGACGGACGCATCGCACGCATCGCGTTCGATCGCCCCGACGTGCGCAACGCCTTCCGGCCGCACACCGTCGACGAGCTGTACCGCGCCCTCGACCTCGCGCGCCAGGATCCGCGCATCGGCGTCGTGCTGCTGACGGGCAACGGGCCGAGCCCGAAGGACGGCGGCTGGGCCTTCTGCTCGGGCGGCGACCAGCGCATCCGCGGCCGCGACGGCTACAAGTACTCCGACGACGAGCAGGCGGTGGCCGACCCCGCCCGTGCCGGCCGACTGCACATCCTGGAGGTGCAGCGGCTCATCCGGTTCATGCCCAAGGTCGTGATCGCGGTGATCCCCGGGTGGGCGGCCGGCGGCGGACACTCCCTGCACGTCGTGTGCGATCTGTCGATCGCATCTGCCGAGCACGGTCGGTTCAAGCAGACCGACGCCGACGTCGGCTCGTTCGACGCCGGCTACGGCTCGGCGTACATGGCCAGGCAGGTGGGGCAGAAGTTCGCGCGCGAGGTGTTCTTCCTCGCCGAGGAGTACTCCGCGCAGCGCGCGCACGAGATGGGGGCGGTCAACCGCGTCGTCCCGCACGCCGACCTCGAGCGCGAGGCCGTCGCCATGGCGCGGGTGATCCTGACCAAGTCGCCGACGGCCATCCGCATGCTCAAGTTCGCGTTCAACGCGGTCGACGACGGGATGGTCGGGCAGCAGGTGTTCGCCGGCGAGGCGACGCGGCTCGCCTACGGCACCGATGAGGCCGTCGAGGGACGCGACGCGTTCCTGCAGAAGCGCGACCCCGACTGGTCGCCGTATCCCTGGCACTACTGAGGTCGGCTGTGAAGCTGCAGCCGGTCACGGGCGAGGATCCGCGGGAGATCCTGCGCAGCCTCCGCGGCGCGATCCACGGTGCAGGCCCCGCGCTCGCGCTCGGGCTCGTCGAGGGACTCCCATCGGACGTCGACGCCGGAACAGCGGTGGTCGTGACCACCTCCGGCTCGACCGGCATCCCCAAGAGCGTCGTCCTCAGCCGTGACGCGCTCACGGCCAGCGCCCTCGCGACGGCCGACCGCATCGGCGACGGCGCGTGGCTCCTCGCCCTGCCGGCCGCCTACGTCGCGGGCCTGCAGGTCCTGGTCCGATCGCTCGTCGCCGATCGGGAGCCGGCGATCCTCTCCGGAGCCTTCACGCCGCAGTCCTTCGCCGCGGCCGCTCGCACGATGGTCTCGACCGTGGGCGGGGACCGCGTGCCGACCTACACCTCCCTCGTCCCCGCGCAGCTGACGAAGCTGCTCGACGCCGCCGACGCCGACGCCGGCGTGCTGGCGGCGCTGCGGTCCTTCGAGGCGATCCTCGTCGGGGGTCAGGCGCTGCCGGCCGCGACGCTCGAACGAGCCGAGTCCGCCGGCGCCCGCATCGTGCGCACGTACGGGTCCACCGAGACCAGCGGCGGCTGCGTGTACGACGGGGTCCCGTTGCGCGGGGTCCGCGTGCGCATCCAGAGCGGCGAGGTGCAGGTGTCGGGCCCGACCCTCGCGGACGGCTACCTCGGCGACCCGGAACGGACGGATGCCGCGTTCCCGCGCGACCGGGACGGGGCACGGTGGTATCGCACCGGTGACGCCGGCCTGATCGAGGACGGTGTCCTGCGGGTGCGGGGACGACTGGACAACGTCATCGTCTCCGGCGGCATCAACGTCTCGCTCGATCGCGTGGAGCGGGTGGTGCGGTCGGTCCCCGGGCTGGCTGAGGCCGTCGTGGTGGGCGTTCCGGACGAGCGCTGGGGCGAGGCATCCGTCGTCGTCGCGGCCCGCGGCGAGGCGCTGCGCCGGAGCGAGGCGACGCAGCTGGAAGAGGCGCGCGCGGCGGTGGAGGCCGAGATCGGCGCGCACGCGCGGCCGTCGCGGCTGGTGCTCGTCGATGAGCTGCCGACGCTGCTGTCGGGCAAACCGGACCGTGAGACGATCCGCCGCGCCGTCGCGGCGCTGCACTGAGGGGCCGTCAGCGCGGCGGCGGACCGGCGTCGACGACGCAGAAGCGATTGCCTTCGGTGTCCTCCAGCACGATCCAGTCGGCGTCCTCGGGGTATCCGTCCCAGTCGACTTCGCGCGCGCCGAGGCCGAGCAGGCGCTGGACCTCGGCCTGCTGATCCTCGGCGTAGAGGTCCAGGTGGATCCGCGGCGGGTAGTGCTGCGGGTACCCGGTCACCGACAGGGCGAGACTCGCGCCGGGCGCTGCCCAGTCCGGCTTGTCCGGCGGGTCGAGGATCACCCAGTCGTCGGTCGGCTCGCGGCGGTTGACGTAGCCGAGCGCGCCGCGCCAGAACGCGCCCGCTCGATCGATGTCCTCCACGGTCAGCACGATGGATCCGATGCTCAACATCCCGCCATGGTCGGCTCACGACGCTGCGGTGGCGAGGGACTTGACGAGCGCGGCTCCGCGAGCCGACATGGCCGCGACGCCTAGAATGTGCACTCGTGGCAGGCACCTCCAGCAAGAAACGCAAGCGCCCGGGACCGAAGAACCACGTGACGCGCAGCAATCCGCAGAAGCCTCGGGTGTCGCGTGACCCCGCGCGTCCCAGCAAGGCGTCGGCACGCGACTGGATCGCGGCGGCACGGCTGCGCACGCTCCCGCTGGCCATCACGCCGGTGCTGATCGGCACCGGCGCGGCGATGCTCGTCGTCGACGAGTTCCACTGGGTGATCGCCCTCTTCTGCCTCATCGTCGCCGCCGCGCTGCAGATCGGCGTCAACTACGCCAACGACTACAGCGACGGCATCCGCGGGACCGACGACCACCGTGTCGGCCCGGCGCGGCTGACCGCCTCGCGAAAGGCCGAGCCTCGCACGGTGCTCCTCGTCGCGATGGGCTTCTTCGCGATCGCGGCGCTGGCGGGCCTCGCCATCACCATCCGCACGCAGCAGTGGTGGTTCATCGCAGTCGGCGCGGCGTGCATCGTCGCGGCCTGGTTCTACACCGGCGGCAAGCGCCCCTACGGCTACTACGGGCTGGGCGAGGTGTTCGTCTTCGTCTTCTTCGGACTGGTCGCGACCCTCGGGACGACCTGGGTGCAGGCCCTGTCGCTGCCGCAGGAAGCGTGGTTCGGAGCGGTCGCCGCCGGTCTGCTGGCGTGCGCCGTGCTGCTGGCGAACAACCTCCGCGACATCGACCAGGACCGGGCTGCCGGCAAGCGCACTCTGACCGTGCTCATCGGCCGCACCGCGACGCGCTGGCTGTTCACGCTGTTCGTGCTCGTGCCCTTCGTCATCGCGGTCCTCCTGGCGCTGTTCTACCCGATCGCGTGGCTGACCCTGCTGGCGCTGCTCGGCGCGCTCCCGGCCATCCTCATCGTCTGGACGTACCGGGATCCGCGCGAGCTGGTGGTCGCCCTGGGTGTGACCTCGCTCACGTCGGTGGCGTACGGGGCGTTCCTGTTCTGGGCCTTCGTCGGCTGAGCGACACGCCCGCCCGCGGGGGCGCCGCGCGGAGGAGATGCGTCCTTCCGCAGGATCCCCGCGCGGCCGACGTCCTGTGCAAGGCCGTTTCTCCTGCGGGGGATACCGTGGGCGGCGCGCGACGGCCGGTCAGGCGCGCGGGTCGGCGCCGGGCGCGTCCGCGGAACCGGCGGCCGCATCGGCGGCGGCATCCTCGGTCTCCTCGTCGCTGACCGCGCCGCGGGCGCGGGCGCGGGCGCGGCGCTCGGCGAGACCGGAGGTGACCTCCTCGAGCGGCTTGCGCAGGAACAGCACCGACAGGCTCAGCCCGATGAGGGCTGCGAAGACTGCGGCGAGCCAGTAGTACTCCCGCATGATCGGGAACAGCATCAGGATGCCGAACGGCACCAGGAACGCCAGCAGCCGCAGGACCGAGTAGACGATGGCCGAGCGCGCTTTCACGCGTCCATCCTAGGTTCCGACGCCCGGAGAAGCCTGGGCGCCCGGCACTGCAGACTCACAGCGACGGTTCGGTCACGACCGGACCACAGCGTGACGGGCCCGCCTAGGATGGGAGCATGCCTCGGGTGCTGCTCATTCTGGCCCTGGTGGCGGCCGCGTTCTGGGTCTTCACCATCGTCGATTGCGCCGTGCAGCCCCCGTCGCGTCACCGCGGTGTCAGCAAGCCGGTGTGGCTGGTCATCGTGATCCTGCTCCCGGTGCTCGGCGGCATCCTGTGGCTTCTCGTCGGACGCGTGCGCAAGTCCGCCGTCGCCGCGCGCCGCGCTCCCGACGACGACCCCGACTTCCTCGGCCGCATCGGGTCCATCAGCGATCAGGACGAGCGCATCCGGCGCCTCGAGGAAGAGCTCGCGCAGCTCGACGCGGAGGATGACGACCCCCGCTGGAGCCCGCCGATCCGGCCCGCCGGCGATGCGGCGGCGCCCGAGTCGGGTGCATCCGGATCTTCGACCGCTCCCGGCGCGGCGCCGACCGACCCGCCCAGCCGTCCCACCGACGGCGACGACGACACCCGCGGGCAGCGCGGCGTCGTCGGCTGACGTGACGGCCGACGAGCGCGGGCTGATCTCACCCGCGACGGATGCCGCCGCCGCACTGCTGGGACGACTGGTCGAGCGCGGCGTCGAGCACATCGTGGTCAGTCCGGGCTCGCGTTCGCAGGCGCTGGCCCTCGTCGCCGCCGAACTGGAGCGACGCGGCGCCGTCCGCGTCCATGTGCGCATCGACGAGCGTGTCGCCGGCTTCACCGCGCTGGGGATCGGGCGGGAGACCGGGATGCCGGCGGCCGTCATCTGCACATCGGGCACCGCCGTGGCCAACCTGCTGCCTTCGGTGCTCGAGGCGCACCACGCCGGTGTGCCCCTGCTCCTGCTCACCGCCGACCGTCCTCCCGAGCTGCGCGGCGTGGGGGCGAATCAGGCCACCCGTCAGCCGGGGATCTTCGCGCCGCACACGCGTCACGAAGCCGACCTGCCGGTTCCGGATCGCGGAGACGCCGATGGCGACGGCGAGCACACCCGCACGCTTCGGCGGGTCGCGGATGCGGCGCTCGCTGCGGCGGTCGGCGACCCCTCACGGCCGGCCGGTCCCGTCCACCTCAACGTGCCGTACCGCGAGCCGCTCGCGGGCGAGTTCCCTCGATGGCTGGGCGCGGCGGCCGCCCCGGGCGGCGCGCCCGCGGACGCCTCCACCCGGGAGGACCCGACCGTCGTCGAGCCCACGGCGGGCCGGTCGGCTCCGCCGTTCATCCTCGACCCCGGACCCCGCACGATCGTCCTCGCCGGCGCCGACGCGGGGGCGGACGCCGAAGCGGTCGCGCACGCCGGCGGCTGGCCGCTCGTGGCCGAGATCGTCAGCGGCGCGCGGTTCGGACGACACCTCGTGCACGGCTACCGGCGCCTTCTGGCCGACCCCCAGCTGGGCGGGCGCGTCGAGCGCGTCGTCGTCCTCGGGCACCCGACGCTCAGCCGCGAGGCGGCCGCGCTGCTGTCCCGGCGCGACGTCGAGGTCATCGCCGTCCGGGGGCCCGGCGAGGCGCTGAACCTCAACGGGTGCTCGCGCGCCGTCGACGCCGTCGCCGCCGCCGCCGGGCAGCCCGATCGGGAATGGCTGGGAGCGTGGATGCGCGCCTCGCGGCAGGCATCCGTGGATCTCGCCCCGCCCGCTCCGGATGCCGACGGCCTGTCGTCGGCGGTGCCGGAGCAGCGGCTCGGCGCGATCGCCGCGGAGCTCGCCGTCATCCGCGCGCCGCTGGACCGCGCCGCGCTCGTCGACGCGGTGTGGCGGGCGACGTGGCCGCACGACCGGCTCGTCTTCGGCTCGTCACGTCTGGTGCGGGTCGCGGACGCGCTGCTTCCCGGCAAGAAGGTGCCCGTGCACGCCAACCGCGGCCTCGCCGGGATCGACGGGACCGTGGCCACCGCCACCGGGATCGCGCTCGCGAGCCAGACCGACGAGCGGCCGGGCGTCACCCGCGTGCTCCTCGGCGACCTCGCCCTGCTCCACGATGTCGGAGCCCTGCTGCTGCCTCCGGGAGAGCCGCGGCCGCGGCTGCAGGTGGTCGTCGGCAACGACGGCGGCGGCACGATCTTCGACGGTCTCGAGGTGGCGGGCGTCGCCGATGAGGACGCGATGGATCGCGTCCTCTACACCCCCCACGCCGTGACGCTCGCGGATGTGGCGAAGGCGTACGGATGGGATCACCGGCGCGTGACGACCCGCTCCGCCCTCGACCAGGCGCTGACGTCGCCGGTGACGGGCCCGCAGCTCATCGAGGTTCCGCTCGAGCGCTGACCGGAACCTGCGTCCGGCGCCGCGGGCTCGATCCGGCCGGGTGACCGCGGAGTCGGCGGAGACCATGCGCCATGATGGCTGCATGATCGCCCGAAGCCAGAAGCACTGGACCGCCGACGTCGCCGAGCTGCTCCGCGTCGGCCCGGGATTCCGGCTGGCAGAGGTCGACCCGCGCGCGACGCCCGGGTACGACAAGGACAAGGTGCAGGCCGCCGAAGACCTCGCCGCCGGCGCCGTGCAGCTGGACGAGTACCAGGAGCGGCTGTTCGCCCGCAGCCGGGTCGAGTCCACCGACGCGTCGGTGCTGCTGGTGCTGCAGGCGATGGACTCGGCGGGCAAGGGCGGCATCATCCGGCACGTCGTCGGGTCGGTCGACCCGCAGGGCATCGCGCTCACAGCCTTCAAGAAGCCTACGCCCGAGGAGCTCGGGCACGACTTCCTGTGGCGGGTCGAGCGGCGCCTCCCGGCACCCGGCTACATCGGGGTCTTCGACCGCTCGCACTACGAGGATGTGCTCATCGGGCGGGTGCGGCAGCTGGCGCCGGCCGACGAGATCGAGCGCCGCTACGGTGCGATCAACGACTTCGAGAAGAGGGTGGCCGATGCCGGCACCCGCATCGTCAAGGTGATGCTGCACATCTCGCCACAGGAGCAGAAGGAGCGGCTCCTGGAGCGGCTCGAGCGCCCCGACAAGCACTGGAAGTACAACCCGGGCGACGTGGACGAGCGCCAGCGGTGGCCGCAGTACATGGCGGCCTATCAGACCGTCTTCGAGCGGACCTCGACCGACCACGCCCCGTGGTTCGTCGTGCCGGCCGACCGCAAATGGTACGCCCGTCTCGCGGTCCAGCACCTGCTGCTCGAGGCCCTCGAGGACATCGATCCGCAGTGGCCCGCCGCCACCTTCGACGTCGAGGCCGAGAAGAAGCGTCTGGCGGCGAGCTGAGCAGGCCGGCGGTCTACGGGACGACGCCCCGGGCGGCCCACGCGGTGGCGGCGAGCGTGAACGCGCCGCTGGGCAGCAGGCCGGCGCAGGCATCGCGGACTCGTTCGCGATCGGCGTCGCCCAGCGCGGCGAGCTGGCGACCCGCCGGAGCCACGCCCAGGTTGTACGAATCCCACCAGTCCTCGAACCCCAGGTAGGGCACCTCCACGGCGAGCTCGGCCTCCTCGACGTCTGAGCATCCCGCATCCCGCAGCAGCGAGCCCAGGTCTCCGGCCCGCGAACCGACACGCTCGGTCTCGTCGTCCACGCCGTCGACGACCGACGAGAGGGCCCGGAAGAACGTGCTCTGCGGTGCCCGCCCGCCGGCGAAGTCCCACACGCACGCCGCCACCACGCCGCCGGCGCGCGTGACCCGGAGCATCTCGCGCACGCCCGCCGCGGCATCCGTCATGAAGTGCACGACGAGCTCGGCGAGGGCGGTGGCGAAGATGCCGTCCTCGAAAGGCAGCGCCTCGGCATGCCCGTGTCGCACGTCCACCCACGGGAACCGCTCGGTCATGGCGTCCACGAAGCTCGCGGAAGGATCGACGGCCGCGACCTCGGTCTCGCCGTACCGGCGGGCCAGCACCGCGGTCAGCGCGCCGGTGCCGCAGCCGACATCGAGCGCACGCCCGCCCAGCGGCGGGTCGGCGAACTCGACGAAGAGCTCGGCCAGGGGCTGGGAGAACCGCCCCATGAAGCCGTCGTACGCCTCGGCGGCGACCTCGAACGTCATGGCGGGAGTCTAGGACGAGGGCGCCCCGGGCATCAGGCCAGTGCGTCGACGATCGGCCGGAACTTCACGCGGGTCTCCAGCAGCTCGGCCTCGGGGTCGCTCGCGGCGACGATCCCGGCGCCGGCGTGCGCGACGACGGGGATGGTGTCGCTGTACTCGGCGTGGCGGCGCGCCGGGGCGCCGCCGATCTGCGCGCATCGCAGGGCGATCGCCCACTCGCCGTCGCCGTCGCCGTCGACCCACCCGACCGGACCGGCGTAGCGACCCCGGTCGAACGGCTCGAGCCGGCGGATCGCCGCGATCGCGGCATCCCTCGGCGTCCCGGCGACGGCGGCCGTCGGGTGCAGCGCCGCGACGAGGTCGAGGGACGACGCCTGGTCGGACAGGTCGCCGGCGACGTCGGTGGCCAGGTGCCACAGGTTCGGCAGCTCGAGGGTGAAGGGCTCGGCGTCGGCCCGCAGATCGCGGACGTGCGGTTCGAGCGTCTCGAGTACGCTGCGCACGGCGAACCGGTGCTCGGCGATGTCCTTCGCGCTGTGCGCGAGCGAATCGGATGCCGCGGCGTCGTCACCGGCGTCCGTGCCGCGGGGGATCGTGCCCGCGAGCACGCGGGCGGTGACCGAGCCGCCCGAGACCGTCACGAGGGTCTCGGGACTTGCTCCCAGCAGCCCGTCGACGGCGAAGGTCCACGTGTCGGGATAGTCGTGCGAGAGCGCGCGCACCAGCCGCCGGAGGTCGGCGCCGGCGGGCACCGTGCCGACCAGGTCCCGTGCGAGCACGACCTTCTCCACCTCGCCCCGGCCGATCGCCTCGACGGCGGCGCGGACGGCCGCCTGGTAGCCGGCGGGGTCGAGCGAGCCCGGTCCGAGCGTGCCCGACCAGTACGGGCCGTACGGGACGGGCTCGACCGCCGGCTCTGCCGGCCCGGCCCCCACCGCACGGATCCGCGTCATCCAGGAGCGTCCACGATGCCGTCCGACGACCGCCTGCGGGATGATCAGTCGGCTGCTCGCGCGCGAGCTCTCGTCGAAGACCAGCGTGCCGAAGGCGACCAGACCCGTGCCCGGCAGTCCCACCGGGTCGTCGACGGCCGCCCCGGCGGCGATCACGCGCCAGGCGTCGGCCGGTGCCGGGATCGGACCGGGATCGACGCCGGCCCCCGCCTCGGGCCCGCGTGCGTAGCCGCCCACCTCGCCGATCCCGACGATGCCGTCGCCACGACGGAGCCACGCCAGCGGCTGATCGGGGGAGGTGTACGCGAGCAGGTCGTCGACCGGATCGATCTCGCGGGTTTCGACCACCAGCGGGAGCGGGCGGTGCGAGGACGTCACCTTCCCAGCCTAGACTCGCGGGGTGACCGACATCGTCGTCCCGCCCCGGCCCGAGCCGGGTACACGCGTGCTGTTCCGCTGGCGGAAGTGGGACGGTGGACCGCACTGGGTGCACGAGTGCGTGTACCTGGGCAGCGACCGGTGGGGCGACTGGTTCGGTCAGCTCGCCGGATGGCGGAGCTTCCGGCCGGGACGCGACTTCCTCGCCGACGCGCCCAACGTCACGCTGCTGCCCCCGGGCGGCGATCACGTGGTGACGCTGAACCAGGCTCCGCCGGCGACCTACCGCGTCTACATCGACCTCGCGTGGGATGCCCACTGGGAGGACGAGGAGCCGACCGGCATCGA
Organism: Microbacterium sp.; assembly: GCA_031177765.1. Classification (GTDB taxonomy): domain Bacteria; phylum Actinomycetota; class Actinomycetes; order Actinomycetales; family Microbacteriaceae; genus Microbacterium. Next base: position 7,805 of record JAPSKH010000010.1, on the reverse strand, counting down.
CATGGACCTCGATGTGGTGCGCGCGATCGACGAGCGGGGCGTCTTCATCGACGACCGCGACGAGTGGGAAGAGCACCGGGTGGCGTACGGCTACCCGCTCGACGTCGTCGAACGACTCGAGATGCTCGCGGCGGACCTGGAGCAGCGCGTGCGCTCTCGGGTGGCGCCGTTCGACGACGCGACCGCCGACGCCTGGCTGTCGCGACTGGACGCCCTCGACCTGGCCTGATGCGAGGGACGAACCGACCCTGAGCGCGCTGGGGAGCCCCCGGCCTAGACTCGACACGTGGCATCCGATCCCTCCGCATCAGAGCCGAACCGCGCCGATCTGCACAAGGATCCCTCGCGCGTGAGCGGCATGTTCGATCAGGTGGCGGCCGGATACGACCGCACCAACACGGTGCTCAGCGTCGGCAACGACAAGTTCTGGCGCGCGGCCACCACCCGCGCGGTCGATCCGCGGCCGGGCCAGCGCATCCTCGACGTGGCGGCAGGCACGGGGGCGTCGAGCGTCGCGCTCGCGCGCCGGGGCGCCGCGGTCGTCGCCGCCGACTTCTCGCCCGGCATGATCGCCGAGGGCGAGCGCCGCTACGGCCCCCGCTCGCGCGGCGGAGGCATCCCGAATCTCTCCTTCGTGCAGGCCGACGCCACAGAGCTGCCGTTCGAGGACGGCTGGTTCGACACGGTCACGATGTCCTTCGGGCTGCGCAACGTCCATGATCCGCGCAAGGCGCTGCGCGAGCTGCTGCGTGTCACCCGTCCCGGCGGGCGCCTGGTGATCTGCGAGTTCTCGCACCCGCCGTCGAAGGCGTTCCGCGGCCTCTACCGGTTCTACAACGACCGGGTCCTGCCTGTCGTCGCCAAGGCGGTGAGCTCGAACGCCGAAGCCTACGACTATCTCAACGAGTCCATCCGGGACTGGCCCGACCAGCGCACGCTGTCGGCGTGGATCCGCGAGGCGGGATGGACCGATGTGGCCTACCGCAACCTCTCGATGGGGATCGTCGCCCTGCACCGCGCGTCCAAGCCCCGCTGACCGCCGGCGCGGAGGGTGGTCGACGCCCGGACGGTAGGCTGGAAACGTGACTCCTTCCGTGCCCGGCTCGCACATCGCGGGCAAGCTGGGCCTCACCGACCGCACTTTCGCGGGACCGCGGTCTCGGACACTCCTCTCGGCCGTCGAGGCCGGTCTCAAGCGCGTCGACGCCGCGCTGGAGCGCGAGCTGCGCGTGACCGACGCGCTCGCCGATGCGACGAGCCGCTACCTGTACGAAGCGGGCGGCAAGCGGGTCCGGCCGATGCTGGCGCTGCTGGCCGCGCAGCTCGGCGACGGCGTGACCGACGACGTCATCGAGGGCGCCACGGCGCTGGAGATGACGCATCTGGGATCGCTGTACCACGACGACGTGATGGATGCCGCCGACAAGCGCCGCGGTGTGCCCAGCGCGCACGCGGTGTGGGGCAACAGCGTCGCGATCCTCACCGGCGACCTGCTGTTCTCCCGCGCCAGCCAGATCATGGCCCGTCACGGCGACCGCGCCATCCGCCTGCAGGCCGACACCTTCGAGCGGCTGGTGCTCGGGCAGATGCACGAGACGGTGGGACCGGCCGCCGGGGAGGACCCGGTCGCGTTCTACCTCCAGGTGCTCTCCGACAAGACCGGTTCGCTCATCGCGGCCGCCGCGCAGGCCGGCGTCATCTTCGCCAACGGACCCGAGGAGTACGAGGCGGCGATGGTGACGTTCGGCGAGAAGGCCGGCGTGGCCTTCCAGCTGCTCGATGACGTGATCGACCTCTCCGACGACCCGGAGGAGACCGGCAAGGTGCCGGGGACCGACCTGCGTGCGGGCGTTCCCACCATGCCGTATCTCCTGCTCGGACAGCGGACGGATGCCTCCTCCGGCGAGCTGCGGGCGCGCATCGACGACGGCGTCAGCCGCATCGCCGAGGGCGATGACCCCGCGCTGCTCGACGAGCCGCTGGCGCGGCTGCGCGAGCACGAGGCGACGCGGGCCACGCGGGAGCTGGCGAACGCGTGGTCCCAGGAGGCGATCGACGCCCTCGAACCGCTGCCCGATGGACCCGTGCGCGAGGCGCTCACGCGCTTCGCCGAAGCCGTCGCGGACCGCTCCAGTTAGCGGCATCCGCCTTACGTCTCACGAAGACCCGGGCTGAGCGAGCGGAACGACCCCAAGGTCGTCCCGCACCGCGGCCCGACGGAAAGGACCTGTATGACCAAGCTCCGACTGGCCATCGTCGGCGCAGGACCGGCCGGCATCTACGCCGCCGACATCCTGCTGAAGGCCGAGCGCAAGTTCGACGTGTCGATCGACCTCTTCGAGCAGCTGCCGGCGCCTTACGGACTCGTCCGCTACGGCGTCGCGCCCGATCACCCTCGCATCAAGGGGATCATCTCGGCGCTGCGTGAGGTCCTGGACCGCGGTGACATCCGGATCTTCGGCAACGTGCGCTTCGGCGAGGACATCACGCTGGACGACCTCAAGCACCACTACAACGCCGTGATCTTCGCCACCGGCGCGGTCCGCGACGCCGACCTGAACATTCCGGGGATCGACGCTGCCGGGTCGTACGGCGCCGCCGACTTCGTCAGCTGGTTCGACGGCCACCCCGACGTGCCCCGCGAGTGGCCGCTGGATGCGGCATCCGTCGCCGTCATCGGCAACGGCAACGTCGCCCTCGACATCTCCCGCATGCTGGCCAAGCACGCCGAGGACCTCCTGCCGACCGAGATCCCCGCCAACGTGTACGAGGGGCTGAAGGCATCCGCCGTCACCGACGTCCACGTCTTCGGCCGCCGCGGTCCCGCGCAGGTGAAGTTCACGCCGCTGGAGCTGCGCGAGCTCGGGGAGCTCCGCGACGTCGACATGGTCGTCTACGACGAGGACTTCGACTACGACGAGGCATCCAAGGCCGCGATCGCGAGCAACAAGCAGGTCATGGTGATCGACCGGGTGCTCCAGTCGTGGCGCAAGCGCGAGTCGGTCAACAACGCCGGCGGCTCGGCATCGCGCCGTCTGCATCTGCACTTCTGGGCCAAGCCCGTCGAGGTGAGGACGGATGCCTCCGGACGCGTGTCGTGCTTCGTCTACGAGCGCACGCGGCCCGACGGCGAAGGGGGCGTGGTCGGCACCGGCGAATTCCGCGAGGTGCCGGTACAGGCCCTGTACCGGGCCGTCGGCTACTTCGGATCGCCGCTTCCCGGCGTGCCGTTCGACAAGCGGCACGGCGTCATCCCGAACCACGAGGGCCAGGTGCTGCGCAAGGACTCCAACGAGCGCGTGCCGGGCGTCTACGCCACCGGGTGGATCAAGCGCGGGCCGGTGGGCCTGATCGGCCACACCAAGTCCGACGCCATGGAGACCGTCCGGCACCTCATCAACGACCAGGGATCGTGGTGGCAGCCCGAGGACCCGTCCGAGGAGGCGATCCCGCGCCTGCTGGCCTCGCGCGGCGTGGCCTGGACCGACCTCGAGGGATGGCACCGCCTCGACCAGCACGAGATCGGGCTGGGCGCGCCGCAGGAGCGTGCGCGCGTCAAGGTCGTCCCGCGTGAGGAGATGGTCGCCATCTCGCGCGGAGAGCTCCCTCCCGCCTGATCGCGCTCGGACGTCGGATGTCAGCGGACACGGATGCCGTCCGACGCACGGTTTCTGCGCCGATGACAGCGCCAGGACCTAGGCAGGAAAGGCGGATTCCCGTACCGTAGGCCGGAAGTTCTCGTGTCGCGGCGTCGAGACACGAATCTGTCCCCCGAAGAGGGGACAGCGATGGTCCTACCAATGCGGCTATGCTTATACGCGAGGCGTCCCCAGCGCCTCACGGGAAGGTGTCTCCCCAAACCCTTCCCATATCGTCGCCAGGAGCCGTTCGCCGGGGGGTGGACGAGCGAAAGACCGGCGACGACAGGCCCCGGGTGTCCCCAGCACCCGGGGCCTTCGCTTTGCCCCACCTCGGAGAGCGCGCTTCTCGAACGTTGGGTGCATCCAGCGGAACCGGTCGGGCTTCGGGAGCCCGCCCTCCGTGCGTGCCCTCAGGCGACTGACCAGCTGCTGCGGTGGTGACGTCGGTCTACCCATACCTCAGTTCGCTGCGCGCGCGGGACGCACGACGGAGCGGCGTCGCATCGGGGCCAGCGGCAGGAACGCCATCTCCAGGCGCCCGGCGGCGAACGTTCGACGGCAGCTGCCTCAGCGGGCTGCGCGGAGCCAGGCCGCGGCTTCGTCGGCGATGGCTTCGACGGTGTCTTCCACGCTGATCCTGACGCCGCGTTCGTCGACTGCGAGCGGCTCCAGTGTCGCCAACTGCGAGGGGAGGAGCGAAGCGGGCATGTAGTGGCCCGTTCGCCCTGCCGCCCGGATCGCCAGCAGCTCGCGGGGCCCGTCCAGATGCACGAACACGACATCCGGCACCTGGGCCCGCAGTCGGTCGCGGTAGGCCCGCCGCAGAGCCGAGCAGGCCATCACCATCCCGCCGGGCGCCGTGGCGAGGGCCGAGCCGACGGCATCGAGCCAGGGCCAGCGGTCGTCGTCGGACAGCGGCACGCCGCCTGCCATCTTGGCGACATTCTCCGGCGGATGTAGGTCGTCGGCGTCGCGCCATGGCACGCCGAGGCGAGCGGCGAGCGCCCTGGCGACGCTCGTCTTGCCTGCGGCGGACACGCCCATGACGACGACGAAGGCCTGCAGGGTGTGCACGCCGTCGTCCCTCACCAGTCGTGGATGGTGCCGTCGAGGAGGCGGTTGTAGGGGAGGTACGCCTGCTCGTAGGGGTACTTCCCTGCCTCGTCCGTGTTGAGTTCCACCCCGAGCCCCGGCTTGTCGCCCGGGTGCAGATAGCCGTCGGTCCAGGTGAAGGACTGCTCGAAGACCTGATCGGTCCTGGCGCCGTGCTTCATGTACTCCTGGATGCCGAAGTTGTGGATCGCGAGGCCCAGGTGCATCGCCGCAGCCATGCCCACCGGAGAGATGTCGGTCGGGCCGTGCATGCCCGATTTCACCTGATACATCGCGGCGTAATCGAGGGTCTTCTTCAGCGGCGAGATCCCGCCCATGTGGGTGACAGCGCCACGGACGTAGTCGATGAGCTGGTCGCGGATGATGTCCTTGAAGTCCCAGATGGTATTGAAGATCTCGCCGATGGCGAGCGGCGTCGTGGTGTGGTGCCGAACGAGCCGCAGCGCCTCCTGGTTCTCTGCTGGCGTGCAGTCCTCGAGCCAGAAGAGGTCGTACGGCTCCAGGTCCTTGCCGAGGCGGGCTGCCTGGATCGGCGTCATGCGGTGGTGGCCGTCGTGAAGGAGCGGAATATCCGGGCCGAACTCGTTGCGCACCGCTTCGAAGACGGCGGGCAGGTGATTGAGGTATGCGCGCGTGTCCCAGTCCTCTTCGACGGGCTTCGCGCCGCGGCGTGCCGGCTCGTGGTCATAGCGCACCGTCGCATCGCCGACGTCCGCGCCCTGCGCGGCGATGCCGTAGATCGCCTTCAGCGTCGGCACACCGGTCTGCACGCGGATCGCCTTGTAGCCCTGCTCCTGGTGGGCGCGGATCGAATCGAAGAGCTCGGGGAGTTCCTTGCCCGACGCGTGACCGTAGGCCATCAAGCCGTTACGGCTCGCGCCCCCCAGCAGCTGATAGACCGGCATGCCCGCGGCTTTGCCCTTGATGTCCCACAGTGCCATGTCGACGGCCGCGATCGCGGCCATCGTCACGGGTCCGCGGCGCCAGTATGCCCCGCGGTACAGGAACTGCCAGGTGTCCTCGATGCGGCGGGCATCCGCCCCGATGAGCAGGGGCACAACGTGCTCGGTGAGGTAGGCGACCACCGCGAGTTCACGACCGTTCAGTGTCGCATCCCCGAGGCCGGTCAGGCCGTCCTGGGTGGTGAGCTTCAGGGTCACGAAATTGCGGTCCGGGCTGGTGACGATGACCTCAGCCTTGTCGATCTTCATGTCTCTCCGATCGGGCGCGACCATTGCGCCGAGGGGTGTGGTGTGTCCATGATCGCGAGGCGGTCCTGAGGAGGCAATCGGTTGCCATATGTTGGCGCGCGCGACGCGACGAAGCGGCGGGGAGCGTGCGCTCCCCGCCGCTTCGCCGGCTCAGCGAGAGAGCCCGGGATAGTCCACGGTCTTCGTGTCGACGGTGACCTCGCCATCCACCTCCGAGCTGACCGTAACGGTCGCCTGGCCTGCGGCGAACGTCGGCGCATGCGCGTTGAAGTCGACGTCCACTGTCTTGCCGGGACGCACATTGCGCAGCGTCTTCTCACCGAACGGCGTCGAGATCTCGACATCGATCCGGGCGTCCGTGTTGTTCGTCGCCTCGATCGTAAGCCATGCGTTCTTCCCTCGCGTGAAAGTGGACGCGCCGAGCGGAACATCGAGGGACGCCTCGTAACTCAAGCCGTGACCGAACTCGAACAATGCACCGTCAGTCGTCTCGTCGTACCCGGCGAGGTCGCTGTACTGCTGCTCGACGGCCGCGCGGGTTCCCGCCAGCGCGAACGGCATGCGCCCTTGCGGATTGAACCGACCGGACAGCACGTCCATCAGCGCGACGTCACCGGTGCCGAACCCCGCGACGATGGCGCCGGCATCTCTCAGGCCGCTGGCCTCGTCGAGGACGAAGGGCTGGCGGAAGTAGACGTTGAGGATGACCTTGCCCGGGTCGCCGACCTCGGCCATCGCCCGCTGGATCACATCCAGTGAGGGTGTGACCTCCCACGACTGCGCCTCCGACATGCCGGTGAAATCGAGGATCGAGCCCTCCCAGGGCAGTGAGCCGCCGAATCGCAGGCCGGCGTCGGTGCAGCTCGACGCGCCGTACGCGACACAGGCGTCTGTCGCGCCGAAGCGGCTCTGGCCGTCGAGGCCGGCGAACCCGTCGAGCACGATGGGGTTCACCGGGGCCGTCTGGGCCGCGGTGCGGCTGTCGTAGCCCGACGTGTTGACGTTTCGCGCCGTCATCGACACCACCACGTAGTCACTTCCGGCCGCGCTCGGGCGCTGCCCGTTGGCGTCGGTCTGGTTGCCGTCGACGACCTCGAAGCCGTAGTCGGCCACAGTCTCCGGGTCGAAGGAGCCGAGGAGGTACAGCTTCGAGCCTTCCTTGAGGGGAAGGGCGTGCGAGCCGTCCTCGAGCTCTTCGTTCTGCAGGAGAACGAGCGACTTGCGCTGCAGGTCGAGGGCGACCTGCTCGTTCTCCTCCGTGCCGACCTGGGCGTCGGCTGCCGCCTCATCGACATACGGGTCCTCGAACAGCCCCATCTGGAACAGCGGCGTGAGCAGGCGCGTCGCTGCCTCGTTCACTCGGTCCTCGGTCACAAGGCCCTGGCTGACCAGGTCGGTCACGACCGCGGCGTCGCTGAATCCCGAGAGGGTGTCGGTGCCTCCGTTGACGGCAGCGGCGACGCGCTCCGGCACCGTTGCCTCCTCGAGGCCCCAGGCGCGGTCGTTGATGATGCCGGTGTCGGAGTTGACGTAACCGCGGAACCCGAGCTGACCGCGCAGCAACTCGTTGACGATCTGGTCGGAGAACGCCATGCCGACAGGGTTGTACTGGGTTCCCTGATACTCGACGTCGACCGGGATGCCGTAGTACGGCATGATCGACGACACGCCCGCGTCGATCGCGGCCTCGAACGGCTTCAGGTGCTCGCCGAAGGCGCCGCCCGGGTATACCTGGGTCTTGCCGAACGAGTAGTGCGGGTCGAATCCGAGCTCTTGGGGACCGCCGCCGGGGAAGTGCTTCAGGGTCAGTGCCACGTCGGTTTCAGGGCTGAGCGAGGTG
>JAPSKH010000068.1 GCA_031177765.1 Microbacterium sp. | reverse complement strand
TCGCGAGGCGCCCACTCCCGGTTCTCGCGCTCGAGGGCGACGTCCTGCACCACGGCGACCGAAGGGCGACGGGGGGCGGTCTGGACCACCCGCTGCCGGGCGCGCGCGCTCACGCGCGACATCCGGTGCAGGACGAGAGCGGATGCGGCGACGACAGGCGCGCCGATGGAGAGCATGAGGGGGCCGCCGACCGTGACCAGCTCGAACGTCCCCCACCCGGCGACGGCGAGACCGACGACGCCGACCATCGTGGCGATGAGGCGGAATCGGCGCCGAGCACGCGCGCGGCGCACGGCCGGCGTCGCCCGGGCCGCCTCGATCTCCGCGCGGGCAGCCGCTTCGGCGGCCTCGATCTCGGCCCGCGCCGCGGCCTGGGCGGCTTCGATCTCAGCGCGCGCGGCGGCTTCGGCGGCGGCGCGCTCGGCCCGCGCCCGCTCGAGGTCGACCCGCGCCGCGGCCTCGGCGGCGATGCGCTCGGCGCGGGCGCGCTCCAGCTGCACCTTCGCCTCTTCGAGCGCGGCCTGCTCGCGTTCGGCGAGGGCGCGCTTGGCAAGACGCTGCTGGGCCGCCGCGGTGCGGGTGGTCAGCTCGAGGCGCACCTCTTCGGGGGTCTCGCTCGTCTCGGCCAGCACGCGCAGCGCCTGACTCAATCGGACGGCGTTGCGCTCGGCGGCGTCGTACTGCCGGCGGCTGTACCAGGACGGCAGGAGGTACACCAGCCACAGGGCGACGGCGACGAGGACGATCACGCCCCCACCCAGCACCTGCCCATCCATGCACACCACGGTAGGGGACGCGGCGCCCGCGCTCAGGGATGCGCTCGCGTGTCGTCCCGCGATCGATGCAAGATCCCGACCAGCCGGGGGCTGGACCGACCGCTACGCGTGCAGGTGATCGGCGGGCGGCACGACGGCGGCATCCTGCGGGGCGCGTCCCGAGAGCCAGCGCTGGAGCACGCCCTCGGGCACCTCTTCGCGGACGAGGGCGAACGCGTAGTGGTCGCGCCAGTCGCCGTCGATGTGGATGTACCGGCGCCTCAGGCCCTCATAGCGGAACCCGAGCTTCTCGACGACGCGCAGGCTCGCACGGTTCTCGGGGCGGATGCAGATCTCCATGCGGTGCAGGCGCATCTCGTTGAAGCACACGTCGGTGGCGAGGGCCACCGAGGTGGGCGTGATGTCGCGGCCGGCGAAGCGCTCGCTGACCCAGTAGCCGATCGTGGCGGATGCCAGTGACCCGCGCGCGATGCCCCAGACGTTCAGCTGACCGGCGATCTCGCCCTCGTACTCCATGACGAACGGCACACCCGCGCCGTCGCGGTACTGCTGCAGCAGCCGCCGGACGCCGATTCGCATGTCGAACGACACCGGGCCGTCGGGGCTCGTCGCCTCCCACGGCCGCAGCCAGTCACGGTTGCTCAGCAGCTCGTTCTGCAGCACACGTGCATCGCGCGGCCGGATGAGCCGGATCGCGATCGGGCCGTGCCTGCGGGGCGCCGTCAGATCCACGAGACCCCCTCGCACGGGCGGCGTCAGAGACTCGCCGCGAACTCCTTGAACCAGGGACGCAGATCGGGGCCGAGGTCTTCACGATCGGACGCGAGCTGCACGATGGCCTTGATGTAGTCCACCCTATCGCCGGTGTCGTAGCGGCGGCCACGGAAAATCACCCCGCGCACGCCGGGGCCGTTCGGGTCGGCGGCGAGCTCCTGCAGGGCGTCGGTGAGCTGGATCTCACCGCCCTTGCCCGGCTCGGTGCGCTCGAGGATTCCGAACACGTTCGGGCTGAGCACGTAGCGGCCGATGATGGCGAGGTTCGACGGCGCATCCTCGGCCTTGGGCTTCTCGACGAGCCCGGTGACCTTCACGACGTCATCCGAGTCGGTCTTCTCGGCCGACGCGACGCCGTACATGTGGATGTGCTCGGGGTCGACCTCCATGAGGGCGACGACCGCGGCGCCCGTGCGCTCGTGCTCGGCGATCATCACCGTCAGCAGCTCGTCGCGCTCGTCGATGAGGTCATCGCCGAGCAGCACGGCGAACGACGAGTCGCCCACGTGGGTCTTCGCGCGCAGCACCGCGTGGCCGAGTCCCTTGGGCTCGCCCTGACGCACGAAGTGGATGTCGGCGAGATCGCTGGATGCCACCACGCGGCGCAGCCGCTCGTCGTCGCCCTTGTCCTTCAGCCTCACCTCGAGCTCGGGCACCGAGTCGAAGTGGTTGGAGATCGCGTTCTTGTTGCGTCCGGTGATGACGAGGATGTCGTCGATACCGGCGTGCGCGGCCTCCTCGACGACGTACTGGATCGCAGGCTTGTCGACGACCGGGAGCATCTCCTTGGGCATCGCCTTCGTCGCGGGAAGGAAGCGCGTGCCGAGTCCTGCGGCCGGGATGACGGCCTTGATCGAGGTGTGAGGCATGCACTCGATCATAGGGTCCGAGGCTCGCCGCGCCGTGAAAAGGCGGTCGACACGGCGGCGGCACCTAGAATCGAAGGCATGTCCGACGCCATCGCCGATGCGAAGCGGGCGCTGCGCGCCGACCTCCGCGAGCGACGACAGATGCTCTCGGAGGGCGCGCGGGAGACGGCCGAGGCCGGCATCCACGAGCAGCTCGACGCCCTGGTCGCCGACCTCGGCGTGCGCTCGATGTCGTGCTTCCTGTCCACGCCGAACGAACCGGGGACCCGGTCGTTCGTGGCGGATGCCGTGCGCCGCGGCATCCGCGTGCTCCTTCCCGTCACGCGCAGCGACGGACTGCTCGACTGGGCGGTCGCGACGACCGACGGCGACATCGCCGAAGGCCTGCACGGACTGCCCGAACCCGTCGGCGAGCTGCTCGGCCCGATCGCGGT
>JAPSKH010000036.1 GCA_031177765.1 Microbacterium sp. | reverse complement strand
AGGATAATTTGGCATTTGACAAGTGCACGCTGTTGAGTTCTCAAGGATCGGACGCTCCCACCAACCAACCACCACACGGCAGCCAGCCCAGCAGGGCAACTTCACAATCTTACCCCACACCAACCCGCGAGGTCAAACCGGCGCGATGTTCTGTGGGGATCCGCCTCTCGTGGCCTTGAGCCACCGGATCACACTGTGATCCGAGGAGGAGGAGGTTGATTCTCCGCTTGAGGGGGCGGGGCTTCAGCCTCTCCGCGTTCCCTTTGGGGCGAACAAGAAATACTCTACGTGCGATCGGCCACCTCGTCGAATCCGGGCTGCATCCCGGGCGTGTCGCCCCCGCGCGGCGGGCATCCACGCGGCCGCGTCGCCGCCGCTAGCGTTGATGTCATGAGCGAAGAACGATGGGTATGGGGCGTCGGCCTGGCGACGCTCGCCGACGACGGAACCGTGCTGGACACCTGGTTCCCCTCGCCCGCCGAGGGCCGCATCCCGCTGGGTTTCGACCCGAACATGCCGCCCGACCAGCTCGAGCGGCTGGCGGTGGCCGACCCGCGCCGCGCGGTGACCGTGGACGTGGTGACCGTCGAGGTGGATCTCGACGTCGCGCCCCGCTCCACGTCGGATGCGTACCTCCGACTCCACGCGCTGTCGCACCGGCTCGTCCGCCCCAATGAGGTCAACCTCGACGGGGTGTTCGGTCACCTGCCGAACGTCGCATGGACCAACGCCGGCCCGATGCATCCGGATGCCCTCACGCGGCTGCGCCCGTTCCTGGCACGCGACGGCATCCAGGTGCAGGGTCTGGACAAGTTCCCGCGCCTGCTGGACTACGTCACTCCCCCGGGTGTGCGCATCGCCGATGCGTCTCGCGTGCGCCTGGGCGCCTATCTGTCACCGGGCACCACCGTCATGCACGAGGGCTTCGTGAACTTCAACGCCGGCACCCTCGGTCAGAGCATGGTCGAAGGGCGCGTGTCGCAGGGCGTCGTCGTCGGCGACGGCAGCGACATCGGCGGCGGCGCGTCCATCATGGGGACGCTTTCGGGCGGCGGCTCGCACAAGGTGTCCATCGGCGCGCGCACGCTGCTCGGCGCGAACGCCGGCATCGGCATCTCGCTCGGGGACGACTGCGTGGTGGAGGCGGGTCTCTACGTGACGGCCGGGACGAAGATCGTGCTCGCCGACGAGCCCGTCCGCGCGGACGGCTCCCGTCCCGTGGTGAAGGGCGCCGAGCTCTCGGGGCGCGACGGGCTGCTCTTCCGGCGGAACTCCGTCACCGGCGCGGTCGAGGCGGTGCGCCGTGCGGGCGTGGGCGTGACGCTGAACGAGATGCTCCACGCCTGAGGAGAAGCGAAGCGGCTCGGATCGGGATCCCGATCCGAGCCGCTTTCGTCTGCGACGTCCAGAGTCAGGCGACGCCCGGGTACGTGCGCTCGGAGGCGCCGATGTACAGCTGCTGCGGACGACCGATCTTCGTCTGAGGGTCTCCCGCCGCCTCGCGCCACTGCGCGAGCCAGCCCGGCAGCCGGCCGATCGCGAACAGCACCGTGAACATCCGGGTCGGGAAGCCCATCGCCTTGTAGATGACGCCGGTGTAGAAGTCGACGTTCGGGTAGAGGCGACGCTCCTTGAAGTAGTCGTCGCTGAGAGCGATCTCCTCGAGCTGCTTGGCGAGGTCCAGCAGCGGGTCGCTGACGCCGAGGGCCTCGAGCACCTCATCGGCCGACTCCTTGACGAGCTTGGCGCGCGGGTCGTAGTTCTTGTAGACCCGGTGGCCGAAGCCCATGAGCTTGACGCCGTCCTCCTTGTTCTTGACCCGCTCGACGAAGCGCTCGACGCTCTCGCCGGAATCGCGGATCTGCGCCAGCATCTTCAGCACCGCCTCGTTGGCTCCGCCGTGCAGCGGCCCATAGAGCGCGTTGATGCCCGCCGAGATCGACGAGAACTGGTTCGCGCCGGTCGACCCCACGAGGCGCACCGTCGAGGTGGAGGCGTTCTGCTCGTGATCCTCGTGGAGGATGAGCAGGCGCTCGAGCGCCCGCGACATCACCGGGTTCACCTCGTACACCTCGCTGAGGACGCCGAAGTTCAGCTTGAGGAAGTTGTCGACGAAGCCGAGCGAGTTGTCGGGATACAAGAAGGCCTGACCGATGCTCTTCTTGTGCGCGTACGCCGCGATCACCGGCAGCTTCGCCAGCATGCGGACGGTGTTGAGCTCGACGTGCTCGGGGTTGTTCGGGTCGGACTCGTTCTCGTAGTAGGTCGACAGCGCGGCCGTGGCGGCGGAGAGCACGGACATCGGGTGCGCGGTGTGCGGCAGCGCCGAGAAGAAGCGCTTGAGATCCTCGTGCAGCAGCGTGTGCCGACGGATGCGGTTGTCGAACTCCGCCAGCTGGTCCGGGGTCGGCAGCTCACCGTAGATGAGAAGCCACGCGACCTCGAGGTAGGTGCTGTTCTTCGCGAGCTGCTCGATCGGGTAGCCGCGATAGCGGAGGATCCCCTGGTCGCCGTCGATGTAGGTGATCGCCGACTTGGTGGCGGCGGTGTTGACGAAGCCGTAGTCGAGCGCCGTGTGTCCGGTCTGGCGGGTGAAGGTCGACACGTCCACGCTCGGCGTCCCGTCGGTGCCGCGCAGCACCGGGAACTCGGCGGTCCGCTCCCCGATCGTGAGGGTGGCCTTCTCCTGCAGGGTGCCCGCTTCGCTCACGGCGCCTCCTCGCGATTTCTGGTCGGTCAGGGGGTTCCGTCCCGTTCGCCGCGACGCGCGCTGCGCCGGACTGGGACTCTGGGAGCGGGACGCCGGATGCCGCGTCGCCGCGTCCTACAGCCTACTGGGCGGCGGAGACCACTGCTGACACGGCCAAAGCGAGGGGGCATCCGGTGGAGGTTTCCTCAGACCGGGGCGGTCGCGCTCGCGCGCAAGCGCGCGGCGGCGGCGGCGATGCGCTCGTCGGTGGCGGTCAGCGACAGCCGCACGTGCTGCGGGAAGTGCTCGCCGTAGAAGTGGCCGGGCCCGGCGAGGATGCCGAGGCCCGCCAGTCGCGCCATGCTGTCCCAGGCGTCGCGCCCCTCGGTCGCCCACAGGTACAGCCCGGCTTCGCTGGCGTCGATGCGGAAGCCGGCCGCTTCGACCGCGGGCTTGAGGAGTGCCCGACGTGTTCGGTAGCGCTCCCGCTGCTGAGCCACATGGGCGTCGTCGGCGAGCGCGGCGACCATGGCCTGCTGCACCGGGAGCGGCAGCATGAGGCCCAGATGCTTGCGGGCCGTGAGCAGGCGCGCGACCAGCTCGGGGTCTCCGGCCAGGAACGCCGCACGGTAGCCGGCGAGGTTGGACTGCTTGCTGAGCGAGTACACCGACAGGATGCCCCGCAGCTCGCCGCCGGTGACGCGCGGGTCGAGCGCCGACGGGATGGGCTCGGCGTCCCACGGCGCGTCCCAGCCGAGCTCGGCGTAGCACTCGTCCGAGGCCAGCACGGCGCCCAGGTCGCGCGCTCGCAGCACGGCCGCGCGGAGCGCTGGCACATCCAGCACGCGCCCGTCGGGGTTGCCCGGCGAGTTCACCCAGATGAGCCGGGCCGACTGGGGCCAGTCGGCGGGGTCATCCGCGGCGACCGGTGTCGCTCCGACGAGCCGGGCGCCGACTTCGTATGTGGGATACGCGGCCCGCGGGTGGACCACGACGTCGCCCGGTCCGAGGCCGAGCAGGAGCGGAAGCAGGGCGACCAGCTCCTTGGAGCCGACCGTCGGGAGCACGTTCTCGGCGGTCAGGCCGGCAACGCCACGACGACGGGCGTACCACCGTGCGATCGCGTCGCGCAGTGCCCGGGTTCCCATCGTCTGGGGGTACGCATGTGCGTCGGTCGCTGCCCGCAGCGCGTCGGCGACCACCGGCGGCGTCGGGTCGACCGGCGACCCGACCGAGAGGTCGACGATCCCGTCCGCATGCGCGCGGGCGCGCGCCGCGTACGGCGCGACGGCGTCCCAGGGGTATTCGGCGAGGTCGGCGACCCCCACGTCAGTGGTCGCCCTGCGGCGGGAGCGCGGCGATGATCGGGTGGTCCTTGTGGATCACCCCGACCTTGGCCGCGCCGCCGGGCGAGCCGATGTCGTCGAAGAACTCGACGTTGGCCTTGTAGTAGTCCTGCCACTCGTCGGGCAGGTCGTCCTCGTAGTAGATCGCCTCCACGGGGCACACCGGCTCGCAGGCGCCGCAGTCGACGCATTCGTCCGGGTGGATGTACAGCGACCGTTCACCCTCATAGATGCAGTCCACGGGGCACTCGTCGATGCAGGCGCGGTCCTTGACGTCCACGCAGGGAAGGGCGATCACGTACGTCACGGCATCAGTCTAGTTCGGTCCCCCGCCTCAGCGGCCCCGACCATCGACGCTCGGCCTCCGCTCGGGAGCGCCGTCAGCGACGAGCGCGAGTGCGGTCGGGCCAGGCGACCACCACGGCGATCACGACCGGGACCGCGAAGGTCCACACGACGGCGAGGCCGGTCTGCGGGACGATCACCGAGCCGCCGGGCCCGCTGCCGGAGAAGACGAGTGTGGCCAGCAGCATCCCGCCGCCGGATGCGAGGGTCGCCCACCGGTCGGCGGCCAGGAGTCGGACCGCGACCAGCAGCGCGGCGCTGCCGAGCACCCCGAGGACGAGTCCGACCGGGAGCCCTGCGAGGGTGTAGGCGTGCGCGATCGTGCCGGCCAGTCCATAGACCGTCCCCGCCGCCAGCGCGACGATCCACGTGCCGATGCGGGCGGGAACGGAAGAGCGCACCCGAGAACTCTACGCGGACGACGGATGCCGCTGCGCCCCGCGCGTCGCCCCTCAGGCGGCCCAGCCCCACAGGCGCAGGAGCGCCGCCACGGCGGCCGCGGCGACGACCACGACCAGGAAGGGGGCGCGCAGCAGCAGGAGCCCGGCGGCGACCAGGATCGCCGGCACCCTGGCGTCGACGACGACGGCCTGGCCCGCGCCGAGCGTCTGCACGGCCACGAGCGCCGCCAGCAGGGCGACGGTGAGGAGGTCCGCGATCCGCAGGGGCCGCGGCGCCTCCACCCACCGGGCCGGGATGAGGTATCCGACGGTCTTCAGGGCGACGCACACGATGGATGCCACGAGCACGGCGTTCCACATGGTCACGGCAGTCCCTCCCTTTCGGCCACGTCGTCCGGCTCCCGCCATCGCGTCGAGCCTTCCGCGTCCCGCGTGCCGAGCCAGTTGGTCCAGCCGACGGCGATCGCGACCGCCGCGGCGACGATCACCGGCAGGCCCGGCATCAGCATGGGCGTCAGGATCGTGGCGATCACGGCGGCGGCGACACCCACGGCGATCGGCTGCCGGGCCCGCAGGCGCGGCCACAGCAGCGCCAGGAACGCCGCCGCGGCCGCAGCGTCGAGGCCGTACGTGCGCGGATCGCCGAGGACATCCCCCAGCAGCGCACCGGCGAGGGTGGAGAGGTTCCAGCCGATGTAGATCCCGATGCCGGTGACCCAGAACCCGAGGGTGCGGGCGCGGGGCGTCCGCTGCGCGAGCGATACCGCCGTCGACTCGTCGATCGTGAACTGCGCGGCCGCCGCGCGTCGCCAGAACCCCGCACCGATCACCGGGGACATCCGGATGCCGTAGGCGACGTTGCGCACGCCCAGCAGCGTGGCCGACGCGATCGCCGACCACGCGGCGGTCAGCCCGCCCGCGCCGACGATGCCGACGAAGGCGAACTGCGAGCCGCCGGTGAACATCATCAGGCTGAGAACGCATGTCTGCCACACGTCCAGGCCCGACGCGACGGCCAGAGCACCGAACGAGATGCCGTAGGCACTCGTCGCGAGCGCGACCCCGAGGCCCTCTCGCACGGCCCGTCGACCCTCGCCGGCGGCATCGACATCGTCGACGTGCGGTTCCGGACTCACCTCGCCATCGTACCGAGGAGCCTCCGACACCCTCCCGCGCCGCCGTCACACCCGTGGCCCGCAGGCCGTCGCCCGGACGGCGGATCACCGCACCGCCGGCATCCGGTGTCGGACCGGTCAGGCGTTGGCGTCCTGGCGCTTCAGTCTGGAGGCTGCGCGAGCGCGCTCGGTCTGATCGAGGATCACCTTGCGGATGCGCACCTTCTCGGGCGTCACCTCGACGCATTCGTCCTCGCGGGCGAACTCGAGGCTCTCCTCGAGGGAGAGCTGCCGCGGCGGCGTGAGCTTCTCGAGCTCGTCGGCGGTCGACGAGCGCATGTTGGTGAGCTTCTTCTCCTTGGTGATGTTCACGTCCATGTCGTCGGCGCGCGTGTTCTCACCCACGACCATGCCCTCGTACACCTCTTCGGTGGGCTGGACGAAGAATGTCATGCGCTCCTGCAGCGCCATCATCGCGAACGGGGTCACGACGCCGGCGCGGTCGGCGACGATGGAGCCGTTCTGGCGCGCCTGGATGTGACCTGCCCAGTCGTCGTAGCCGTGCGAGATCGCGTTGGCGATGCCGGTGCCGCGCGTGATGGACAGGAACTCGGTGCGGAAGCCGATGAGGCCGCGTGAGGGCACGATGAACTCCATGCGCACCCAGCCGGTGCCGTGGTTGGTCATCGTCTCCATGCGGCCCTTGCGGGCGGCCAGCAGCTGCGTGATCGCACCCAGGTACTCCTCGGGCACGTCGATGGTCAGGTGCTCGAAGGGCTCCTGCGTCTGACCGTTCGGGCCCTTGCGGGTGACCACCTGCGGCTTGCCGACGGTGAGCTCGAAGCCCTCGCGGCGCATGTTCTCGACGAGGATCGCCAGAGCCAGCTCGCCGCGGCCCTGCACCTCCCAGGCATCGGGGCGTCCGATGTCGACGACCTTGAGCGAGACGTTGCCGATCAGCTCACGGTCGAGACGGTCCTTGACCATGCGGGCGGTGACCTTGTGGCCCTTGACCTTGCCGACCAGAGGCGACGTGTTGGTGCCGATGGTCATCGAGATCGCCGGCTCGTCGACGGTGATCGCCGGCAGCGGCCGCACGTCGTCGGGGTCGGCGATGGTCTCGCCGATGGTGATCTCCTCGATGCCGGCGATGGCCACGATGTCGCCCGGGCCGGCGGACTCGGCCGGGTACCGCTCGAGCGCGCGGGTCTTGAGCAGCTCGGTGATGCGGGCGTTGGAGTGCGAGCCGTCGTGGCGCACCCACGCCACGGTCTGGCCCTTCTTCAGCGTGCCGTTGAACACGCGCAGGAGCGCCAGGCGGCCGAGGAACGGACTGGAGTCGAGGTTGGTCACCCACGCCTGCAGCGGCGCCTCGTCGTCATAGGACGGCGCCGGCACGTGCTCGAGGATGGCGGCGAACAGCGGCTCGAGGTCGTCGTTGTCGGGAAGCTCGCCGTTGGCGGGACGGGTGCGCGAGGCGGCGCCCGCGCGTCCGCTGGCGTACACGACCGGCACGTCCAGCAGTGCGTCGACATCGAGGTCCGGGACGTCCTCGTGGAGGTCGGAGGCCAGGCCCAGCAGCAGATCGTGCGCCTCCTCCTCGACCTCGGCGATCCGGGCATCGGGCCGGTCGGTCTTGTTGATGAGGAGGATGACCGGCAGCTTCGCCTCGAGCGCCTTGCGCAGCACGAAGCGGGTCTGCGGCAGCGGGCCCTCGCTCGCGTCGACCAGGAGCACCACGCCGTCCACCATCGACAAGCCGCGCTCGACCTCGCCGCCGAAGTCGGCGTGCCCGGGCGTGTCGATGACGTTGATGGTCACCGGCACATCGGTGTGGGCGCCGTTGTAGGTGATCGCCGTGTTCTTGGCGAGGATCGTGATGCCCTTCTCGCGCTCGAGATCGTTCGAGTCCATCGCGCGCTCTTCGACGTGCGCGTGCTCGCCGAAGGAGCCGGTCTGGCGGAGCATCGCGTCGACGAGCGTCGTCTTGCCGTGGTCGACGTGGGCGACGATCGCGACGTTGCGGAGGTCCGGACGGAGGGCGCGCGCCATGAGGGAATCCTTGGAATACGGGGAATCGCCGGGATGCCGGCATCCCCCAGTCTACCGGGACGCGCCGCGTCCTCCCCCGCACGCCGGTGTGCCGCCCGGGGAAGCCCCGGACGGCACACGGTTTCCGATGCGACGGCCGGTCAGCTCGCGACCGAGCCGGAGCGCTGCAGCAGCGCCGCGCGGGCCTCGCGGCGGATGCGCTGCTCGTCGGGGTCGGGCACCGGCACGGCCGCGATGAGGCGCTGGGTGTACGGGTCCTGCGCGCCGCGCAGGATCTCGTCGCGCGTGCCGGTCTCGACGAGCTTGCCGTGGTGCATCACCGCGATCCGGTGCGCCAGGATGTCGACGACGGCGAGGTCGTGGCTGATGAACAGGCACGCGAACTGCAGCTGGTGCTGCAGCTCCTGCAGCAGATCGAGGAATCGCGCCTGCACGGACACGTCGAGGGCCGATGTGGGCTCGTCCGCGACGAGCAGCTCCGGGGCGAGCGCGAGGGCGCGCGCGATGCCGACACGCTGACGCTGACCACCCGACAGCTCGTGCGGGAACCGGTTGCGGTACGACGCGGGCAGCTCCACCTGGGTCAGCAGCTCCTCGACGCGCCGGTCGAGGTCCTTGCCCTTGGCCTCCCCGGCCAGCAGGATCGGCTCGCCGATCGACTGGCCGATCGGCATGCGCGGGTTCAGCGACGACGCCGGATCCTGGAACACGATGCCCGTCTTGCGGCGGATCGCGAACAGCTCCTTCTGGCTGGCATGCGAGATGTCGGTGCCGACGGCGGTGAGCTTGCCCTCGGCGATCGGGAGCAGGCCGATCGCGGCGCGGCCCAGGGTCGTCTTGCCGGAGCCGGATTCGCCGACGAGGCCGACGATCTCACCGGGGTAGATGGCCAGGTCGATGTGCTCGGCCGCGCGGAAGGCCGGGATGCGGCCGCGCTTGGGGTAGTCGATCGCGACGTCCTCGAAATGCAGGACCGGCGTGCGGGTCTCGATGATCTCCTCCGCCGCCTCCGTCGCCCGCTCGCGGATGGACGACACGGTCGGCACGGCCGAGGTCTCGGTGGCCACGACCTCCGGCGCCGGCGCGGCCTCCTCGAGGACGCCCAGTCCCAGGTGCGGCACCGACGCGAGCAGCTGCTGCGTGTACGGATGCTGCGGGGCGTGGAAGATCTTGTCCACCGTCCCGGACTCCACGACCACGCCGTTCTTCATCACCATGATGCGGTCGGCGAGGTCGGCGACCACGCCCATGTCGTGCGTGATGAGGATGATGGCCGAATCCAGCCGCTTGTGGAGGCTGCGCAGCAGGTCGAGCACCTCCGCCTGCACGGTCACGTCCAGAGCCGTCGTCGGCTCGTCGGCGATGAGCAGCAGCGGGTCGCAGGAGATGGACTGCGCGATCATCGCGCGCTGACGCTGACCGCCGGACAGCTGGTGCGGGTACTTGTGGAACGACTGCTCGGGGTTGGGCATCTCGACCATGCCCAGCAGCTCGATCGCCCGCGCCTTCGCGTCGCTGGGGGCGAGCGACCGGTCGTGGGAACGCAGCGCCTCCATGATCTGGAATCCGATCGTGTAGACCGGGTTCAGCGCGGTCATCGGCTCCTGGAAGATGACCGCGATCTCGTTGCCGCGCAGCGACCGCAGCGTCGCCGGGTCGGCGCCGCGCAGCTCGCGGCCCATCAGCTGGATCGAGCCGGTGACGCGGGAGTTCTCCGGCAGCAGGCCGAGCAGCGCCATCGAGCTGGTGCTCTTGCCCGACCCGGACTCGCCCACGATCGCCAGCACCTCGCCGCGACGCACCGCGTAGTCCATGCCGATCGCGGCGGGGTAGAACTCCCCCTCGACCCAGAACTCGACGCCGAGGTTCTTGACCTCGAGGATCGTCTCCGGAAGGGCCTCGTGCGACGCCGCGAAGGTGGCGTCGGCGCCCGTCGTGTCAGTCATTCGTGATGTCCCATCTGCGAAGCTTGAAGTCATGTCTTTCCAGGAGGTCCGTTACCGGCCCGTGTTCGGCCGCATCCTCGCTGTCGTGACCGTCGTGGTGTGCGCGCTCGGTGTGATCGCGCTGTTCTGGGCGGAGCCCGCGTCCGCCCTGCGCTACGCCTGGCCGATCCTGCTGGTGGCGGTGCTGGCGTGGGCGCTGTTCTGGCGTCCGAGCCTCCTGGTGCAGGAGCACGGCATCACCGTGGAGAACGTGTTCCGCACCGCTTTCGTCCCGTGGCCCTCGATCGTGTCGATCGACACGCGCTACTCCCTGACGCTGCACACCGTCGCCGGCCGCGTGCCGGTGTGGGCCGCGCCGGCGCCGGGCCGGCACCGTCAGCTGGGGCTTGCGAGCAAGGACTTCGACGGTGTCTCGTCCTCGGCCCGCGGCCTGCACGGCGGTCTGCGGCCGGCGGACGCCATCACGACGCCCACCGGCAACCTGGCGCAGCTGATCCGCGGCCACTGGGAGCGACTGCGCGATGCGGGCGCCTTCGCCAGCGGCGTGGACCCCGAGGCGTCCACCACCACGTGGCACTGGGCGACGATCGCGCTGATCGCTCTGCTCGCCGCCGCGACCGCGATCGGACTGCTGGTCTAGCAGCGTCACGTCACCGCTCCGGGTCGAGCGGCCCGCGCCGGCTGTCGCCGGGCGAGTCCGGACGCGGGTCCTGGTAGTTGACCACGTCGCCGGTGTACACCGCTTCGCCCGACACCGTCACCGTCGGGGCATCCGTCGAGGCGGTGGTGTCGACCGGCGTGGGCACCGGACCACCGGCACGACCCGCTCGCGCCATCGCCCGCTCGCTCGGCATCTTCTTCTGGCGCGGGTCGAACGCGTCGCGGAGACCGTCGCCGATGAAGTTGACGCACAGGGCGATCGCGATGATGAAGACGCCCGGCCACCAGAAGATCCAGGGGCGCGTCGAGAAGGCGGCCTGGTTCTCCGAGATGATCTTGCCCAGCGAGGTGTCCGGCGACTGCACGCCGAAGCCGAGGAAGCTCAGCGCCGACTCGAGCAGGATCGCTCCGGCCATGAGCAGCGTCGCGTTCACGACGATGACGCCGACCGCGTTGGGCAGGATGTGGCGGAAGATGATCCGCCGGTCGCGGGCACCCGACACGCGTGCGGCGTCGACGAACTCCCGCTCCCTCAGGGAGAGGAACTCACCGCGGACCAGACGTGCCATCGTCGTCCACGCGAACAGGCCGATGACGACACCCAGCACGGCGGCTCCAAGGCTGCCGAACGTGTTGCCGAGGACCGAGCCGATCACGATGAGCGGGATGGTGATGATGATGTCGGTGAAGCGCATCAGCACCGAGTCGGTCAGCTTGCCGTAGTAGCCGGCGACCGCGCCGATCACCACGCCGATGATGGTCGCGACCACACCGGCGATGACCATCACCATGATCGACTGCTGCGTGCCGCGCATGACGACCGCGAAGATATCGCGGCCCACCTCGTCCTGGCCGAACGGGTGGTCGCCGAACTGCAGCGGCCACAGGCTCAGCGTCGGAACGCCGTTGTTGACCTTGGCGGGGATCTCGTTCCACGAGTACTGCCACCAGCCGGGGACGCGCAGTCCCCACAGATCGACGCCCACCGACGTGAACGCGAGGACGACGATGAAGGCGAGGACGATCATCGAGATGAGCGCCGCGCGGTGGCGGAAGAACCGCCGGCGGACGATCTGCCCCTGGCTGAGGCCCTCGGTCTCCTTCTGCTCGATGGAGATCTCGGCGATGGCCTGCGTCTCGAGGCCGGGCTCCTGAGAGGTCGTGGTATTCATTCAGCCCACCTTGATTCTCGGGTCGAGTGCGGCGTAGACGAGGTCGGCGATCAGGTTGAACACCACCGCCAGGGTTCCCGTCACGACGAAGAACGCCATCACGGGGTTGGGGTCATGCGCGCCGAGCGCCGTGACGAACAGGCGCCCCATGCCCGTCCAGCCGAACACCGTCTCGGTGATGACCGCGCCGCCGATCAGGGCACCCACGTCGAAGGCGATGATCGTGGTGATCGGGATGAGGGCGTTGCGGAACGCGTGACGCACGACCACCGTGCGCTCGGTCAGACCCTTGGCGCGCGCCGTGCGGATGTAGTCCTGGTTCATCACCTCGAGCAGGCTCGCGCGCGAGTAGCGGGTGTAGCTGGCGAACGAGATCAGGATGATCGCGATCGTCGGCAGCAGGAGGTGCGTGTACAGGTCGATGCCCTGCACCCAGAAGTTGCCGCCCAGGCCCGGTGTGGATGCGCCCACGGTGGCGATCGGGCGGCCGCGCACACGGCTGGAGTTGGCGTACGCCTCCCAGTACGACATGTACTTGTCGACGGCGATGAACGACGCGACGAGGACCCCGACGATCGCGGTCGTGCGCACCACAGGAGCCCGGTCCGGCGCACCCATGAACCAGCCGATCCCGCCGCTGACCACGATGGTCAGCACGGCGAGGACGACGAAGAACCACAGCGTCATCCCGTTGAGGATGTAGTTCATCATCGGGAAGTACAGCGCGATGCCGATCGCGGCGACGATGAGCGAGGCGTACAGCGCCTTGCGGTTGCGCAGCCCCGTCGAGATGGCTGTCACACCGACCGCCACGCCCAGCGCCAGGAACGCGTAGACCACGATCCCGATGCTCGGGTCGGCGAACCACTCCGTGACGGACAGGTAGGTCAGGACCGCGCCCGTGGCCACGGCCGAGACCGCGAACACGACGAGCCGGCGACGCCACCGTCCCCCGAGGAGCGACATCCAGATCAGGCCGGCGACGAGCGAGATCCCGATGATCACCGGCACGGAGATCGTCGGATCGCCCAGCCAGTTGTTCAGCTGGATCGCGCCGTACTGCTTCAGCAGCACGGCGACCCAGAAGATGGGCAGCGAGAAGAACAGGAATGAGATGAGGGTGACGCCGTAGTCGAAGCCGGTGTACTGGCGCAGCGCCGAGACGATTCCGACGGTGATGCCCAGAACGATCGCCACGATCGTGGCGGTGGTGACCAGCGTCAGCGTCGACGTGATCGCGTTTGCCAGCAGAGCGTTGACCGGCTGGTTCTGGATGCTGATGCCGAAGTCGCCGCGGAAGATCCCGCCGAGCCACAGGAAGTAGCGCAGCGGGGGCGGGACGTCGAGATTGAGAAGTCTGGTGCGAGCTTCGATGAGCTCGGCCTTGTTCGGGGCGTTGCTCTGCCGAAGGTCCTCGAGCGGATCCCCGGACAGCGCCGTGAGGATGTACATCAGGAAGGTGGCGGCGAAGAGCACGAAGATCGACGCGATCAACCGCCGGATGATGAATGAAGCCATGGTGTGGCCGCCTGCCAATCGGGTAAACAGCGCGGGCCGGCCGTTCGGATCGTGTCCGGAGCAGGCCCTGCCACTGAGAGGTGTCTACGGGGGGGGGGTGCAGGCCCCCTGGGGGACCTGCACCCCGCCCGATGCCCGCCCGGCCATCGCCGGGCGGGCATCGTGCTTATCGGATTACTCCTCCGAGCCGCCGTCGGTCACAGACCAATCCCACGCGTTCCAGAAGATCGTGGGCGCGATGATCGACGGGTCGATGCCCTCCACACGGTCGCTGTACGCGGTGACGCTCGGGAACTGGAAGATGGTCACGCCGTAGAAGTCCTCCCACAGCAGGCGGTCCATCTCGACCTGGAGCTCGATCTGCTTCTCCTCGTCGAACGTGCCGTTGAGCTCAGCGATGATCTCGTCCACTCGAGGGTTCGAGTAGAAGTTCATGTTGTTGATGCCGCCGGTCACGAACGTCGGGAGCGAGTTGGTCACACCGAGGCTCGTCGACTGCCAGCCGAACAGCGACGCGTCGTAGGCGCCCGGCGTGCCGAGCAGACCGCCCCACTCCTCCGAGCCGCAGTCGGTGACGTTGAAGCCCGCCTGGTTGGCCGACTCCTGGATGAGCGCGAACTCGTTCACACGGCGCGGGTTGTTCGAGGCGTAGAGGATGCAGACCGAGGTGTCGGTGATGCCCGACTCGGCCAGCAGCGCCTTGGCGCCCTCGATGTCGACCTCGGCGTACTCGGCCGACGTGTTGTTCTCGGCGGCCTCGTCATAGCCGGCAGCGCCCGGGACGAACAGCTGCGAGTCGCGCAGGATCGCGTCGTCACCGATGATCGGCTTGATCAGGGTGTCGACGATCTCCTGACGCGGGATGACCTTCATGAAGGCCTCGCGCGCCTTGGCGTTCGAGAAGATGTTCTGCGGGTTCTTGCCCTGGTCGAACTGCAGGTCGACGTGCTCGTAGGTGCCCTCGAGACCGGTCAGGACCGTGATGCCGTCGATGCCGTCGAGCGCCGTCTTGATGTCGGCGGTCGCCTGCGGCGAGATGATGTCGACCTCACCGTTCTCCAGCGCCTGAACCGCGGCGAGCGGGTCGGGGATGAAGCGGATCGTGATCTCCTCGATGTTGGCGGCGTTCTCGCCGTTGTACTCGGGGTTGGCCACGAGGGTGATGTACTGGTCGGCGACGAAGTCGCTGATCATGTACGGGCCGCTCGCCAGGTAGCGCTCCGGGTCGTCCGGCAGCTCGGTGAAGTTGAAGCCCGAGTTCCAGAAGGCCGAGATCGGAGCCAGCGCCGCGGCGTCGTTGTTCTCGATCGCCTCGATGAGAGCCTGCTTGGCCTCCTCGTTGTCGTCCAGGCCGAGCGCGTTCTTGGCCACGACGTGCGCCGGCAGCGGCGACGTGAAGACGAGCTCCCAGTCGACGAACGGCTTGTCGAACGTCATCGTGATCGAACGGTTGTCGTCGCCGATCTCGGGGGTCTGGGTGACCAGGCCCATGCCCGACTCGGGAGTGGCACCCGAGTCGAAGTAGACGACGTCGGTCGGGAACGACTCGGTGAACTCACCGGTCTCGGGGTCGGTGAACTCGCCCGGATCGAAGTCCGGGGTGTCCAGGGCGCGCGACAGTGCGGCCCAGTTGAGCATGAGGTCCGCGGCGTCCACCGGGGTCCCGTCCGACCAGTTCACGCCCTCTGCGACGGTGTACTTGACCGTGAGCGGGTCTTCGCTGACGAGCTCGTAGGTGCCGAACGACTCGTTCTGCACCAGCTCGGGCGTGTTGTTGTAGTAGTTGAACCCATCGAGGGTCAGGTAGTTGATGTTGTTGTTCGCCGTGGCGTTACCGAACGACGTGTTGCCGTTCATCGAGTAGAACGCCTGGTTCCACGCTGCGGTGATCGACGAGCCCTCGACGAGACCGGAGTCGTCGCCGCCGTTGTCGCCGCCACCGGCGGCGCAGCCCGAGATCGCCAGTGCGCCGGCTGCGGTGAGCGCCACCGCTGCCGAAATGCGCTTCATTCTCACTGTTCCTCCTGTGCAGGGTTGTGCGCACACGTCTGACGAGGCCGGACGGGGCGCGGATGGGAAAACGATATGCACCCCTTGTGAGATGGTCAAAACGATGGACGAAAACGTTACAGAGCCTTAACTCAAGCGACTTCAAGTGTGACAATCTGACAAGGTGACGCCGCCGAATCGGCTCGATGACCGCGAAAAACCCACGATCTCGCCTGCGCTCGGCGGGTATGAGCGCCGCCGCCTGACGTGGGAGGTCTGGCTCGTCCTCGCGGTGTCCGTCGGGCAGTCCGCGGTCTACGCGGTGCTTGCGCTCGTGCGTCGCCTCCTCGCACCGGTGCCGCTGGGGGCCCAGGCGGCTCAGGTCAATCCCTCTCGGGACGCCGTGGCGCTGTGGGACATCGTCTATCAGGTCCTGTCCTTCTTCTTCGGCCTGGCGCTGGTGGCCCTGGTGGTCTACCTCCTCTGGGAGCCCGGCGCGAACGCCCTGCGCCGCATGGGCCTCGACTTCTCGCGGTTCGGCGGCGACCTCGGCCGTGGCATCCTGCTGGCCGCCGTGATCGGTCTGCCGGGACTGGCGCTCTACGCGGGCGGCCGCGCGGCGGGTGTCACCGTCGCGGTCGTCGCGTCTCCGCTGGATGCGGCGTGGTGGACCGTCCCGCTTCTGCTGCTGGCGGCGCTGCGGGCGGGACTGACGGAGGAGGTGGTCTTCATCGGCTACCTCTTCGACCGCCTCCGCCGCTTCGGCTGGAACTGGTGGGCGATCATCCTCTCCACCGCCGCGCTGCGCGGCGCCTATCACGCGTATCAGGGGATCGGCGCGATCGTCGGCAACGTCGTCATGGGCATCGTCTTCGGCTGGTGCTACCGCCGCTGGGGCCGGGTCATGCCGCTCGTGGTCGCCCACACCGTCATCGACATCGTGGCCTTCGTCGGGTATCCGCTCGCCGCCGGCCTCTGGCCCGAACTGTTCGCGCCCCTCCCCAC
>JAPSKH010000035.1 GCA_031177765.1 Microbacterium sp. | reverse complement strand
GGCAAGAGTAAGGGCCGGTCGGAGAGGCTACCGACCGGCCCTTGTCCCTTGCACCAAGAGTGTCCTGCAATCACATGCCGGCAGCTGCCACAGCAAAACAACTACCGTGCCTGCACTCTATAACGGCGAGGTAACGGTGGCAAGGGTTCGCGTTATCTTTTCGTGATTTCCGCTCGGAGCGCCGACGGGTCTCCGATGTTCACGGACGAGTGCCATACTGCGCCGGTGCAGCCGATGGTCGTTTCCCGTCCCGCCCGCGTGGGCACGCCGCTGCTGCGCAGAGCGTGGTTCCGCATCGCGCTCATCTATCTCGCCGCACGCGTCGTCACGACGGCGTTCTTCCTGGTGGCGAGCGCGATGGCGCCGGCCGACTCCCGCTTCGGGACGGGCGCCTCGCTGCTCACCTATGTCGAGGCCTGGGATGCGCAGTACTACCGTCGCATCGCGACAGAGGGCTATCCCGTCGTGCTTCCGCTCACCGACGACGGCGGGGTCGCGCAGAACGCGTGGGCTTTCATGCCGCTCTTCCCCTGGGCATCCGCCGGCGTGGGCGCGCTGCTGGGCTCGTGGGCCGTGGGTGCGGTGGTGATCGCGCTCGTGTCCGGCTACGTCGCGTGCCTCGTTCTGCGTGGCATCCTCGTGGACCGCATCGGGGAGCGGGCGTCGCTGTGGGCGGTGGTCTTCTTCGCGGCCGCGCCGCTGGCCGCGATGTTCCAGGTCGCCTACGCCGAGGCGCCGTTCCTGCTGCTCATCCTGCTCGGGATCCGGTGTCTGCAGCGCCGCCGATACGGCTGGCTGTACGCGATCATCGTGCCGATGGCGTTCCTGCGGCCGGGGGTGCTCGCCTTCGCGCTGCTGCTGGCGCTGGTCGGCGGCTGGCGCTGGCTCGCACGCGCGCGCCAACCGCTGCGTCGCGGCGAGCTGGCGCACCTGGCGGCCTCGTGTGCGCTCGCTGCCGGACTCGGGCTCTCATGGCAGGTCATCGCCGCGCTCGTCACTGGGCATCCGAATGCCTACCTCGAGACCGAGCTGTCGTGGCGCCGACTGTGGATGGATGATGCCGGCGGGTTCGTCCCGTTCGAGGGGTGGTTCATCGCGACCGACTACTGGTTCCGCATGTGGGGTCTCAACCCGGTGTGGGGTCTTCTCGCGCTCGCCGCCGGCCTCTTCGCGCTGGGGGTGCTGCTGGCCTTCGATCGGCGTGTGCGTCGCCTCGGCATGGAGGTCCGACTGTGGATGCTCAGCTATCTCGCCTACCTGCTCGCGGTCTTCCTGCCGCAGTCGAGCCTGTTCCGCCTGCTGTTCCCGCTCTCGCCGCTGTGGGGCGCCGTCGCCCAGCCGGCGAACCTCGGCTGGCGGCTCGCGGTGCTCGCGATGTGCCTCACCGGGCAGTGGTGGTGGATCTGGAACATGTACGGGCTCGGCACCGAGTTCTGGCAGATCCCGTGAACGACGGATGCCTCGCCCCGGCGCAGATCGCCGGGACGAGGCATCCGTTCAGCGGGGATCAGTACCAGTCGGTCGCCTGCGAGTGGCCCCACGCGCTGCACGGCGTGCCGTACGCGCGGGAGATGTAGTCCAGCCCCCAGGCGATCTGCGTGGTGGCATTGGTCTGCCAGTCGGCGCCGGCGCTGGCCATCTTGCTGCCCGGGAGCGCCTGCGGAATGCCCGTGGCGCCGCTGGAGTCGTTGTACGCCTGGTAGTTCCAGCTGGACTCCTTGGTCCACAGCGACTTCAGGCACGAGAACTGGGCGTCGCCCCAGCCGTACTTCTCCGCGGCCATACGACGCGCGGTCTGCTGCGCGCCGGCGGGCGTGTTCGCCAAGGCGGCCGCTTCCGCGGCCGCCTTGGCTGCGGCTGCCGCTTCGGCCTCGCGCTGCGCCTGGGCTGCGGCTGCGGCGGCCTCGGCGGCGGCGACCGTCTCGGCCGCGCGCTCTGCGAGCCCGGCGTTGAGCTCCTCGCGCACTTCGGCGGCCTTGACGGCGACGATCTTCGCCTCGGTCGCGACGTCCTCGGTGGCGCTCGGGTCCTGCAGGAGAGGGAGCACGTCGAGGTCCGCGAGGCGGGCGGTCGCCGCGCGCAGGTCGGCGGTGTCGATCGTGGTGGGGGCGTCGCCGAGGTCCAGGCCCGAGGCCGAGACGGCGTCGGTCACGGCGTCCGCTTCGGCCAGTGCGGCATCGGCTTCGGCCAGGGTGGTACGCGCCTGCGAGGTGGCCTGCTCGATCGGCTCGGCGGCGATGGTCTGCGCGGCCAGCGACGCGACACCGACCGGTGACAGGGCGGGCTGGGCAGCAGCGACGCTCGGTGATGCGACGACGAAGCCGGTGGTGGTCAGGATGCCGACGACCGCTCCGGTGCCGACGAACGCCGTCAGACGACGGCGTCCGCGGCGGGCGCGGAGCTCTCGGCGGGCATGGGTGCTCTGGATCTCGTGCTGCATGGGGGGATGCGTTCCTTCGGGTTGCGCGCGCTTTCGAGCGCGGATGCGCGCGTGCCGGCGTCAGGAGCGCACTCGGGTCGGTGCGCACGCGACCGCGCGCGGTGCGCCCGTCGGGTCGGGCGCGACAAAGCAATTCCAGTCTGCGCGGTCGATCTGGACGGATCCTCGGTCCCGCCTGGCAGATACGTGTATGCAGGCGAATGCGCCGCGCCGCGTCATGCGGTACTCCCGGGATCCGCGTCCGGCGGCCGGAGCCGTGCCTCAGGCGTCGCGGTGCTCCCGGTAGTAGGCCAGCAGCGCCCGGGTGGAGGCATCCTGCGACTCCAGCGCCTCGTGGTCGCCCTCGATGGCCGGTGCGATCTGCAGTGCGAGCTGCTTGCCGAGCTCCACGCCCCACTGGTCGAACGAGTTGACGCCCCACACCACGCCCTGCGTGAAGGTGATGTGCTCGTAGAGGGCGATGAGCTGGCCGACCACCGAGGGAGTCAGGGCGGGTCCGAAGATCGACGTCGTGGGCCGGTTGCCGGGGAACGTCCGAGCCGCGACCAGCGGTCCGGCGGTGCCTTCCGCCTCGACCTCCTCGGCGGTCTTGCCGAACGCGAGCGCCTTCGTCTGCGCCAGGAAGTTCGCCAGGAACAGGCCGTGGACGTCGCGATCGCCGTCGCGAAGCGGGTAGGCGGGGTTGGCGAAGGCGATGAAGTCCGCGGGGATCAGGCGCGTTCCCTGGTGGATCAGCTGGTAGAAGGCGTGCTGGCCGTTCGTGCCCGGCTCGCCCCAGAACACCTCGCCGGTGTCGGTGGTGACGGGCGTTCCGTCCCAGCGGACGGACTTGCCGTTGGATTCCATCGTCAGCTGCTGCAGGTACGCGGGGAACCGGTGCAGCTGCTGCGCGTAGGGCAGCACGGCGTGCGACTGAGCGCCGAGGAAGTTCGAGTACCAGACGTTGAGAAGCCCCATGAGGACGGGGACGTTGCGCTCGAGAGGCGTGGTGCGCACGTGCTCGTCGACGGCGTGGAATCCCGCGAGCAGCTCGCGGAACACGTCCGGCCCGAGTTCGATCATCAGCGACAGGCCGATCGCGGAGTCCACCGAGTAGCGGCCGCCGACCCAGTCCCAGAACCCGAAGGCGTTCTGCGGGTCGATGCCGAACTCGGCCACCTTGTCGAGCGCCGTCGAGACGGCCACGAAGTGGTGCGCCACGGCATCCTTCCGCGCCTCGTCGGTGCCCTCGATCGCGCCGGATGCCTCGAGCCCGGCCCACAGCCAGTCCCGGGCGAGCCGCGCGTTCGTCAGGGTCTCGAGGGTCGTGAACGTCTTCGAGGCGACGATGAAGAGCGTGGTCTCGGGATCGAGTCCGGCGGTCTTCTGCGCGATGTCGGTCGGGTCGATGTTCGAGACGAACCGCGCCTGGATGCCGGCCGTCGCGTACGGCTCGAGCGCCGCCGACACCATCACGGGCCCGAGGTCCGAGCCGCCGATGCCGATGTTGACGATGTGGGTGACCTTCTTGCCGGTGGCACCCGTCCACTCGCCGGAGCGGACGCGGTCGGCGAACGCCGTCATGCTCTCGAGCACGGCCTGCACGTCGGCGTCGACCTCCTGCCCGTCCACGACGAGCGCCGGGGATGCTCCTGCGGGGCGGCGCAGGGCGGTGTGCAGGACGGCGCGGTCCTCCGTGGTGTTGATGTGCTCGCCGGCCAGCATCGCGGCGAAGCGCCCGGCGACGCCGGTCTGCTCGCCGAGCCGGACGAGGGCGGCCAGGATGTCGTCCGTCACGAGGTTCTTCGAGAGATCGACGTGCAGGTCGGCCAGCTCGAAGCTGAGCTTGTCGACGCGGTCCGGTTCGGCGGCGAACCATGCGCGCAGGTCGGGAGAGAACGAGTCGCGGAGGGCGGTGAGATCGGCCCAGGCGGAGGTGGCGGTGGCATCGACGGGAGCAGTCACGGTTCCACGCTAGCGCTGTCGATGCATCCGGAGGTTTCCGTCTCCTCACCGGCGAGGCTCGCAGCTCGTGAGCCGACGGCGCACGAGGAGCGCGCGCCTGGCGCTGATGCGCCGCGTCGCGGGCCGTCGGCGGGCGGCCGCCGTCGTAGGCTCCTCGTGTGCCCGTCAGCCAGTCCCGTCGCGCCCGCGCGGCACGCCGGCGCGCACGGCGGGTCGCCGCCGCCGACAACGATCTCACGCGGGACGAGTGGCTCGCCCTTCTCGAGGCCTGGGGCGGATGCGCGTACTGCGGCGTGAGCACGACAGCGCTTCAGAAGGACTGCGTCCTGCCGATCTCGCGCGGGGGACGGTACACGGTCGAGAACGTGGTGCCGGCATGCCGTTCGTGCAACGCCAGCAAGAGCAACGACGAAGTGACCGGGTGGCTCAGGCGCAAGCGCCTCGATGAGCGGGCGTTCCTCCTGCGGCACGTCGAGATCCTCACCGCGTGGCGCGCGGCGGCGGTTCCGGCATCCGATCCCGTCGTCGACGCGGTGGACGCCACGACCTGAATCAGGAGCGCGCGAGCAGCGCGATGCCGTCGAGCACGGCGCGGTGCGTGAGCGGCGACGACAGCACGCGGAAATGCCCGGGCGTGGGCACGGTCACGTTGGTCGCGCCGGCGAGGGCGCTTCCCTCGGGGATGTGCGGGTCGAACGGTCCGAAGACCGACACGATGCGGCCGTTGACGGAGGTGGCGCGGCCGAGCGTGACGAGGGTCTCATCGCCGGGCATGAAGGCTCGGATGCTGGGGTCGAGGAAGAGCCGCGCGAGCCGGGAGCCGCCGAAAGGGGTCGCGATGGCGACGAGGCCCAGTACGCCCATGGACGCTCCCGGGCCGGCGCTCGCCGCGGCATGGGCCGGGTCGCCTCCGGCCGCGGCGGCGGTCGCCGCGTCCCGAGCGGCGCCGGATGAGACGAGGACCTGCTTGCCGATCAGGCCGCCCTTGCTGTGCGCCACGAGGACGCGGCCGGCGGGAGGGGTCGGCAGCCGGCTCAGCAGGCGCGACAATCGGTCGGCGGTCTCGGCGATCGCCCGGCGGTTGACCCCCATCCCGTGCACGGGCCGGACGCGGTGACCGGCGGCCGACAGCGCATCGCCGAGCGGGCGGAGGAATGTCCAGTGCTCGTACACGCCCGGCAGCAGGATGACCTCGGGAAGCGCTGGATCGCCGCGTCGCCACGCGGTCGGCTCTTCGCGACCGCGCCCGCGCAGGCGCGGGGCGGCGAGGATGCTGAGCTGGCGGCATCCCGCATACAGGTAGTCCGCCGCCCACCAGCGCGCGCGCTGCAGCGCCGTGGGGTGCGCGCTCGCGTCGGCGGGAGCCATGCGGGGCAGTCTAGGCGAGTCCCACTCGCCCTGAGCCGTTCACAACTCAGGCCGGAGTGCCGATCCGCGACCTGCCGCGGCCGAGAGCGGCCGTTCAGCCCGAGTTGTGCGCGCCGGAGCCTGCCGCGGCGGCCGCAGCGGGCGCGGCGGTCGCGGGCTCGCCCCGGACTCCGGTGATCGCGGCCTCCACGACGGATGCCGCCAGCGCGTCGATCACGGGCGCCGGCTGCCAGCGCACCGGTCCGTGCACGGCGATGTCGGCGAAGCCGTGCACGGCCGACCAGCAGGCCCACTCGGCGAAGGGCCGCCGGCCGGCGTCGAGGGCTCCGGCCTCGACCATCTCGTCGAGGGTGTCCAGCAGCAGCTGGAACGGCGCCACGACCTCGTCGCCGAGCGTCACGATGCCCTCGCTGGGCTGATGGTCCTGGGTCGAGAAGGCGACCTCGAACCAGCCCGGCTCGGCGCGGGCGAAGTCGATGTAGGCGAGTCCCACGCGGCGGAGCCGTTCGATGGAGGCTTCGTCCGCGGGAAGGCCCGTGGGCATCGCCGCCACGCGCTCATTGATCGCTCGCGCGAGGGCGAGCTGCGCCTCCGTCGCGACGGCTCGCACCAGGTCGTCGAGGTCGGTGAAGTGCCGATACGCGGCGTTGGGCGAGACTCCGACGGCACGCGTCGCCTCGCGCAGGGTGACGGCGGACGGGCCGCCTCTTCGCGCGAGCTGCAGGCCCTCCTCGATGAGAGCGCGTCGGAGGTCCCCGTGATGATAGGTGCGCGCAGCCGGACTCATTGCGCCCCCTCGCTCGAGTGTGTACGGTGTGAACATCAAATGTGAACGCTGTCCACATCCACCATACCTTCGCCGCCGTCGGCACCGCCCCCACCCCCGCAGGAAGAAGACATGAGCCATTCGTCGTCGCCGTCGCAGACGCACAGCGAGCCGCTCCAGCATCGTCCCGGACCCCACACGGTCCGCGCCTTCTATCAGGTCCTCGTCAACACCGCCGTGGCGAACGTCACCTCGAGCTATCTGTGGTGGGCGCTGACGTTCTGGGCCTACCTCGAGACCCGATCGGTGCTGGCGACGGCGATCATCGGCGGCTCGTACATGCTGCTGGTGGCGGTGCTCGGCGTGGTGTTCGGCGTGATCGTCGACCGCATGAAGAAGAAGGCCGTCATGGTCCTCTCGAGCGTCGTCACGCTCACGACCTACGCCCTCGCCGGCGCGCTGTACCTGGCCTTCCCCGAGAGCGTGCTCGTGAACTGGGGCGGGCCGTGGTTCTGGGTCTTCGCCGGGGTGATCCTCGTGGGCGGGGTGGTCGAGAACCTCCGCAACATCGCTCTGGCGACCACCGTCACCCTGCTGGTCCCGGCCGACCGCCGTGACAAGGCGAACGGGCTGGTGGGGGCGGTGCAGGGCATCGCCTTCATGGTCACGAGCGTCTTCTCGGGGCTGTCCATCGGGCTGCTCGGCATGGGCTGGACGGTCGTGATCGCGATCGCGGCCACGGCCGTCGCCCTCATCCACCTGCTGTTCGTGCCGATCCCCGAGCGCGGTATCGCGCACGTGGAGGGTGCGCCGAAGAGCTACGGGTTCCGCGGGGTGATCCCCGCCGTCATGGTGGTGCCGGGCCTGCTGGCGCTGATCCTCTTCACGACCTTCAACAACCTCGTCGGCGGGGTCTTCATGGCGCTCATGGACCCCTACGGCCTGACCCTGTTCTCCGTCGAGGTGTGGGGCATCGTCCTCGGCATCACGAGCTTCGGCTTCATCATCGGCGGCGGCCTCGTCGCCAAGTTCGGCCTGGGGAAGAACCCCGTCCGCACGATGCTGCTGGTCAACATCGGCATCGCGCTGCTGGGCATGACCTTCGCGATCCGCGAATGGTGGTGGCTGTACGCCCTGGGCATCCTCGTGTTCATGTGCCTCATGCCCATGGCCGAGGCGACCGAGCAGACGATCATCCAGCGGGTCGTGCCGTACGAGAAGCAGGGGCGGGTGTTCGGCTTCGCCGCGAGCGTCGAATCGGCCGCCGCGCCGATCTCGTCGTTCCTGGTCGGCCCGCTCGCGCAGTTCTGGCTCATCCCGTACATGAACTCGCAGCCCGGACAGGACTCCCTCGGCTGGCTCATCGGCGAAGGCGAAGCCCGCGGCATCGCGCTGGCGTTCGTCGGGGCGAGCCTGGTGCTGCTGCTGGTCGTGCTGCTGGCGTTCGTGTCGAAGCCCTACCGTGAGCTCTCCCGGGCGTACGCCACCGCTCCGCCCTCGCTGCCCACCGACGACGCACAGCCGGATGCCGCCGCGACGGCCGCGGACGACCCGGTCGCCACCGTGGGCGAGGCCGGCAACGATCTGCGCTCGAGCGTGCGCTGACGACGGGCCGGCGGCACCTCGCCGACGGTTCGACGCGGGTGCGGCGGGCTAACGCGTGGACGCAGCGCGCGCAAGCCCCGTGCCCGGGCGGCATCCTCCGGCCTATCGTCGCGGCAGAGAAGGAGGACGCCATGACGAACCAGCCGATCCCGCCCTTCGTGCCGCCCACCGGAGACGACGACGACCTCGCCCGCGACGACACCATCGCCGCGGAGGACTTCACCGAAGGCGAGCAGCCCCTCGACCCCGACGTCGACGAGGACCAGGTCGACAGCGCCGCGGCCGACGAGCAGGCGGCCAGCGAAGGCACCCTCGACGACGGCGAGAGCCGGTGACCGCAGTTCGCCGCCTGGCGGATGAGGGGTCGAAGCCATGAGACCGATCCCCACGGTGACGTTGAACGACGGCACCGCGTTTCCCGAGCTCGGCTTCGGCACGTACGAGCTGCGAGGGCCTGAGGGCGTCGATTCGATCGTCGCGGCCATCGAGAACGGCTACCGCCTGCTCGACACCGCAGTGAACTACGACAACGAGCGCGAGGTCGGCGAGGCGATCCGCAGAAGCGGTGTGCCGCGAGACGAGCTCGTCATCACGTCGAAGGTCCCCGGGCGCCACCACGGCCGCGAGCAGGCGGTCGACAGCGTGAAGGGGTCGCTCGACCTGCTCGGTCTCGATCGCCTCGATCTCGAGCTGATCCACTGGCCGAACCCGAGCGTCGGCCGGTACGTCGAGACGTGGGAGGGCCTCATCCGGGCGCGTGAGCTCGGCATGGTCCGCTCGATCGGCGTCTCCAACTTCACCGAGCCGATGCTGACCGAGCTCATCGACCGCACGGGGGTGACGCCCGCGGTGAACCAGGTCGAGATGCACCCGTACTTCCCCCAGCAGGCGCTGCGGGCCTTCCACGCCGAGCACGGCATCCGCACCGAGAGCTGGAGCCCCCTCGGCAAGCGCAGTGAGCTGCTGACCGAGCAGATCCTCCGGGAACTGGCGGTCGTCCACGACGCGACGCCCACGCAGATCGTGCTGCGCTGGCACACGCAGCTCGACACGACGCCGATCCCGAAGTCGGCCGACCCCGACCGCCAGCGCGAGAACGCCGACGTCTTCGGGTTCACCCTCACCGACGATCAGCTCGCCGCCGTGAGCGCGCTGGAACGCGGTCGGCTGTGGGGCGCGCACCCCGACACGCACGAGGAGATGTGACGACCGGATGCCTCGCCACGAGGCATCCGCGGCACGCACGCCGCCCTGAGGAGCGCACCCGCGGTGGCGGGAGCCGGCGGGCTCAAGCGTCAGGGAGGGCGTGGAGCCACTCGGCGAAGGTCTGTCGGCCGCGGAGCGCGTCGGGACCGGGGAGCAGCGCGCCGCTGCGCAGCGCGCGACCCCACGCGCTCGGCACCGATACGGCCGGGACGGGGCCCGGGTAGCCGATCGCGCGGGCATAGGCGCGCACCATGTCGGCGAGCTCCTCCTCACGCGGTCCGGCCAGATCGCGCGCGCGGCCGACGGGTCCCTTCTCGGCGAGGTCGACGAGATGCTCGGCCACCTCGCGGGCCGCGACCGGCTGAACCCGCCCGCGCGGGGCCGCGTGCGCCCCGGCACGCCCGCGGTGGAACACCATGGCCGCGTACTCGTGGAACTGCGTCGTGCGCAGGATCGTCCAGGGGATCGGTCCGGCCGAGACCAGACGCTCCTGCACGAGCTTTCCCGCGTAGTAGCCGTCGGGCGCAGCATCCGCCCCCACGATCGTCAGAGCGAGGTGGTGACCGACCCCCGCCGCGCGCTCGGCCGCGAGCAGGCTCTTGGTGCCGCCGGCGAAGAACAGCACCGACACGTCCGGCTTGGTCGTGACGACGTTCGACACGTCGATGACCGCATCGACACCGACGAGATGGCGGGCGAGACCGGCGCCGCTCAGCAGCTCGACCCCGGTGTCGCGGGACATCACGACCACCTCGTGGCTCCGGGCGCGTGCGACGTCGACGACGTGGCGGCCGGCCACCCCCGTGCCGCCGGCGATGGCGAGCCTCACGCCGCCCCCTCCCGTCAGGCGCTGGTGTCGATGCTCCATCGTGGTGCACGCCGCGGCGGTGGGGAACCCCGGCGGATGTCCGCGCGCGGCTCGCCGCGCGAGCGCGCGGGGGCCTGTTCCGGGCCCCGCGCGCCTCAGCTGCGCGCCAGGGCGTCGTCTTTCAACCACTCCGCGAAGGTCCGACGGCCACGTCGGGCGTCGGGGGAGGGAAGGGCGAGGCCTGCCCGCATCGCCTTCATCTGTCCTCCCGGCAGGGCGAGCGACGGGATCCAGCCTCGGTGTCCGACCCGTCGCGCGTAGGCCTTCACCATGTCGTCCAGGCGCTCCTCGCGCGGACCGGCGAGGTCGGCGGCGCGCCCGCGAGGTGCGCCGGCCGCGAGCTCGGCGAGGTGGTGCCCGACCTCGCGTGCCGCGATCGGCTGCACGCGCGCCCGTGGCGCCACGTGCAGCGGACCGAGCTTCGCGCGATCGAAGAGCTGAGCGGCGAACTCGTGGAACTGCGTCGCCCGCAGGATCGACCACGGCACGGCGGATGCCTCGACGACGCGCTCCTGCGCCACCTTGCCGGCGTAGTAGTCGTACGGCATCCGGTCGACGCCCACGATCGAGAGCAGCACGACATGGCGCACGCCGGCACGCGCGGCCGCGGCGAGGAGATTCCCCGTCGCGGTCTGGAAGAACTCCGTGGCCTCGCGCGCCGAGAGGGACGCGACATTGGCGGTGTCGACGACCGCGTCCGCACGCGCGAGGGCCGCGTCGAGCCCCCGGCCGCTCACGAGGTCCACGCCGGTGCGGCGGCTGAGCACGACCGGCTCGTGCCCGAGCGCTCGCACGGCTTCCGCCGTGTGCCGCCCGACGACCCCGGTTCCTCCTGCGACGGCGATTCTCATTGTTCCTCCTGCTCCTTCGTACCCGACCCGGCGGGCGTGCGGCCTGCGGGTCCGGCTCGAGCAGGACCCGCGGGATGTCCTTCACATCACCGACGACGCAGCCCGACAGAATGTGAGGCGACGCGTCATTCTCGCGCGATCACGACGGGAAGGAAGCCGTGGGCGAGCAGGCGCTGGAGGGCGAACGCAGGAGACTGCTGGGACTGGCGTACCGGATGCTCGGAACGGTCGCGGACGCGGAGGACGCCGTCCAGGAGACCTACGTGCGCTGGTACCGGCTGGATGACGCCGAGCGCGCCGCCATCGACAATCCCGCCGCGTGGCTCACGCGAGTGGCGAGCCGCGTGTGCCTGGACGCGCTCGGTTCGGCACGGGCGCGCCGGGAGCAGTACGTGGGGGAGTGGCTGCCCGAACCGGTGCCCAGCGAGTGGGCGATGGCCACGTCCGCCCCCGATCCCCTCGACCGCGTGACACTCGATGACTCGGTCTCGAGCGCGCTGCTGGTCGTGCTCGAATCGCTCACGCCCGCAGAGAGGGTGGCGTTCGTGCTGCACGACGTGTTCGCCGTGCCGTTCGCGGAGGTCGCGGCCACGACGGGACGGACGCCGGATGCCGCGAGGCAGCTGGCCTCGCAGGCCAGGCGTCGGGTGCGCGAACGGCGCGCGGGCGTCGCGACGCGCGCGCAGCACGATGCGGTCGCCCGCGCCTTCGCGGCCGCGACGACCACCGGCGACCTCGACGGCCTGGTCGCCCTCCTCGATCCCGACGTGGTGCTGCGCTCCGACGGCGGCGGCCGGGTGTCGGCGGCGCGGCGTCCCGTGGTCGGCGCCGATCGGGTGGCGCGCTTCCTGCTCGGGCTGCCGCGGCTCGCGCCCACCGGTGTGGTCTCACCGGTCGAGACCGCGGACGGGCTGAGCTTCCTCGCGACCGTGGACGGGCGCGTCGACACCGTCCTCTCCGTGGTCGTGGCCGGCGACCGGATCACCGACCTCTACCTCGTGCGCAACCCCGACAAGCTGACGCTGTGGAGCTGAGCCTGACCCCGCGGCCGCAGGCGCAGCGGGCGCCGTGCCGGTCGGCCATCGACCGGGCGCGTTAGCGTGGAGGCATGCCGACTCCCTTCGACTCCCTCGACGACTACATCGCCCTTCCCCGCGTCGAAGCCCTCGCCCTCTCGCCGGACGGACGTACGGCGGTGCTCACGGTGGCGGTGCTCAAGAAGGACGGCACAGGATACGAGCGGTCGCTGTGGGTGGTCCCTGCGGACGGCGGCGGTGCACCGCGCCGGCTCACGCGGTCGGCCAAGGGCGAGGCCGGAGCCGCGTTCACCGCGAGCGGCGACCTGCTGTTCGTGTCGGCCCGCCCGGACGCGGAGGCCGAGGGCGACGACGAGTCGGGTCAGCTCTGGCTGCTACCCGCGGCGGGCGGGGAAGCTCGGCCGGTCACCCGGCTCGCCGGAGGCGTCGACGGGATCGCCGCGACCGCCGAGGCCGGCGCGCGCGTCGTGGTGTCGGCATCCCTCCTTCCCGCCGCGGACACGATCGAGGCCGACGCGAAGCTGCGCGCTCGCCGCAAGGACAAGAAGGTCTCGGCGATCCTGCACGAGACCTACCCCGTCCGGTTCTGGGACCACGACCTCGGCCCGGCGGAGCCGCACCTGCTCTCGATCGACGTGGACACGCTCGAAGACTCGATCGCCGCCGTGGTGGCCGACGCTGCGGCCGCCGAGAGTGCGGCTGCCGTCGCCGAAGAAGGTGCCGCGGAATCCCACAGCGAGAACGGCGGCGAGGACAAGCCCTATCCCGTAGCCCTGCCCCGTCCCCGCGACCTGACACCGAGGCCCGGGCGCTCCGCCGACCACGCCGAGGCCGCGCTCACCCCCGACGGCGCGACGCTCCTGGTGTCGCTCGAGCGTCACGAGCAGCGCGCCGGGCGGCGCATCATCGCCGCGATCGACGCCGCGACCGGCGAGCGGACGACGCTCTTCGACGAGGAAGGCGTCGACTTCGAAGCGCCCGTCGTCAGCCACGACGGCACCAGGCTGGCGTACCTGCGAACGCCCAAGAGCACTCCCGCCGGTCCCACGGACTACGAGGTGTGGATCGCCGGCATCGACGGCTCGGACCCGCGCCGCATCGCTTCCACATGGGACCGTTGGGCGTCGTCGTTCCAGTTCGCCGCCGACGACGCCGCGCTCATCGCCACCGCCGACTCCGAGGGCCGCGGTCCCATCTTCCGGCTGCCGCTGGACGGTTCCGAGCCGGAGCAGCTGACGCACGACGACTTCACCTACTCCCACGTCGCGGTCGACCGCGCGACCGGCGCTCTCGTGGCCCTGCGCTCCTCGTGGACCATGCCGTCGCACCCTGTGCGGATCGGCCCCGACGGCGCTGTCACCGAACTCGCCACTCCCGCTCCCGCTCCCGCAGCCCCCGGCACGATCACGGAGATCGAGGCGACCGCCGGCGACGGTGCCCGCGTGCGCGGCTGGTTGCTCCTTCCGGACGGCGCATCGGCGGATGCGCCCGCCCCGCTGCTGCTGTGGATCCACGGCGGCCCGCTCAACAGCTGGAACGCGTGGAGCTGGCGGTGGGCGCCTCTTCTCGCCGTCGCGAAGGGCTATGCCGTGCTGCTGCCGGACCCGGCGCTGTCCACCGGGTACGGGCTGGAGTACATCGCACGCGGCTGGAACGACTGGGGCGGCAAGCCGTACACCGACCTGCTCACGATCACCGACGCCGCCGTGGCACGCGACGACATCGACGAGAGCCGGACGGCCGCGATGGGCGGATCCTTCGGCGGCTACATGGCCAACTGGATCGCCGGTCACACCGACCGGTTCCGGGCGATCGTCACGCACGCGAGCCTGTGGGCCCTGGACCAGTTCTCAGGGACGACCGACAACTCCGAGTACTGGCAGCGGATCTTCACCCCGGAGGCGATGCTCGAGAACTCCCCGCACCGGTTCGTCCGCGACATCCGCACGCCGCTGCTCGTGATCCACGGCGACAAGGACTACCGCGTGCCGATCGGGGAGGGGCTGCGGCTGTGGTCCGAGCTCGCCGAGCACCACGCCGACGAGGATGGCCGGATGCCGCACCGCTTCCTGTACTTCCCGGATGAGAACCACTGGGTGCTGCGGCCCCAGCACGCGGTCATCTGGTACCAGACCGTGTTCGCGTTCCTCGCCGAGCACGTGCTGGGGGAGCCGTTCGAGCGGCCTGAGCTGCTCGGCTGACCCGGGATCGGCGGACGCCACCGCTCAGTGCGGCGCGTGGTACTCCGACTCGCCGCGCTTCCAGTAGCCCTTGACCACCACGTGTTCGGGGCTCAGACCCCACCGGTCCAGCAGCAGACCGCGACCGGGCTTGACGATGGACTGCTCGGCGGCGACGAAGCCGAACACACTGCCGGACGGACGATCCGCCGCCGTGATGGCATCCAGCCGTGCCGCGAGCGCAGTACCAGCCGGCGCGGTGCCGCGGTGCACGAACTCCACCCGCACGCCGGACGGAGCGGCGATCGCCAGCTCCTCAGCGGACCCGGGCACCTCGATGAGGATGCTGCCGAGCGAGGCCTGATCCATCGCGCGGCAGAAGCGCCGGATCGCGGGCACGGCCGTCTCGTCCCCGGCGAGGAGCCACCCGTCGGGCCGACCGACGAGGACTTTCGATCCGCGGGGACCGCCGACGCCGGCGACCGTGCCCAGCGGCGCACGGGCAGCCCACGCGGCCGCCACACCGGCCGTCCCCGCGTCCGGGTCGCCGTGGAGGGCGAACTCGAGCTCGAGCCAGTCCTCGCCCCAGGCCAGGGGCGTGTACTCGCGGCTCGGGGCGGCGCGGAGCTCCTCGACCGTCTGGGGGCTCCCGTCGGGGAAGAACACACGGATGTGATCGTCGGCTCCGAGCGACGTGAATCCGGCGAGCTCGGTTCCCTCCAGCCGGACGCGCACGTAGGACCGCGTGAGCCATTCGCGAGCGGCGAGGCGGGCCCGCCGGAAGGGGAGCTCCAGCCCGTGCGGCTCGAGACGGAAGGGCGAAGCGACCGGGGACGGGGTGGTCGAAGTCGACAGCGGCATAACCCTTAGGTTAGCCTAACCTCATCGTATCGCGGCCAGCCGCTGATTCGATCCTC
The DNA here is from genome assembly GCA_031177765.1 of Microbacterium sp. Lineage (GTDB taxonomy): Bacteria > Actinomycetota > Actinomycetes > Actinomycetales > Microbacteriaceae > Microbacterium. The sequence goes on along the minus strand of JAPSKH010000035.1, from coordinate 1,073 downwards.
CCATGACGACGCCGTCGGAGCGGACGCCCCGGCGCGTCGGCTCCGCGCGTCGCCTTCGTCCGCCTCAGGAGAAACCGCATGCGCACATCTCGACCGCTGGTCGCAGCATCCCTCGTCCTCGCCTCCTCGCTCGCTCTCGCCGGCTGCGCCGCGCAGGCGGCCGAAGCCGGCTCGCAGGAGCCGACGGAAGCGGGAACCGTCACGGTGACCGACAACCACGGCGAGATCGAGGTGCCGGTCGCTCCCGAGCGCGTCGTCGCCCTCGACAACACGACATTCCAGACGCTCAGCGACTGGGAGATCCCGGTCGTCGCTGCGCCCAAGCCGCTCATGTACGACCTGTGGCCCGACCTCTCCGGCGACGAGGTGCTCGATGTCGGCACGCACCGCGAGCCCGATCTCGAGGCGGTCATCGAAGCCGACCCGGATCTCATCGTCGGCGGCTATCGGTTCCGCGAGATCTACGACGATCTGACCGCGATCCAGCCGGCCACCATCGAGACGAGCCCGCGCGAGGGTGAGGATCATCTGTCGGAGCTCAAGCGCCAGGTGTCGATCCTCGGCCAGGTCTTCGACCGCGAGGAGGAGGCGCAGCAGCTGGCCGACGACCTCGACGCCGCGGTCGCGGACGCCAAGGAGGCCTACAACGGCGAGGACACGGTCGTCGGCCTCATCACCTCGGCGGGCGAGATCGCCTTCGCTGCTCCCGGAGAGGGCCGCGGTGTGGGCACGCTGTTCCCCGCGCTGGGTCTCGTGCCGGGTATCGAGCAGGCGGCCGAGGACGCCTCGCACGGCGACGACATCAGCGTCGAGGCCATCGCCGCCGCGAACCCGGAGTGGCTCATCGTGCTCGATCGCGACGCGATGTTCGGCGAAGAGGGCTACGTGTCGGCGAAGGAGCTGATCGAGGGCTCCGAGGCGCTCGCCGAGGTGCCGGCGGTTCAGAAGGGGCAGGTCGTCTACCTCGCGCCGAGCTTCTACCTCGACGAGAGCATCCAGGCGTACACGACCCTGTACAACGACGTCGCCGCGGCGTTCTCCGCCGCCCAGTGACACGAGTGCGGCGGCCCGGC
>JAPSKH010000034.1 GCA_031177765.1 Microbacterium sp. | reverse complement strand
ACCCAGCCCAGCTGCAGCAGGACGTCGAAGAAGGCGTTGAGGCCCGTGGCGTGGTTCTGGTCGAGCTGGAAGTTCACCGCGTTGAAGGGGAACTCCCGGGGAGCCCACGGACCGAACCAGCCCCAGCCCTGCACGGGGCGGAAGCGCGCGAGGTCGACCATGACGTTCCACAGCTCGACCCGCATCGAGAAGTCGGTGCCGGCGCCCAGGAGCGCGATGATCGGATGCCTCGCGAGATAGCCGATGGCCACGCCGAGCACGACGAGCGCGCCGAGGGTCCACTGGAGCGCGCCGCGGTGCTCGGGCCTGGTGTGCCGGACCCAGATGAGCGCTGCGACGGCGAGACCTACGCCGACGGCGAGCACGAGCACGGTGGGAGAGTCGCTCAGCGCGCCGAGGCCCCCCGCGAGAACGACCGACGCGACGGAGAGCCCGGGCCGCACCGATTGGGTGCGGTACTCGATGAGGAAGGTGATGACGGCGAGCACCGCGATGAAGCCGAGCATGTTGCGGGTGCCGAAGATGCCCTGGACGGGCCCCAGCTGCGCGAGGTTCCCCTGCACGCCGATGATCGGGAACGGCATGTCCAGCAGCACGCCCGAGAGCACCTCGACGATGAGCGAGATCGCCAGCAGCGTCCGCAGCACGTCGCCGAGCGCGCGCACCGTCTGCAGCGTGTCGCGGATGTGGCCGATCACCACGGCGAGGAGGGCCAGACCCGCCGTGGACAGCCAGCTCCAGAACGAGGTGGTGGCATCCGAGCTCCAGAAGACGCTCGCGAGTGCCCAGCCGAGGAAGACGACCAGCGTCGTGGGGCCCAGGCGCAGCAGCGAGATCTCGTCGCGCCGGGCGGCGAGGACGCCCGCCCCGATGACAGCGAGCCCGGCGATGATGGTGACGTACGTGACCCGGCCCGCGATCCGCTCGATGGCGTACGACGCGAAGACGGCGCCCAGGACGGCGAGGGTGTACGCGCGCGCGAACGACGGCGAGGCCAGCAGCGTGCCGAGCCACCGGTGGTGTGCGGGGCGCGCGCCGGTGCTCACGCGTCCTGCTTCGTCGGCTCGCCCCGTTCGATCGCGGCGCTCTGCTCGGCCGGGCCGACGCCGACGTGCGGGGACTGCTTGATCTTCGCGCCGAGCATCGCCACGAACAGCCATCCCCACAGCAGCAGCGGCGTGGACTCGGCAAGCCCCTGAACGAGGACGATCGCGCCGATGAGGGTCGGCAGCAGCGTGACGGGCGAGTAGGGGCGGTCGGCCCGCAGGTCCCAGCGGGGACGGTCGATGGCGAAGAACCACGACCTCCAGAGGAATGCCGCATACACCAGGGCCAGCAGCACGACGCCGACGATGCCGAGCTGCATGGACACGTCGACCCACATGTTGTGGGCCTGCAGGACCGTCTGGCCGTGATCGATGATCCACCGATCGAACGCCGGGTCCCACGGCGCCCAGGGCGTCGCGAAGCCCCAACCGGTCACGGGTCGCTCGGCGGTGCGCTCGAGCACCGCCTGCCAGATGCGCTCGCGGCCGGTGAGGTCCGAGCTGCGCCCGAGCGCGGTGAACAGCGCGTCGCGCAGCAGCCACAGCGCCAGCAGGCCGCCGAAACCCACGACCGCGTAGGCGATGTAGTACTTCGTGCGCGCTCCCGGTCGCTGCGCGGTGCGCATGAGCAGCACCGTGACCAGGACGACGATCACGGCCGCCGCGGCGACATACGCGGTGGCCGAGGACGCCCGGACGAAGAGGAAGACAGACGCCGCGATCCACAGCCACAGCGGGACGCGCCGCGGCGCACCGGACGCGAGCCGGATGGCGAAGACGATCACCGCGAGGAGCGCGACAGGGGCGAGCAGGTTCGCGTTGCCCATGATCCCCTGTATGCGGCCGTCGTCGAACAGGTTGTCACGCGACCAGTACACGATCGGGTCATCGGCGGGCTCGGCCGGGATGACGAAGCCCGGCAGCAGCGGTCCGCGCACGAGGACCGACACCGCGAGCTCGAACAGCAGCGAGAGCGCGACCACCCACTTGAGAGCGGATGCCACGGCACGAACGAGCTCCCGCCAGGTGAGCACGGCGCCGACGAACAGCGCCTGCACGGTGCTGACATACAGGAGCAGGAGCGTGACGGCGGTCACATCCGACCAGGCCGACCACAGCAGTGAGGCTGTCGCCCACGCGACGTAGCCCAGCAGGATCCACGGCAGCCGGCGCCATTGGAAGGGCGGACGCACGATGAGCCACAGCACGACCGAGACCACCGCGCTGGCGAAGCCGACGGCCGCTGCGACGACTCCACCGAGCGCGTGCACCCATGCCACGCCGGAGAGGGCCTGGAACAGCACGAAGATGCACCAGCCGCGCAGGAGGAGATGGCCGGTCTTCTCACGGACCGGCGGCGCGGGCGGCGCCGACGCCGGGTGCTTCGAGTGGACGGCCATCGTTTCTCAGGGTACCCCGCGCGATCGGCCCTGCCCGGGGACCTCGCCGCATCCCGGACGGGCCGCTGGCTAGGCTGATCGCATGCTGGTCCCTCTCGCCAACGACCCGCGCGACTACGCGTGGGGATCCACGTCCCTGATCGCCGCTCTGGAGGGGCGCGAGCCGTCCGGCCGCCCCGAGGCGGAGGTGTGGTTCGGAGACCACCCGGGCGATCCGTCCGAGACGCCGGAGGGCCGTACGCTCGACCGCTGGATCGCCGACGAGGGCGTTGCGGCGGGAGTGTCGCGGCCGCTGCCGTACCTGCTGAAGCTGCTGGCGGCGGCATCCGCGCTGTCGATCCAGGCGCACCCTTCGAAGGCGCAGGCCGAGGCGGGCTTCGCGCGCGAGGAGGCTGCGGGCGTTCCGCGCGACGCCGCAGAGCGGACCTACCGCGACGACAACCACAAGCCGGAGCTCATCGTGGCGCTCAGCGACTCGTTCCGCGCGCTCGCGGGCCTCCGTGACCTCGCGGCGACCCGGCGCCTGCTCACCGACGTGGGACCGGCGGCCCGGCCGCTGCAGGAGCGGTTGGCAGAGGAGAGGTCGCTCCCGGAGGTCATCGGCTGGCTGCTGTCGGACGGAGCCGGGGTCGCCCGAGACGTCATCGCCGCGGCGGTGTCGGCGTCCTCCGACGAATTCGCGGCGGAGCTGGAGCTCGCCCGCACCCTGGACGCCTCGTTCCCCGGGGATCCCGGCATCGTCGTCGCGCTGCTGATGAACCTCGTGACGCTGCGTCGCGGCCAGGGCCTCTTCGTGCCGGCGGGCATGCTGCACGCCTACCTCGAGGGGCTCGGAGTCGAGCTGATGGCGGCGAGCGACAACGTGCTGCGCGGGGGCCTGACTCCCAAGCACGTCGACGCGCGCGAGCTCGTCACCGTGCTCGACGGCTCGCCGGGCCTGCCGCCGATCCTCGACCCGCGCGCGGTGGAGGACGGGATCGTCGAGTACGACGTGCCGGTGGACGACTTCGCCCTGCTGGTCGTCCGGCCCGGCGGCTCGGAGGCGACCGTGCCGCTGCACGGCCCCGCGATCGCCCTGGCGACGAGCGGCGCCGTGGACGTCCACGGGTCGGTGACGGGCGCCGCAGCCGCCCTCGGGCCCGGCCAGGCGGCCCTCGTCACCCCCGACGAACGGCAGCTGCGGATCTCCGGGAGCGGCGAGGTCTTCGTCGCTCTGCCGGGGCGCTGAGGCGCGCGCGAGCTCTCATCGGACCGTTACACAGTCCGACACGCCGACGGCGAGTCGTGAAGCTTCAAGAGCGAGTTGAGGCTTTAGTATCTGCGACTTGATTTCCCCGAACTACACCGGTGTAATTAGCGGTACACGCAGCCGCGTGGGAGTGGGATTTCGGGGGGTGAGAACGACATGACGGTTTCGCAGTACCGTTCCGGCGTTCCCGACGATTGGTTCGTCGATCCGGTCCAACTGGGGGTTCCGGGGGTTCGCCGCAACATCGACGCGGATGAGGACAATCCGCTTTCCTGGCAGACGGACGCCTTGTGCGCACAGACGGATCCGGAGGCGTTCTTCCCCGAGAAGGGCGGCTCGACCCGTGACGCCAAGCGCATCTGCGCATCGTGCGACGTGCGCAGCGAGTGCCTCGAGTACGCGCTGCAGAACGACGAGCGATTCGGCATCTGGGGTGGACTCAGCGAGAGGGAGCGCCGCAAGCTGAAGCGCCGCGCCGGCTGACACGCCGGCCGTCGTGACCGGTCCGGGGGTGGCCGCAGCGACGGGACGCGATGACGTTCCCTCGGCGCGTGCGCCGGGAGCGGGCGGGGCGCGCGCCTAGGCTGAGGAGGTCATGCCCGCCCGAGTACACGCCCTCCTCGTCGTGCGCCCCGACGGCCGCACGCCCGCAGCGTTCCACCTGCGGCGCACTCTCGCAGCGCTCGCCGAGCAGACCCGTCGACCGGATGCCGTCACCATCGTGCTGTGCGGCGGCGACGAGCACCTCGCCGAGGTCGCCGGCACCGCGGGCGCCGCAGCGGTGGTGCGAGCAGCCGCCTCGACCGGGTTCGCCGCGGCCACCGCACTGGTGACCCCGACGGTCGAGGCCGACGCGGTGTGGCTCCTCGCGCAGGACACCGCGCCCGAGCCGGAGGCGCTGGCGCGCCTTGCGGGAGCCCTTGAGCTCTCGCCTTCCCTGGCGTTCGTCGCTCCCAAGCTCGTCCGCTGGGACGACCGGTCCGAGATCGTCTCGCTGGGTGTGGGGATGACCCGCTTCGGCAGGAGCATCGGCCTCGCGGACGGCGAGCTCGACCAAGGCCAGCACGACGCCGTGGAGGACGTGCTCGGAGCCGACGTGCGGGGCATGCTCGTGCGCATCGACGCGTGGCGCGCGCTGGGTGGCCTGGACCGCGGACTGGCCGGCGCCGATGAAGGCCTCGATCTCGGTGTGCGAGCACGGCTCGTCGGCGCGCGGGTGGCGCTGGTGCCCACCGCGCGTGTGGCGACAGCCGGTGACGGCGCGGCCGGGCTGCCGTCGCCGACGACCAGGCAGCGACGGCGGCGGATCGCCTACGCCGAGCGCCTGGCCCAGCTGCACCGCCGTCTCGCCTACGCCCCGGCTGCGGCGGTCCTCCTGCACTGGCTGTCGATCTTCCCGCTCGCGCTGTGGCGCACGATCGCCGATCTCGTCCGCAAGCAGCCCGCACGCATCGCTCCGGAGTGGGCCGCTGCTGCCGTCGCCTTCGTGCGACTGGATGCGGTCGTCCGCGCGCGTCGCCGGATCGCCCGCACCCGGCGGGTGTCGTGGGCGCAGCTGGCTCCGCTGCGCATCAGCCAGGGGGAGCTGCGCGAGCGGCTCGAGGACGAGCCCGAGCCCGCCATCGGGGCGCCCCGGCGCACCGACCTGCGATTCTTCTCCGGCGGCGGCGCCTGGCTCGTGCTGGCGGCGCTTGCCGGGTCGGTCGGCGCGTTCTTCTCGCTGCTGGCCTGGCCGGTTCTCGGAGGCGGTGCGCTGCTCCCGCTCGCCGACACCGTCGGCCGGCTGTGGGACGAGGCGTCGTTCGGCCATCGGGCGATGGGGCTGGACACGATCGGACCTGCCGATCCGTTCGCTGCGATCGTGGCGATCATCGGCTCGCTGTGGCCGTGGGCACCCTCACGCGCGCTCGTCGTGCTGTGGATCCTCGCCCTCCCGCTCGCGGCGCTCGGCGGATGGTTCGCCGCCACGCGCGTCACCGAGCGATCGCTGCTGCGGCTGCTCGGCGGAGCGGGATGGATGCTCGCGCCCACCTTCCTCGTGGCGCTCACGCAGGGACGCCCGGCCGCCGTCATCCTGCACCTGCTGCTTCCCTGGCTCTTCTTCGCCGGCAGCGTGGCGCACCGCTCGTGGGCTGGCGCCGGCGCGGCATCGATCCTGCTCGCCGCGGTCGCCGCATCGGCTCCGTCCCTGACCCCCGCGCTCGTCCTGCTGTGGCTCCTCGCCATCGTCCTGTGCATCGCGCTGCGAGGCGCTCGAGGGGTCGGCCGCGTGATCTGGACCATCGTGCCCTCGCTCGCGGTCGCCGCTCCCGTCGTATGGCACGCGATCATCGGCGGTCGGCCGTGGGGTCTGTTGTCCGACCCCGGGACGCCGTGGGCCGGACCGCAGGTCGCCGCGGATCCCATCGGGCGGGCGCTGCTGGCCGCCGGCATCCCGACCGCAGACCTCGCGGGCTGGTCGACGCTGCTGCCCGATGGGCCGACGTGGTGGGTGCCCCTGCTCGCGGCGCCGGTCGCACTGCTCGCCCTCGCGGCTCCGCTCACTCAGCGCTGGGCGGTGGGCACCGCGCTCCTCGGCGTCATGGGGCTCGGCCTGGCGACCGCCTTCGCCGCAGCCGGCGTCGCCGTCGCCTTCTCCCAATCGGTCGTCGTGCCGCTGTGGCCCGGAACCGGTCTCAGCCTCGCGTGGCTGGGGATGCTCGGCGCGGCGCTGGTCACGCTGGACGCGGGCCTCGCGCCCCGACTGGCCCTGGCCCGCAACGCGGTGGCTCTGGTCGTGCTGGTGGCGATCCTCGCCCTCGCGGCGCCCTCGCTGACCGCCCTGTCCCGCGGCACGGCGACCATCGCCAACGCCGGCGACAGCACGCTGCCCGCCTTCGTCGCGGCGCAGGGACGGGACGACCCCGACGTCGGCACGATCGTGCTCACCCCCCAGCCGGAGTCCGGCGTGGCGGCACAGGTGGTGTGGGGCCCGAGCGAGACGCTCGGCGGCCAGACCACGGTGCTGTCCACGCGCACGGAACCGTCGGCGCAGGACCGGGAGGTCGCCGAGCTCGCCGCGGACCTCGTCACCTCGTCGGCGGACGATGTCGTCGCGGAGCTGGCCGGGCACGGCGTCGGCTTCATCCTGCTCGCCCCGTCACCGGGAACCGAGACCGCCACGGCGCGGACGATGCGCCTGTCGGCGACCACGGCGCTGAACCAGCGTGACACGCTCGACGCCGTCGGGCAGACGGCCAAGGGGGAGCTGTGGCGCGTCATCGAGGACGTGTCGCCGCGGCCCCAGGAGCCGGCATCGGCCGTCGTCACGGCCCGGCTGATCGCGATCGGACAGCTCGCGATCCTCGCGATCGCGCTGCTGCTCGCGCTTCCCACCGCCGCGACCCGACGTGAAGCCCGCCGCACGCCACGCGTGGTGGGACCGCATTGGCAGGAGGGGCGATGAGCGATCGACGCATGTTCCGCTGGGCGACCACGAGCGCCCGCATGCTGGCCGGCACGATGGTGTCGATCGCCGCAGCGGTCGCCGTCGTGACGGCCGTGTCGGTGTCTTGGCCCACGCTGCAGCGCCAGCCGGTGACGGTGTCGACGGTGCCCGCGCCGGCCGCGTCCGTCATCGCGTGCGACGGCGGTCTGCTCTCCATCGGGCGCGACGCCCTCAACGCCGCCGCGCTCGGCGCGGTGGCATCCCAATCCGTCACGAGCGGCGTGCGGGACGAAGTTCCCGCTCCGGCCGAGCACCGACTCGAGGTTCCTCAGGTGACCGGCGGCGAGGGTCCGGCCGTGTTCACCGCGCCGCCGCAGGACCGCCAGCGGGTCGAAGTGGCCGCCGCCGGGTCTGCGACCGTCGCCGCGAAGGACTTCGCGGGATTCGCAGCGTCGGCCTGCCGTCCGCCGCTGCTGGAGTCCTGGCTCGTCGGCGGGTCGGGCGCGACCGGCGCCGCCGACCTCGTGCTGCTGTCCAACCCCGGCACCGTCGCCGCGACCGTGCAGCTGACCGTCTACGGCGCCTCGGGCGCACAGACGCCCCCGGGCGGGACCGACGTCATCGTGCCCGCCGGATCGCAGCGGGTGGTGCCGCTCGCCGGCGTCGCGCTGGACGAGGCGAGCCCGGTCGTGCGTGTCTCGGCGGTGGGAGCGCCGGTGCATGCGTCGCTGCAGGCGAGCATCACCCGGACGCTGACGCCCGGCGGTGCCGACCAGGTCGGGGCGATCGGGCAGCCCGAGACCACGCAGACGATCACAGGGGTCGCCGTCACGGCCGCTCCGGGCGCCGACGGCGCCTCCGATGCGGCGACGGTGCTCCGGATGCTGTCGCCTTCGTCGGATGCGGCCGCTCGGGTCACCGTGACCCCGGTGGGCCAGAGCGGCACCGGCGAGCCGCGGGAGATCTCCCTGGTCGCGGGGCAGCCGGCCGAGCTCGCCCTGCCCGGTCTCGCCGTGGGCTCCTACACGGTCGAGGTCGTCGCCGACGCGCCGATCGTGTCGGCGGTGTGGCAGGCGACCGGATTCGCGGCGGGCGACGACTTCGCCTGGTACACCCCGTCGCCCCAGGTCGCCCAGCCGAGCCTGTTCGCCGTTCCCAGCGGCCCCCCGGCGACGCTGACGCTGGTCAATTCCGGCGAGGCGGAAGCGACGGTCGCGCTGGTGCCGACGGGCGGCGGCGACGTCATCGAGGTGAGCGTGCCCCCACGGGGCACCGTGACGACACGGCTGCCCTCGCGCGCGGTGTACTCGCTCGAGCCCGACGCGCCGGTGCGGGCAGCGGTCTCGCTCACCGGCGACGGCGCCCTGGCCGGCATCCCCGTATGGCCGGCCGACGCGGCCGCGCCGGAGATCGTCGTCTACCCCTGACACTCCGTGCGCGGAGGGCCGGGGATTCAGAAGTAGCGGAAGCGCTCGGGGCCGAGGTCCCACGGATCGCGGTTCAGGTACTCGGCCGCGGCCCGGAACACCGCACCCTCGACAAGCATGCGCCGATGCAGCTCGTCGTCTCGGTGCAGGTGGCTGAGTCGCTCGATCGGCAGGCGGTAGAGGATGATCCGCTGGGCGTCGCGCAGCACCGTCCAGCGCGGGATCCCGTTCTCACCGGGAGCGGCCGGCATGTCGGCGACCTCGAATCGCACGTCACGCAGCTCCTCCCACGCCGAGCGCAGGAACTCCGCGGCGGTCCCGACGGCCAGATCGAACCGGTCGACGCGGGTGTCCAGCGGCGGCAGCGGTGGGCGTACGACAGGGCTGCGGCCCTCGCGGCCGTGGCGACCGTGGCGCGACGCGCGGCGTGGTGCGCGATCGCTCGTCCGGGTGCGCCGCCAAGCCATGCCTTCATCCTAGGTCGGATGCCTCGCTCCGGCGCGGCATCCGGTCCGATGTCCGGAACCGGCGCTAAGGTCGACGCGATGCGCGAGAGAGTCTGCTCCAAGGTCGGCTGCGCCCGTGAGGCCGTGTCGACGCTCACCTACGACTACGCCGATCAGATGGCGGCTCTCGGACCGCTCGGCGCCGTGGGCGACCCGCACGCGCACGACCTGTGCGCGATCCACACCGACCGCATGTCGGTGCCGCGAGGCTGGGTGGTCGTGCGGCACGAGACGCTGCGGGTCTGATCCCGCGTGGGACAATAGGCGGATGACGACCGACGTCTCAACTCGCTCCGCCCGTTCGACGAACGCGCAGGCGACGCCTGCCGGCGCAGCCGCGCCGTTCGCGTTCGAGGTCGCAGACCTGAGTCTCGCCGAAGCCGGGCGACACCAGCTGCGCCTGGCCGAGAACGAGATGCCGGGTCTGATGGCGCTGCGCGAGGAGTTCGGTCCCTCGCAGCCGCTCAGGGGCGCGCGCATCGCGGGCTCGCTGCACATGACCGTGCAGACCGCCGTGCTCATCGAGACCCTCGTCGCGCTGGGCGCGCAGGTGCGGTGGGCCAGCTGCAACATCTTCTCGACACAGGACGAGGCCGCCGCCGCGGTCGTCGTCGGCCCCACGGGAACCGTCGACGCGCCGGCCGGTGTGCCGGTCTTCGCGTGGAAGGGCGAGACGCTCGAGGAGTACTGGCGCCTCGCCGACCGCATCTTCGACTGGTCCGACGAGGGCTTCGACGGACCCAACATGATCCTCGACGACGGCGGGGACGCCACCCTGCTGGTGCACAAGGGCGTCGAGTTCGAGAAGGCCGCCGCGGTCCCGGCGCCCGCGCCGGGCGACTCCGCCGAGTACCGCATCGTCCTCGACACGCTGCGGGCTTCGATCGAGCGCGACCCGCAGCGCTTCACGCGCATGGCGGCGGAGCTGCTCGGGGTGACCGAGGAGACGACGACGGGCGTGCACCGGCTCTACGAGCTCGCGGCATCCGGCAGGCTGCTGTTTCCCGCTATCAACGTCAACGACTCGGTGACCAAGTCCAAGTTCGACAACACGTACGGCATCCGCCACTCGCTGCCCGATGGGCTCAACCGCGCCACCGACGTGCTCATCGGCGGCAAGGTGGCGTTCGTCGCCGGTTACGGCGATGTCGGCAAGGGCGCGGCCGAGGCGCTGCGCGGGCAGGGTGCGCGCGTGATCGTGGGCGAGGTCGACCCGATCTGCGCACTGCAGGCCGCGATGGACGGCTTCCAGGTCGCGCGGCTCGAGGACGTCGCCGGCCAGGTAGACATCGTCATCACGGGCACCGGCAACACGCGCGTCGTGACAGCCGAGCACCTGCTCGCGCTCAAGCACCTCGCGATCGTCGGCAACGTCGGGCACTTCGACGACGAGATCGACATGGCGGGCCTCGCCGCGATCCCGGGCGCGGAGCGGATCGAGATCAAGCCGCAGGTGCACGAGTGGCGCCTGCCCACGGGACGGAGCGTCCTGGTGCTCAGCGAAGGCCGGCTGATGAATCTCGGCAACGCCACGGGGCATCCGTCGTTCGTGATGAGCGCGTCGTTCACCAACCAGGTTCTCGCGCAGATCGAGCTGTTCACCAAGCGCGACCAGTACCCGGTCGGGGTGTACACGCTGCCCAAGTCGCTCGACGAGAAGGTCGCTCGCCTGCATCTTCCGGCTCTCGGGGTGCAGCTGACGACCCTCACCGACGAGCAGGCCGCCTACCTCGGCGTTCCGGTGGGGGGCCCGTACAAGCTCGACCACTACCGCTACTGACCGCGGTCGCCTCGTTCGGTCCCGTCGCGCGGCCTTCGACCGCGAGACAGCATCCGGGCGCCGAGACAGCGCGACCGGTCACGCAGTCTCGGTGCTCCGTTGCTGTCTCGCGAAGGAGGATCGGGGTCAGCGGCTCGGGAAGCCGCGAGGAGGGGCCGCGGCGGCGGCCGTCAGCGCGTCAGCGCGCGCGGTCTCGAGCTGCAGCGCGCGCAGCTCGCGGTCGCGGCGCACCGCGACGACGGCGATGAGGAAGGTCTCGGGGTCCACCGCCGGCACGGGGGAGACGTGCTGCGCGGCTTCAGCGGCGAGGGATGCCGCGACGCGGGCGCGCGCCGACGGCTCCATGCTGGGCGCGGACCGGGCGAACTGCGCGAGCCGGCGCGAGAGCCGCTCGGGCAGTCGTGCGACGTCGGCGACCGCGGCCCACTCGTGCAGGACCGGCGGCACGCCCAGCGCCGCGTCGGGCAGCCTCGGGGTGCGCGTGCGCTCGCAGTAGGTGCCCGCGAGCAGGTCGCCCAGTCGCTGCGAGCGCGGCGTGAAGGCTCCGACGAGCGCGGCGACGGCGCCGATGGTGAACCACAGCTCGAGCACGCCGACGAGAGCCCGGATGAACGCGTGACGGAACCCCGCGGCGCCGCCGTCGACGCGGACGATGCGTCCGCCCACCGCGAGCCGGCCGAGGCTCCTTCCCCGCGTGACCGTCTCGACGACGGTCGGGACGACGACGGTGACGAGGACGACGACGACGATCGTGAGCACCGGCTGCAGCGCGGAATCGATCGCGCCGATGCCGACCAGCCAGCTCGACACGAGGGCGAACAACAGCAGCACGGCGACGCCGAGAAGCATGTCGATGAAGCATCCCAGCGCGCGCAGGAAGAAGCCCAGCGGCTGCACGTCCAGCGCCACCGCCTCGCCGGTGAGCACCTCATCCTGGTGGATGTCGACGATCGCGGCGCGCTCAGCAGGCATGGCTACAGTAAATCGCATGGACCTCGACGCGCTCACAGCCGCCCGACGGGCGGAGTGGGAGCGGCTGGACGAGCTCAGTCGTGCGCGTCACCTGTCCGGCGCCGAGGTCGACGAACTCGTGGTCCGCTACCGCGCCGCCTCGGCCGACCTCGCCGAGGCGAAGACGTCGGCGGGCCGAAGCATCCAGAGCGATCACATCTCCACCATGCTGGCGCGCGCACGCCTGCGCCTGACCGGGACGCCGGAGAACGTCCTGCGGCAGATTCCCCGCTTCTTCGTGCTGCAGCTGCCCGCCGCGCTGTACCGCGTGCGGTGGTCCACCCTCGCCATCGCCGTCGGCTTCGTCGCCGTCGTCGCGACAGTGGCGGCGTGGGTCGCGGCCGACCCGGTCCTCGTGGCCAGTCTCGGTCCGCGGGCGCAGCTGGAGCAGTACGCGGAGAACGAGTTCACCGAGTACTACAGCGAGAACCCGGCGGCGGTGTTCGCGGGGACGGTCTGGACGAACAACGCCTGGATCGCGGCGCAGTGCGTGCTGTTCGGCGTGACCGGCGTGTGGCCGATCATGGTCCTCGTCCAGAACGCCGTGGGCGTCGGCACGGCGGCCGCCGTCATGACGGCGTTCGACCGGGGGGACGTCTTCGTCCTGTACATCCTCCCGCACGGTCTGCTCGAGCTCACCAGCATCTTCGTCGCGGCGGCAGCGGGCCTGGGGATCTTCTGGGCCTGGGTGGCCCCCGGGGCCCGCACACGCGGGGAGGCGCTCGCCGCGGCCGGCCGCTCGCTCGCCACGATCGCGATCGGGCTCGTGATGGCGCTCGGCGTCTCCGGCCTCATCGAGGGCTTCGTGACGGCGCAGCCCTGGCCGTGGCCGGTCAAGATCGGAATCGGGGCCGCCGCCCTCGCCCTGTTCCTGGCGTACATGCTCCTCGTGGGACGCCGCGCGCACCGGTTGGGGGAGACGGGCGATCTCACCGAGTACGAGACCGGCACGCCGACCCTCGTGGCGGGGTGAGCCGTTCATCCGCTTGTTTTGATCCGTTCAAAACAAGCGGCTAGGATGGGGACATGCCCGCTCCCTCCGCTCCCGTCGAGGAGACGTCGACGGATGCCGCGATCCGGCGGGCCGGGCTCCGGGTGACCGACACCCGCCGCGCCGTCTACGACGCCCTCCGCTCGCTTCCCCACGCACCCGCCGACGCGCTGTTCGAGCGTGTCAAGGCGACGGTGCCGGCGACCAGCGTGCAGTCGGTCTACAACGCCCTCGGCGACTTCGTCACGACGGGCATCGCCCGCCGCATCGAGCCGGCCGGACATCCCGGGCTGTTCGAGCTGCGCGTCGATGACAACCACCACCACGTCGTCTGCACCGCATGCGGGCGCGTGGAGGACATCGACTGCGTCGTCGGGCAGGCGCCGTGCCTGCACCCCGACGAGACCCACGGCTTCCGCATCCACACCGCGGAGGTCACCTTCTGGGGTCTGTGCACCTCCTGCGCGGACGCGTGACCTCGCCGGTCGCGAACGCCCACCCGAATCCACCTCTCAACGGAAGGACATCCATGACCGACAGAGAAGACGTCGTCGAGCAGATCGGTGAGAACCCGACGGACATCGACCAGGCCGTCACCCCGATCGACACGCCTGTCGACGAGCGGTTCGACGGCGAGGACCGTCCCCGCTCGAACGAGGACAACGTCGGGGGATGCCCGGTCATCCACGGCGACGCGCAGCAGCCGGCGACGCCGTCCTGGACCGGATCGCAGCCGCACCCGACCGTCGGCTCGGCGAACCGCGTGTGGTGGCCGAACCAGCTGAACCTGAAGATCCTGGCGAAGAACCCCGCCGTGGCGAACCCGCTCGGTGAGGACTTCGACTACAAGGCCGCATTCGAGAGCCTCGACCTCGCCGCCGTCAAGCAGGACATCGAAGAGGTGCTGACCACGTCGCAGGACTGGTGGCCCGCCGACTTCGGTCACTACGGACCTTTCATGATCCGCATGGCGTGGCACAGCGCGGGCACCTACCGGGCCACCGACGGCCGGGGCGGCGGCGGTGCCGGCATGCAGCGCTTCGCGCCGCTGAACAGCTGGCCCGACAACGTCAACCTCGACAAGGCCCGCCGCCTGCTGTGGCCGGTCAAGAAGAAGTACGGCCGGAACCTGTCGTGGGCCGACCTCATGATCCTCGCCGGCAACGTGGCGCTGGAGTCGATGGGCTTCAACACCTTCGGCTACGGCGGCGGCCGCGCCGACGTGTGGGAGCCGGACGACGACGTGTACTGGGGTCCCGAGACGACGTGGCTCGGCGACGAGCGGTATTCGGGCGACCGCGAGCTCGAGAAGCCGCTCGCCGCGGTGCAGATGGGGCTCATCTACGTCAACCCGGAGGGCCCGAACGGCAACCCCGACCCGATCGCATCCGCGCGCGACATCCGGGAGACGTTCGGCCGCATGGGCATGAACGACGAGGAGACCGTCGCCCTCATCGCCGGCGGTCACACCTTCGGCAAGACCCACGGCGCCGCACCCGACACCAACCTCGAGAGCAACCCCGAGGCGGCGGGCCTGGAGATGCAGGGGCTCGGCTGGAAGAACAACCACGGCACCGGCAAGGGCGACGACACGATCACCTCGGGCCTGGAGGTCACGTGGACCTACCACCCGACGCGCTGGGACAACGAGTTCTTCCACATCCTGTACGCGTACGAGTGGGAGCTCATGCGCAGCCCGGGCGGCGGCCACCAGTGGCGGCCGGTCAACGGTGCGGGCGAGGACATGGTGCCGCTGGCGCACTCCGACGGCCGCCGCGAGCCCCGCATGCTCACCAGCGACCTCGCGCTGCGCATGGACCCGGAGTACGACAAGATCTCCCGTCGCTTCAAGGACGACCCGGTCGCCTTCGGTGACGCGTTCGCCCGTGCCTGGTTCAAGCTGACCCACCGCGACATGGGTCCCATCGCGCGGTACCTCGGCCCGGAGGTCCCCGCCGAGGAGCTCATCTGGCAGGACCCGGTGCCCCCGGTCGACCACGAGCTCATCGACGCGGGCGACGCCGCGGCGCTGAAGGCGGCGGTCCTCGAAACCGGCCTGACGGTGTCGCAGCTGGTGTCGGTGACCTGGGCCGCGGCATCCACGTTCCGCGGCAGCGACAAGCGCGGCGGCGTCAACGGCGCCCGCATCCGCCTCGCACCCCAGAAGGACTGGGAGGCGAACAACCCGGCACAGCTGGCGACCGTCCTGGCCGCTCTCGAGGGCGTGCAGGCCGCGTTCAACGAGGGACGCACCGACGGCAAGAAGGTCTCGCTCGCCGACCTGATCGTCCTCGCCGGCAACGCGGCGGTCGAGAAGGCGGCGAAGGACGCCGGATTCGACGTGGAGGTCCCCTTCCACCCGGGGCGCACCGACGCCACGCAGGAGCAGACCGACGCCGACTCGTTCGCCTACCTCGAGCCGGTCGCCGACGGCTTCCGCAACTACTACACGCGCAAGGCCGCCCTGCCGCAGGAGCACCAGCTCATCGACAAGGCGAACCTGCTGACGCTGAGCGCGCCCGAGATGACGGTGCTGGTCGGGGGTCTTCGTGTGCTGGGTGCGAACTGGGACGGCTCGGACTACGGCGTGTTCACGGACCGCAAGGGCGTGCTGACCAACGACTTCTTCGTGAGGCTGCTGGAGCTGGGCACGACCTGGAAGCCGCTGGACCCCGGCTCGCAGGCGTTCTCGGGCAGCAAGGACGGCTCCGGTGAGCCGGTGGGCGTCGGCACGCGCGTCGACCTGCTGTTCGCCTCGAACTCGGAGCTGCGCGCGGTCGCCGAGGTGTATGCCAGCGACGATGCCGCCGAGAAGTTCGTCCGCGACTTCGTCAAGGCGTGGGGCAAGGTCACGGAGCTCGACCGGTTCGACCTCGTCTGATCCGCATATGGAAGCGGCCCGTCCCGGAGGGGACGGGCCGCTTTCGCGTGGACGCTACTTGACGCGGGCTTCCGCCTGCGCGGGGCGCACACCGGTCGGCTCGAACAGGGCGCGGTGCAGCCAGCCCGCGAGCACGCCGCCGACGATCGGGAAGAGGATGAACACCCACAGCTGGATCAGGGCGTCCGGTCCGCCGTAGATCGCGGCAGCGATCGAGCGCGCGGGGTTGACCGACGTGTTGTCGATGGGGATCGAGGCCAGGTGGATGAGCGTCAGCGTGAGCCCGATCGCGAGCCCGGCGAAGCCGGCGGTGCCCCGCTGCGGGTGCGTGACGCCGAGGATGATCATCACGAAGATCGCCGTGAAGAGGATCTCGGCGATGATCGCGGCGCCCATGCCGAATCCGGCGGGGGAGTGGTCGCCGAAGCCGTTGCTGGCGAAGCCGCCGTCCTGTGCGGCGGCGAGCCAGCCCTCCGGACCGAACAGGCCGATGAGCACGATGAGGGTGGTCCCGAGCGCACCGCCGATGACCTGCGCGATGACGTAGCCGGGCACGTCCTTCCATTGGAAGCGGCCGGCGGCGGCGAGACCGAGGGTGACGGCAGGGTTGAAGTGGCCGCCTGAGACCGGACCCCAGGCGTAGACGCCGGCGATGATGGTCAGGCCGAAGGCGAGGGCGATCCCGAGGGCGCCCACGACCTCCCCGGCGACGAGCGCCGTGCCGACGGCGCCGAAGACGAGCAGAAACGTTCCCAACGCCTCGGCGACGAGTCGGTTGACGGTCGACGGGGCTTCGGTGGTATCCGGCATGGCGGACTCCTTTCTCCGCGGCCGACAGTAGCGGCATCCTCAGGTTT
>JAPSKH010000067.1 GCA_031177765.1 Microbacterium sp. | reverse complement strand
GTCTGAAGCCGTCGAGCTCGAAGGGCCGCTACATCCAGAAGGGCGCCGTGTCGACCACGTTCGGTCCCGGCATCCCGCTGGACGTCAACGCGCTCGTCTGAGTCGTACAGTTCGAACGCAAGGGGCTTCACCTTCGGGTGGGGCCCCTTCGTCGTCCCGGGCGGCGCGGGGCATCCGATCCGCGCTGACGCCTGCCGCAGCGGTGAGGCGACTCGTCGGCGTCACGCCGTCGACCGCACCTCGAATCCGTGCTCGCCGGTGGGTGTGACATCCGTCACGGTGGAGGCTTCGACGCGCGACCCGGGCGGCCCCTCGGCCATCCACGCCAGCACTTCGTCGACCTGTTGCGGGCTGCCCTCGACCTCGGCCTCGACGCTGCCGTCGCGGCGATTGCGCACCCAGCCGGTGACGCCGGCATCCCGGGCGACCATCCGCATCGTGTAGCGGTACCCGACGCCCTGGACGTCGCCGGTGACGAGAACGTGCACGCGCCTCATGGTCCCATGGTGCCCGGGTGCCGCTGTCGTTCGCGACCCGCGACGCGCCACGGCTCAGTGAGGCAGGACGAGCGAGACCCCGAGCGCGATCATCACGACGGCGATGACGGCATCCACGATGCGCCATGCGCGGGGCGTCGAGAGCCAGCGCCCCAGCAGGCGCGCGCCGAACGCGAGGCCGAAGAACCAGACGATGCTCGCCGTGATGGCGCCGGCGGCGAAGAGCCAGCGCGCGTCGCCGTGCGTGTTGGCGATCGACCCGAGCAGGAACACGGTGTCGAGGTACACGTGGGGGTTCAGCCAGGTCAGTGCGAGGCAGGTCAGGAGCACGGGGACCAGTCGCGTGCGTGACAGCGTGGCGGTGGACGGGATGCCGGTGCCCTGTGTGCCAGGGCGACGCCCGTGTGCGGTCCCGGCCGCTCTGTCGCCGTCTCGCGTGCTGTCCGTCTCGTCGTCCGAAGCGGCGGCGAGGGTCTGCCCCGACGGCCGCCAGGCTCTGCGGGCGGCGAGCAGGCCGTACGCGACGAGGAACGCAGCCCCCGCCCATCGCACCGCGTCGACGAGCCACGGCACCGCCTGCAGCACGAGTCCGATACCCGAGACCCCCAGCACGATGAGGGCGGCATCCGACACCGCGCACACGGCGGCGACGGCGACGACGTGTTCACGGCGCAGCCCCTGCCGCAGCACGAAGAGGTTCTGGGCGCCGATGGCGATGATGAGGGAGAAGCCAAGGCCGAGGCCGGCGAGCAGGGGAGTGAGCACCATACGACGGTAAGCGCGGGCCGATCGATAGTACAGCTCATGCTTCTTCAGTATCATTAGCGCCACTTATGGCACGCATACCGTTCGAACTGGCCGAGACGCTGGCCGCCGTTGTCGACGAGGGGACGCTGGATGCCGCCGCCCGTCGCCTGCGCATCACACCGTCCGCCGTCAGCCAGCGCATCAAGGCCCTCGAGGAGCAGCTCGGACGCGTCGTGCTCGTGCGCTCCAGGCCGGCTCGCACCACCGAAGCCGGCAGCGCCGTGGTCCGCCTCGCGCGCCAGGCGGCGCTGCTCGAGCACGACACGCTCGTGACGCTCGGCGAGGACCCGGCCGAGGGATCACGCATCAGCGTTCCGCTGGCGGTCAACGCCGACTCACTCGCCACGTGGTTCCTCGCGCCGCTCGCGCGCCTCGTGCAGCGGCATCCGATCGTGTTCGATCTGCACCGGGACGACCAGGACTTCACTGCCGGGCTGCTGGAGTCGGGAACCGTCATGGGCGCCGTGACCTCGCGCGCGGCGCCGGTGCCCGGGTGCCGCGTATCGGCACTCGGGGCGATGCGGTACGAGGCGGTCGCGACGCCCGCGTTCGTCGCCCAGTGGCTGGCCGACGACCCGGTCGCGGCGCTCGCCGACGCGCCTCTGGTCGACTTCGACCGCCGCGACGACCTGCAGAACGTCTGGCTCGCCCGTCGCGGGATCGATCCTGCGCGACCGCCTCGCCACTACGTGCCGGCGTCGAACGACTTCGCGACGGCTGTCCGGCTGGGCCTCGGCTGGGCCATGCTGCCGCGCTTCCAGTCCGCCGACGCGCTGGAGCGCGGTGAACTCATGCTGCTGGGCGGCCCGCCGGTCGACGTCGCCCTGCACTGGCAGCAGTGGAACCTGCGCTCGCCGCTGCTGGATGCGATCGCCGACGAGGTCGTCGCGGAGGGCCGCCGGCTGCTCACCCCGGCCGCCTAGCCGAGGCGGATCCGAGCTCAGTCGTCGGTCACGCGCAGCACGATCTTGCCGCGGGTGTGACCGTCCTCGATCTCCCGGTGCGCGGTCGCGGCGTCGGCAAGGTCATGGACCCGATCGATGTAGACCTGCACCGCACCGGAGTCGAGCAGGCGTCCGATCGTCGCGAGAGCGCCGCCGTCGGGGATGACCTTGTAGCTCGTCGCGCGCACGCCGGCTTCTGCGGCGGCATCCGCGTAGCCGGGCCACGCGCCCGTCGGCACCATGACGTACAGGCCGCCCGGACGCAGCACCCGCAGCGACCGGGTGCCCGTGTCGACCGCCATGTTCCCCACCAGGTCGATGACCACGTCGACATCGGTGACGACCTCGTCGAAGCGGGTGGTGGTGTAGTCGATGACCACGGACGCGCCGAGCTCCCGCAGCCACGAGGCGTTGCGACCCGACGTGGTGGCGGTGACGTGCGCGCCGAAGTACGCGGCGAGCTGCACGGCGAAATGCCCGACGCCGCCGCTGCCGGCATGGATCAGCATCCGCTGCCCTTCGTGGGCGTGCGCCGTCTCGACGACCAGTCCCCACGCGGTGAGCGCTGCCACCGGCACGCCGGCCGCTTCGACGTGTGACAGCGACGACGGCTTGCGGGCCACCGACAGCGTCGGTGCCACCGTGTACTCGGCGTACGTGCCGCCCGATCGCGGAAAGGCCGCCATCCCGAACACGGGCGTCCCGGGCGGAAACGGGTGCGATTCGTACGGGGTCGACACCACGATGCCGCTGAAGTCGAAGCCCAGCGTCGCCGGGAAGCCCGTGATCGCCCCCGACACCCCTCTGCCGGCGCGCGTCTTGGCGTCGATGGGGTTCACGCCCGCCGCGACGAC
>JAPSKH010000033.1 GCA_031177765.1 Microbacterium sp. | reverse complement strand
GCTGAACCCGACCCAGGAGAAGATCTCGACGATGGCGTCGATCGCATGATCGGGCACCGATGATCTCCGTCCGTCGGATACGGAAAGCGGCCGCCGTGGCGGCCGCTTCCGGTTCGGAGCCACCTAAGGGAATCGAACCCTTGACCTATTCATTACGAGTGAATCGCTCTGCCGACTGAGCTAAGGT
This sequence comes from Microbacterium sp., assembly GCA_031177765.1. Lineage (GTDB taxonomy): Bacteria > Actinomycetota > Actinomycetes > Actinomycetales > Microbacteriaceae > Microbacterium. Next base: position 16,452 of record JAPSKH010000033.1, on the reverse strand, counting down.
GGCGCGCTTCGCTTGCGCGATGCACGATCAACGATCTTACAGCCTCCTCGCACCGCTCGCGAACCGGAAGCCGCGCGTCCGACGGTCGGGCGACTCGGTGTCCACGTGTTACGGATCGATTCGGCTCGCGCGCGGCGGCGACGTAGGTTCGTACCCGGTCCGCGAGGAAGCGTGCGCGGTCCTGCGGATCGCGCGGCGGTGCAACCGTCCTGCGGACCTCGATCCACAGGAGCAGCACATGTCCAAGAAGTTCGTGTCCGCGGCCGCACTGGCCCTTCCCCTCGCCCTCCTGCTCGGCGGCTGCGCCACCGCGGGCGGCGCGGCGGCCGAGGACGAGGTCGTGCGCATCGGCGTCGTCGGTGCCGGTGACCCCTACTGGGAGACCTACGCCCAGGCGGCTGCCGACGAGGGCATCCAGGTCGAGATCGTCGACTTCAGCGAGTACACGCAGCCCAACCCGGCGCTGTCGGCGGGCGAGCTCGACCTCAACCAGTTCCAGCACGTGATCTACCTCGCCACGTACAACGTCGCCTCCGACGACGACCTGCAGCCGATCGGCGCGACCGCCATCTACCCGCTGGGCCTGTACTCCTCGCAGTACGACTCGGTCGAGGACATCCCCGAGGGCTCCACGGTCGCCGTGCCCAACGACGAGTCCAACCAGGCGCGCGGTCTGCTGGTGCTGCAGTCCGCCGGGCTCATCGAGCTGCAGGACGGCGGCTCCATCTTCTCGACCGTCGCCGACGTGCTCCCCGAGTCCAAGGTGAAGGTCGAGGCGCTGGATGCCGCCTTCACCGCGACGTCGCTCCCCGACGTGGCCGCGGCCATCATCAACAACGACTTCGTCGAGGACGCCGGGCTCAGCTTCGACGACGCCATCGCGACCGACGACCCGTCCGACCCCAACGCGCTGCCGTACATCAACATCTTCGCCGCCAAGGCGGAGGACGCCGACAACCCGACCTACCTGAAGCTCGTCGAGATCTTCCAGGACACCCAGGAGGTGACGGACGGCCTGCAGGAGGCTTCCGGCGGCACCGCCGTGCTGGTGAAGACCCCCGCCGAGGAGCTGGCCGCTTCGCTCTCCGACGTCGAGGAAGACATCCGCGCCAACCAGTGATTCCGTCGCGTGCGCGGCCGGCTCCTCGTGAGCGGGCCGCGCACGCGCGTGCTGCAAGGAGCACCATGACCCTGATCCGCCTGACCGGCGTCACCAAGACCTTCCCGGCCGCCTCGAAGGCGGCCGCGCCCGTCGTCGCCGTCGACGATGTCTCACTCGCCGTCGCCCAGGGCGAGGTGTGCGGCATCATCGGCTACTCGGGGGCCGGGAAGAGCACCGTCCTCCGGCTGGTGAACGCGCTGGAGTCCCCCACCTCGGGAACGGTGGAGATCGACGGCACCGACATCACCCGGCTGAACGAACGAGCTCTGCGCGCACTCCGCGGGGACATCGGCATGATCTTCCAGCAGTTCAACCTGTTCGACTCGCGAACGGTCGCGAAGAACGTCGCCTACCCGCTCGAGGTGGCCCGCCGGCCCCGCGCCGAGATCACGGCGCGCGTCGACGAGCTGCTGCGGTTCGTGGGCCTGGCCGACAAGGCCCGCAGTTTCCCCGAGCAGCTCTCGGGCGGTCAGAAGCAGCGCGTCGGCATCGCGCGCGCGCTCGCGACCAGCCCCCGCATCCTGCTCGCCGATGAGGCGACCAGCGCCCTCGATCCCGACACGACGCAGGAAGTGCTCGCGCTGCTGCGCCGCGTCAACGCCGAGCTGGGCGTGACGATCCTCGTCATCACGCACGAGATGGACGTCATCCGAACGCTCGCCGACCGGGTCATCGTGATGGAGCACGGCCGCATCATCGAGGCCGGTGAGGTCTTCGACGTCCTCTCGGCGCCGCGGCACCCGGCCACCCGGCGCTTCGTCGCGAGCATCATCGACGACGTGCCCGCCGGCGAGCAGCTCCGCGTCCTCCGGGAGCGTCACCCGGGCCGCATCGTCACCTTCACGGTGCGCGACGGCGACGTGACCCAGGCCGACATCTTCGCCGCGCTGTCATCGCACGGCGTCCGGTTCGAGCTGATCCACGGCGGCATCAACGACATCCGCGGTCGGGTCTTCGGTCACCTCACTCTCGCCCTGACGGGTGAGACGGATGCCGTGCAGCGCGCCATCGACGCGGCATCCGCGTTCGCTCCGCTCCTCGAGGAGGACACCCGTGGATAGGCTCATCGACCTGCTTCCGGAGCTGTGGGCCGCGACCGCCGAGACGCTCTACGTCGTCTCGTTCAGCCTCGTCCTGGGCGGGCTCGCGGGCCTCCTGGTCGGATTGGCGCTGTACGCCACCAGGCCGGGCAGCCTCTTTCCCAACCGCGCGCTCTTCGGCGCCATCAACGTGCTGGTGAACTTCTTCCGCCCGATCCCGTTCGTCATCCTGCTCGCTGCCGTGCAGCCGATCGCCCGCAGCTTCGGCATCCCCGGCATCGGCCCGGAATTCGGGATCTTCGCCATCACGATCGCGTCCCTGTTCGCCATCAGCCGCATCGTGGAGCAGAACCTGCTGACCGTGCGCCCCGGCGTCGTCGAGGCGGCCCGTGCTGCGGGCGCCAGCCGCACGCGCATCCTCTTCGGCCTGCTCCCGCGCGAGGCCCTCGGACCGCTGATCCTGGGGTACACCTTCATCGTCGTGGCGCTGGTCGACATGACCGCCATCGCCGGTGCCGTCGCCGCCGGCGGCCTCGGCGAGTTCGCCATCGTCTACGGCTTCAAGCAGTTCAACCCGTGGGTCACGTGGGCGGCCGTGCTGGTCATCATCGTGCTCGTGCAGGCGGTGCAGTTCCTCGGCAATGCGCTCGCGCGACGGGTGCTGCGACGCTGACCGGTCACTCGCAGCGCAGACCGTCCTCCGGCGCGGCGCCGTCGACGAGATACGACTCCACCGCCTGATCGACGCACGCGTTGCCCTTGTTGTAGCCGGTGTGCCCCTCGCCCACCCGGGTCACCAGGACGCCGGATTCGAGCTGCTCAGCCAGCGACACCGACCATTCGTACGGCGTCGCGGGGTCGTTGGTCGTCCCGACCACCACGATCGGGGCGGCTCCCTCTGCGGCGATCGGCTCGCGCACCCCCGACGCCGGGTACGGCCACTCCTCGCACGGATCCGGGCCCGCCCAGTAGGGCGCCACGGTGGGCGCCTCCGCGTCGAGGAGCGCCTGCGCAGCCGCCTCCTCCTCGGGCGAGGAGTCCACCGGGTAGTCCATGCAGTTGTACGCGCGGAACGCCTCGGTGGAGTTGTCCAGGTACTGCCCGCCCTCGCGGTTGTAGTAGAAATCCGCGAGCAGGAACGCCGCCTCGGGGTCGCCGGCCATCGCATCGGCGAGGGCGGAGCTCAGGAACGTCCAGCTGTCCGGTGAGTACAGCGCGGCGATGATCGCGGTCATCAGCGCGTCGGCGCCCAGCATCCGGCCGTCGGAGTTGGGGATCGGGGTGCGGTCGACCGTCGCCAGCAGCGTCCCGAGATCCGCCATGGCGTCATCCACGGTGCCCCGGAAAGGGCACTGGTCGTCCTCGAGGCAGTCGGCCATGTACGCCCGCAGCGCGGACTCGAACCCGACGCCCTGCGTCGTGCCGACGTCGAGCCCCGACACGGACGGGTCGATGGCCCCGTCGAGCACGAGTCGTCCGACGCGTTCGGGGAACAGCTTCGCGTAGGTCGCGCCCAGGAAGGTGCCGTACGAGTAGCCGAGGTAGTACAGCTCACGGTCGCCGAGGACGGCGCGCAGCAGGTCCATGTCGCGCGCGGCGTTCTCGGTCGTGATGTACGGCAGGATGCCGTCGCTGTTGGCCTCGCACGCTTCGGCGAAGCTCCGATGACCTTCCAGCAGCTCCGCCGCCCAGGCATCCGTTCCGCGCTGCGCCTGCGGGATGTCGAAGAGGTATGCGTCCATCTCGGCCGCATCTAAGCAGCGCACCGCGGTGGACTCGCCGACGCCGCGGGGGTCGAAGCCGATCACGTCGAAGCGGTCGCGCACCGCGTCTCCGACGGCGAACGACAGCGAGTCGCGGATGAGGGCCACGCCGCTGGCTCCCGGTCCGCCGGGATTGGTCAGGAGCGAGCCGACCGGATCGGCGCTCTCGGCGCGGCTGCGGATGACCGACAGCTCGATCTCCCCCGCCGCCGGGTCGGACCAGTCCAGCGGCGCGGTCACCATCGTGCAGTCGAAGCCGTCGCAGTCCTCCCACGCGAGGGTCTGCTCGTAGAACGGTGCGAGCTCGGCGGGGACGCCGGCGCTGTCAGGGGTCCTGCTGGCCGACGGTCGCGCCGTCCCCTCCGGGATCAGTGCGTACAGGCAGCCGGTGAGTGCGACGGATGCTGCAGCAAGGCCCGCCACGAAGGCGGCAGCTCTCGCCCGCCGCGAGGCTCGGCGGGGACGGGACTCGTTCACGGGATCCTTCCGCTCGCGACGGTCACGAGCATGCTTTCGAGGGCCAGGGTGGGAGCGGCGTTGAGCTCCAGGTTCTCACGCGTCTCGCCGATCCGGTCGACCACCGTCAGGGTGCGCTCGGGCGTCCACGCGGCGGCGAGCGCGCGCAGCTCGTCCTCCAGCTCGACGTTGATGAGCGAGCCGTCGCGTCCGAACTGCAGCATGAGCACGTCGCGGAACAGGGACTCGAGGTCGGTGAGCACGCGGTCGATGCCGTCGCGGAGGCTGCGGGTCGCGCGGCGCTTCTGCTCGTCCTCGAGCGCCGACAGCTGCGACCGCACCGCGGGCGGGATGGCGCCGCCCTCGGCGATGCCGAGCGTGCGCAGCAGCGTGGCGCGCTCCGACTCGTCGCGCTCCGCGGTGAGCGCCTTGGCGTCCTCGGTCGCCGCGGCCACGATCGTCCCGGCGACCTCGACGACGTCGCCCACGCCGCGCACACCGAGCACCGCGCGCAGCGTGGCGTCGCGGCGGGCGCGGGCCGACGCATCCGTCGCCAGCCGCTGCGCCATGCCGATGTGCCGCTGTGCATGACGTGCGGACTGCTCGGCCACAGCCTGGTCCACGCCGGTGCGCTGCGTGATCAGTCGCGCGACGTCCGCGACGTCGGGTTCGCGCAGGCGCAGCGTGCGGACCCGCGAGCGGATGGTCGGCAGCAGATCGGCGTCGCTGGGCGCGCACAGCACCCAGACGGTCCGCTCGGGCGGCTCCTCGAGCGCCTTGAGCAGCACGTTCGACGTGCGCTCGGCCATGCGGTCGGCGTCCTCCATCACGATGACCCGGTACCGGCCGAGCGAGGGCGAGAAGTAGGAGCGCTCGACGAGGGCCCGCGCGTCCTTGATCGAGATGATGACCCCCTCGGTGCGCAGCGCCGTGAGATCGGGGTGCGTCCCGGCCAGGACCTGTCGCATCGCCGCCTCATCTCCCGGCTCCGCGATGAGCGCGGCGGCGAAGGCGTACGCGAGCGTGGACCGGCCTGATCCAGGCGGGCCGGTGATGAGCCACGCGTGCGTCATCGACGCCGGATCGGATGCCGCCTCCCGCAGGGTCGCGACCGCCTCGTCCTGCCCCCACACGTTCCCCCACGGCGCATCGACGACCGTGGTGTCGCGGGCGGGTTCCATGCCGAACAGCCTATCCGCGGCTGCCGACCCCGGACGGGCGGCGGGCGCGCGCGAGGTCAGCCGAGGAGCGTCTTCACACGCTCGCGCACGAGCGCGGCGAGGACGTCGGGCGCCGAAGAGGCGTCGAGGACGAGGAAGCGGTCCGGTTCGGCGGCGGCCAGGACGAGGAACTCGTCGCGTACGCGCGCGTGGAACGACTCCTTCTCGGCCTCGAGCCGATCGAACGGCTTGTCGTCGGCGTCCAGTCGCGCGCGGGCGGCGGCCGGGTCCAGATCCAGCAGAACCGTGAGATCGGGAAGCAGTCCCGCTGTGGCCCACAGCGACAGCTGTCGCACCTCGTCGCGCCCGAGCACCCGTCCCGCTCCCTGGTACGCCACCGACGAGTCGAGGTAGCGGTCCTGGATCACGATGTCGCCGCGGTCGAGCGCGGGACGCACCACCGTCTCGATGTGGTGCGCCCGGTCGGCGGCGTACAGCAGCGCCTCGGCACGCGGCGACACTTCGCCGCGGTGATGCAGGACGATGTCGCGGATCAGCACGCCGACCTCGGTGCCGCCGGGCTCGCGCGTGCGCACCACCGTGCGACCGGCATCCGTGAGCCAGCGCTCCAGCAGCGTCGCCTGCGTCGTCTTGCCGACGCCGTCGCCGCCTTCGAACGTGACGAACAGTCCCGGCCGTCGGTCGGTGGCTGCCGTCACTTCTTCGCCGGGGTCTTGCGCGCCGTGCGCTTGGCGGGACGCTTCGCCGGCCCCTTCGCACGCTTGTCGGCGAGCAGCTGCACCGCGCGCTCGAAAGTGACCTCCATGGCGTCCTCACCGCGAGGGATGGTGGCGTTGGTCTCGCCGTCGGTGACGTACGGACCGAACCGGCCGTCCTTCAGCTTGATCGGCTTGCCGCTGGTGGGGTCGGCCTCGAACTCCTTCAGAGCCGAGCTCGCGGCGCGGGCGCCGTACTTCGGCTGGGCGTAGACGGCGAGCGCCTCCTCGAGGGTGATGTCGAAGATCTGCTGCTCGCTCTGCAGCGTCCGCGAGTCGGTGCCCTTCTTCAAGTACGGCCCGTACCGGCCGTTCTGCGCGGTGATCACCTCGCCCGTCGCGGGATCGGTTCCGACCGTCCGAGGCAGGTCGAGCAGCTTCAGCGCGGTCTCCAGGTCGATCGTGTCGACCGACATCGACTTGAACAGCGACGCCGTACGGGGCTTCGGCGCCGCCGGAGCCTTCTTCGCGCCGCGCTTCTTCGGCGCCGATTCCTCCGGTTCCTGAGCAGGCCGCACTTCCCCGGTGGCTTCGTCGACCTCCTCCGCTGCGGGCGGGTCGGTCTCCTGCACGTAGGGGCCGAAGCGTCCGTCTTTGACCACGACGAGCTTCCCGTTGGCCGGGTTCTCCCCCAGCACGCGGTCGCCCGCGACCGGCGCGTCGATGAGCTCCTGCGCCTTCTGCGGCGTCAGCTCGTCGGGGGCGAGATCCTCGGGGATGTTGACGCGGCGGGGCTCGGCATCCGGGTTGTCCTTGTCGGGAACCTCGAGGTACGGGCCGTACTTGCCGAACCGCAGCGTCGCCACGTCGCCGATGGGCGTGGAGTTGAGCGCCCGCGCGTCGATCTCACCGAGGTTGTCGACGATGTTGCGCAGTCCCACGTGCTGGTCGGAGCCGAAGTAGAACTCCTTCAGCCACTCCTCGCGCTTCTGCTCGCCCCGCGCGATCGCGTCCAGGTCGTCCTCGAGGGCGGCGGTGAAGTCGTAGTCCACGAGGTCCGGGAAGTGCTGCTCGAGCAGACGGACGACGCTGAAGGCCAGCCAGCTCGGGATCAGCGCCTGTCCGCGCTTGGTCACGTATCCGCGGTTGAGGATCACGTCGATGATGCTCGCGAAGGTCGACGGGCGGCCGATCCCCTTCTCCTCGAGCGCCTTGACGAGGCTCGCCTCGGTGTAGCGCGGCTTGGGGCTGGTCGCGTGCCCCTTGGGCTCGACCTCGCGCAGGCGCAGGACGTCGCCCACGGCGAGGGCGGGCAGCGCCTGGTCATCGGTCTTGTCGGCGTCGCCGCGCTTCTCGTCCCTGCCCTCTTCGTAGGCCTCGAGGAAGCCCTTGAAGGTGTAGACCGTTCCGGATGCCGTGAACTCGGCGCGGCGCCCGCCCGCGGTGACCTCGAGCGTCACCGTCGTGGTCTCGTACTTGGCGTCGGCCATCTGGCTCGCCATGGTGCGCTTCCAGATGAGGTCGTACAGCCGCATCTCGTCGCGGTCGAGCTCACCGGAGACCTCGGCGGGCGTCCGGAAGCGCTCTCCCGACGGGCGGATCGCCTCGTGGGCCTCCTGCGCGTTCTTGCTGTTGCTGCGGTACGTGCGCGGGTTCAGCGGCACAGCCTTCTCGCCGTACATCGCGACCGCCTGCTCGCGCGCGGCCTGGACGGCCTGCGTGCTCAGGGCGGTCGAGTCGGTGCGCATGTAGGTGATGAAGCCCTTCTCGTAGAGACGCTGGGCGACGCTCATGGCGTGCTTGGCGCTCATCGAGAGCTTGCGGCCTGCCTCCTGCTGCAGGGTCGAGGTGGTGAAGGGCGGCTTGGGGCTGCGCGTGCCGGGCTTGGACTCGACGCCTGACACGGATGCCTGGGCGGCCGCCTCGATGGCGGTCGCCAGTTCTCGTGCCTGCGTCTCGTCGAGGACGAGCACGGCCTTCTTCAGCTCACCGCGGTCGTCGAAGTCGGTGCCGCGGGCGAGGGCTGCGCCGTCCACGCGGGCGAGGCGGGTGGTGAACGAGTCGTCGATGCCGCCCGGACGGTTCGGCGCGGCGGTGGCTTCGATGTCCCAATAGGACGCCGAGACGAACGCCATGCGCTCGCGCTCCCGGTCGACCACCAGGCGGGTGGCGGCGGACTGCACGCGACCGGCGGAGGTGCCCTGCTGCACCTTGAACCACAGCACGGGGCTGACGTCCCAGCCGTAGAGGCGGTCGAGGATCCGCCGGGTCTCCTGCGCGTCGACCAGGGCGAGGTCGAGCTCGCGCGTGTTGTCGACCGCCGCGCGGATGGCGTCCTTCGTGATCTCGTGGAACACCATGCGTCGCACAGGGACCTTCGGCTTGAGCGCCTCCAGCAGGTGCCACGCGATCGCCTCGCCCTCGCGATCCTCATCGGTGGCGAGCAGGAGCTCGTCCGCCCCGCGCAGTGCGCGCTTCAGCTCGGCCACGGTCTTCTTGCCGCGCTCGCTCTCGACGTAATAAGGGTCGAAGCCGTGCTCGATGTCGATGGAGTACTTGCCGTAAGCCTCCTTCTTGTCGGCCGGGATGTCCTTCTTGTCCGCGAGGTCGCGGATGTGCCCGACCGAGCTGAGCACCTCGTAGCCTTCGCCGAGGTAGCCCTGAATCGACCTCATCTTCGTCGGGGACTCGACGATGACGAGCTTCTTGCCTGATGCCAAAGGGGGCGTCCTTTCTTCGACGCACACCATACACTCCACGTTGCGGTGTGGTCGCTGTGAGCCGTCGGTCACTCGGGTGGTGGACCTGCCCGCGCTGACGCGGTCACCGGCAGCGGGCCGAACGAGGTCGAAACCGTCACGGTCGCGATCAGGTCCGTCACTTCGCATAACTCCAGGCGGGCCTGGAACGTTCCCGCGAGTTCCGCCGCGCGCCCGCACGGCACCCCCAGCGCGGCTCCTGACGCGGTGTCGGCTGCCGCGAGCGCCGCCGCGTCGGCCGCTGCCGCCAATCGCTGCCCCGTGACGGCCGCCGCACCGCCCGCGGCGAGCGCCATCACGAGGGCGGCCGCTCCTCCTACGACCCCGGCGATGGAGACGGCACCGGCCATCACAGTCCGCCCGCGAGAGCGCACGCGTCCGCCGTGATGCGCAGGTTCAGCAGGACCGTGGCGGACGCGGTGACGCACACGAGGTCGCCGCGCTCCTGGATCGAGGCCGCGGCGCCGGGCAGCGCGGACGAGACGGCCGCGTGGACGCGCGCGGCCGACTCGCCGCGCGCGCTCAGGCGTGCGGCGTCGGCCGCGGCATCCTGCAGTCGCACCTGGCGCGAGCCGGCGGCGAGAGCCCCCGCACCGAGCGCGAGAACGAGGACGACGGCGGGGAGCGCGACCGCGAACTCGGCCACGACCGAGCCGCGGTCGTCGCCCGCCCGCCGCGTGCTCATGCCACCGTCAGGGCACGGCGGACGAGGTCGGTCAGGATGCCGCGCACCTCGTCCGACCGCATGATGACCACGAGCAGCCCGGCGAAGGCGACCGCGGCCATCGTGGCGATCGCGTACTCGGCCGTCGCGGCCCCCGCGTCATCCGCGTCGTCCGCGTCGCGCGGCAGGAAGAGCCGCTCGGCGCGACGCCGCGTGAGCATCGGGAGCGCCCGTGCAGGGGCGGCGGGTAGGGACATTTGTTTCCTCCTTCGATCGGTGTGGTGGGCACGTTCGGCGGGTCACAGAGACAGCGGCATCCCCTTCACCACGCTCAGCAGCATGGGCGCGACCCCGAGGAGCAGGAAGGCGGGAAGCGTGCACACCCCGAGTGGGATGAGAAGTCGAGACGACAGCCGCGCGGCGCGCAGTCGTCCGTCGATGCGCGCACGATGACGGGCATGCGCGGCGGTGGCTCGCAGCAGCTCGACCGCCGGGATGCCGGCCGCCTGGGAGAGCGTCAGCACATCCGCCACGCCGTCGCCGGGGGGCGCCGCGGTGCGCTCGCCACCCGAGGGCGGGTCACTCGCGCCCGAGGCGGCGCGTGCCTCGCGGACGAGAGCGGTGGCGCGGTCGATCGACACGCCGCCGCTCAGCGCGATCGCGACGAGCTCGGCGTCGAGGCCCGGCACCCCGGCGGCGGCGTGCGCTCGTCGAACGAGTCGCGTGCTCCACCTCTGCGCGGCGACGATCAGACCGGCACCGCCGACCAGGCACGCGATGCCGACCGGGTGGGTGAACACCACGCCGAAGGTGTCGAAGCCCAGCGCAGCGCCGAGCCCCATCCCCACCAGCGGCAGCCAGCCCATCAGCCGCGCGGTCGCGGCCGGTTCGGCCAGGGCGACCCGCACGTCGTCGGCAGCCTCCTGCGCGTCCCGCAGGGAGACCGCCAGCCCTCGCAGGCTCTCGGCGAGCGGCGCTCCGACCGTGATCGCGACCCGCCACGCCGCGGCGACGTCGCGCCATCCGCGACCCGCCGCGGCGACCGCATCCTTCATCGGCACGCCGTCGTCCATGGCCTGCATGATCCGGATCGCGGACGGGTCGCCGGCGTCGGCCAGCTGACGCCACGCGCGCGCCGGGGACAGGCCCGCCTGCAGGAGCACGGCGAGCCGAAGGACCGTTTCGGCGGCGGCATGCGGTTCCTCGGCCGCCGTCACTCTGCGTGCCATCGCACCTGCTCCATCGTGAGCCTGCCGTCCTCGCCCACGACCGGACGCCCGACCTCCGCGAGGCGCCGCCTCCCGTCAGCCGATCGCTCGACGTGCAGCACCAGGTCGATGGCGCTGGCGGCCTGCCGCGCGAGCGCGACCGGTTCGAGCGCGGCCAGAGCGCCGAGCGCCTCGAGTCTTGCGGGTACGTCTCGCAGACTGTTGGCGTGCAGTGTTCCGGCTCCGCCGTCGTGACCGGTGTTGAGTGCGGACAGCAGCTCGCGCACCTCCTCGCCGCGGCACTCGCCGACCACCAGCCGATCGGGTCGCATGCGCAGCGCTTCACGGACCAGGCGCGCGAGCCCGATGCCGCCGGCGCCCTCGAGGTTCGGCTGGCGCGCCTCCAGTCGCACATGGTGAGGGTGCGCGATCCGCAGCTCGGCGACATCCTCGATGGTGACGATGCGCTCCGAGGCCGGCGCTTCGCTCAGCAGTGCGCCGAGCAGTGTGGTCTTGCCCGCGCCGGCCGCGCCGGTGACCAGGAGATTGGCGCGGCGCGCGATCGCCGCATCGAGCTCCCTCCGCTGTGAGGCATCCACCATGCCGGTGGCCTGCAGCTCGTCCAGCCGCGGGTCGATCAGGCGCGGCACGCGGATCGAGATCGCCGTCCCCTCGGCGGCGATCGGCGGAAGCGCGGCATGCACGCGGATGCCGCCGTCCAGGCGCACGTCGATGCACGGCGTCGCGTCGTCGATGTGACGCCCGCCGACGCCGATGAGCGCGACGGCGAGCTCGCGGACCTCCTCCTCCGTCGCGTGCCACGCCGGCACCGGCACCGGTCCGTCGCCGCGGTCCACGAACAGACCCGTGGCGCCGTTGACGAACACGTCCGTCACGTCCGGGTCGTCGAGGAAGGTCGTGAGCGGGGCGAGGATCGGGTGACGCGCCGCCAGGGACCGACTTCGTGCGGCACGGTCGACGTGCGGCGGCCGGGCGGAGGCATCCGGCGTTCGTGCCGCTCGGACGGCCGGAGACGGCACCCATCCGAGCACCGTGCGCACGGGCACGGATGCGGGGTCGCCGCAAGCAGCGGGAACGGCCGGGTCGGCGCCCCGGGCCCTCGCGTCGGAAAGACGCACGGTCGGAGCGTCCTCCCGCGGCCGGACGACGAATGCTGCGGACATGCTTCGACGCTAGGAACACCCGCGGCATCGGAGCTCGCGGGGGGCCGGACTCGTGGATGCGCGGGGTCGAGCCGCGCCTGTGGAGGAGGAGCGCTCGGTGTCTGTTCGAGCCCCGAGGAAATTGAAGGCGGCATCCCATGGGGGGAATGGGATGCCGCCGTATGCGGTGCCCGAATTCGGGGGGTTGACGCCGGGCCCGCGATGCCAGAATCGATGTTCGGCCGGGGGCCAGCATATGCGAGGAGCTGTACCTCACGGAACGTGAACATCCAAAAAGGAGAGGATTCTCACGTCAGGGCCGTGCCAGCCGGTCGCGCCCGCCGCACCTACTATCGGGGGTGGTGACCCGTTCCGGCGGCGGATACATTTCCTGCAGACTCGCCGAGGTCCCGGCTTCGGCGCCCCGCATCCGTTTCCAGCCCGCAAAGGAGCGCGCTCCATGAGCAGCCAGATCGACCACCTCCTGACCGAGACGCGCCGGTTCGCCCCGCCGCCGGAGTTCGCTGCCGCCGCGGTCGCCACCGCCGACCTCTACGAGCAGGCCGCCGCCGATCGCGAGGGGTTCTGGGCCGACCAGGCACGGGCGCTGCACTGGCACACGCCGTTCACGCAGGTGCTCGACTGGTCGAATCCGCCGTTCGCGCGATGGTTCGCCGACGGAGAGCTCAACGTCGCCTACAACTGCCTCGACCGCCACGTGGAGGCAGGCCGAGGCGACCGCGTCGCTCTGCTCTGGGAGGGCGAGCCGGGCGACGAGCGCCGGGTGACCTACGCCGAGCTCACCACCGAGGTGAAGCGACTGGCGAACGTGCTCGAGGGGCTCGGCATCGGCGAGGGCGACCGCGTCGCGATCTACATGCCGATGATCCCCGAAGCGGTCGCCGCGATGCTGGCCGTGGTGCGCATCGGCGCGATCCACTCGGTGGTGTTCGGCGGGTTCTCCGCCGACAGCCTTCGCTCTCGGATCGACGACGCCGGGGCCAAGCTCGTCATCACCGCGGACGGCGGCTACCGCAAGGGCAAGGTGTCGCCGCTGAAGCCCGCCGTCGATATGGCGCTGGCCGACCGCAACGGCTCGGGCGTGCAGGAGACGGTCGAGCACGTGCTCGTGGTCAAGCGCGGCGAGAACGACGTCGACTGGGCCGAGGGCCGCGACATCTGGTGGCACGACGTCGTTCCGCAGGCTCCTGCGGAACATGAGGCCAAGCCCTTCCCGGCCGAGAACCCGCTGTTCATCCTCTATACGTCCGGCACGACCGGGAAGCCGAAGGGCATCCTGCACACCTCGGGCGGCTATCTCACGCAGACGGCCTTCACGAACAAGGTCGTCCATGACATCCATCCCGAGACCGATGTGTACTGGTGCACCGCGGACATCGGCTGGGTCACCGGCCACAGCTACGTGACATACGGGCCGCTCGCCAACGGCGCCACCCAGGTGCTGTACGAGGGCACGCCCGACACCCCGCATCCGGGCCGGTGGTGGGAGATCGTGCAGAAGTACGGCGTCACCGTCCTCTACACCGCACCGACCGCGATCCGCTCCTTCATGAAGATCGGCCGCTCGATCCCCAAGCAGTTCGACCTGTCGTCGCTGCGTCTGCTCGGGTCGGTGGGCGAGCCCATCAACCCGGAGGCCTGGATGTGGTACCGCAAGGTGATCGGAGGCAAGACCGCGCCGATCGTGGACACGTGGTGGCAGACCGAGACCGGCGCCATCATGATCTCGGCGCTGCCCGGGGTCACCGAGACCAAGCCGGGCTCGGCACAGGTCCCGCTCCCGGGCATCTCCATCGACGTCGTCGACGAGGACGGCGCGCACGTCGGCAACGGCAACGGCGGACTCCTGGTGATCACCGAGCCCTGGCCGTCCATGCTGCGCGGCATCTGGGGCGACCCCGAGCGATTCGTCGAGACGTACTGGGAGAAGTTCCGGAAGCAGGGGTACTACTTCGCCGGGGACGGGGCGCGGCTCGACGACGACGGCGACGTGTGGCTGCTGGGCCGCGTCGACGACGTCATGAACGTCTCCGGGCACCGGCTCTCGACGACCGAGATCGAGTCGGCGCTCGTCGCGAACGAAGCCGTCGCCGAGGCGGCCGTCGTGGGCGCGTCGGACGAGACCACGGGCCAGGCCGTCGTGGCGTTCGTCATCATCAAGCAGTCCTACCTCGACGAGCACTCCCCCGAGGGCCTGGCGGACACGCTGCGCCAGTGGGTGGGCCAGCAGATCGGCCCCATCGCACGGCCGCGCGATGTCTACATCGTCGGCGAGCTGCCCAAGACCCGCTCGGGCAAGATCATGCGGCGCCTGCTTCGCGACGTCGCCGAGGGCCGCGAGGTCGGCGACACGACGACGCTCGCCGACACAGCGGTCATGAGCGTGATCTCGGCGCAGCTGAAGTAGCGGACAGCCGCGGCCGTCGAGCGAGCGAAGCGCGTCGGAACGCGTCAGGCGTAGGAGAAGACGACCTCGACCTCGACGGGGGCATCCAGCGGCAGCACCGGCACTCCCACGGCCGAGCGGGCGTGGCGGCCGGCCTCGCCGAAGATCTCGCCGAGCAGCTCACTGGCGCCGTTGATGACGCCCGGCTGCCCGGTGAACTCCGGAACGGATGCCACGAACCCGGTGAGCTTGAGGACGCCGGTGAGCCGGTCCACGCCGCCGACAGCGTCGGCTGCCGCGGCGATCGCGTTCAGAGCGCTCTGGCGCGCGTACGCGGCGGCGTCCGCCGGCGGAACCAGTCCCGCGCCGTCGCCCACCTTGCCGGTCGCCGGCAGCTCGCCCGCGATCATCGGCAGCTGCCCGGCGGTGTACACCAGGTCGCCATGCGCCTTGGCCGGCATGTATGCGGCCACCGGCGGCACCACGCCGGGCAGTTCGATGCCCAGCTCTTCCAGTCGCGCGCTGACGCTCATGCCGAGGGCTCCTCGAACTGCTTCGCGGCCTGCGCGGCGGCATCCAGTCCCGCGTTGGACTGGCCACCGCCCATCGGGCGCTTGAAGTAGGCGACCAGACCGCCCTCGGGACCCGGGACGACCTGCACCAGCTCCCAGCCCTGCTTGCCCCAGTTGTTGAGGATCGCGGCGGTGTTGTGGATCAGAAGGGGCGTGGTGAGATACTCCCACGTCGTCATTCGCGACTCCTCGGGTCAGCGGGGCGGGTGGCCGAGACGGCCCGGTCGATGCTGGGAAACACCTTTCGGGCGCACGTCTCTGAGGGAATCGCCCAGGTATCTCCCCTACGATCACCCTATGCCTGATAAGAATCGGACGGCTAGCGGTGTGCTCGGCGGTCTCGCCGGCCTCGTGGGCCTCAGCGCGGTCGCGGGTGTCCTCATCGCCGCCACGGTGACTCCCGCCGTCGCCCTGTCGGGTGCGGCAGCCTCCAGCGCGATCACGCTGTTCGACCGGCTGCCGAGCGTGCTCGACATCGAGAAGCTGATGCTGCCGACGACGTTCTGGGTCAAGAACCCCGACACCGGCCAGGACGAGGTGCTGACGCAGTTCTACGACCAGAACCGGTCGCCGGTGGAGTGGGACCAGATCACTCCCGTGATGTATGACGCGATCCTCTCCAGCGAGGACCCGCGCTACTACCAGCACGGCGGCGTGGACCTCATCGGCACCACCCGCGCGGTGCTGTCGAACATCCGCGGCGGCGGCGAGACCCAGGGTGGCTCGTCGATCAGCCAGCAGTACGTCAAGAACATCCTCATCCAGGACTGCGAGCGCGACGCCGAGGCCCACGAGGAGGAGAACGAGAAGGGCGAGGTCGTCCAGGTCACCCGCGAGCAGGCGCTGCTGAACTGCTGGACCGAGGCGACGACCGCCGTCGGCACCGAGGGCATCCAGCGCAAGCTGCAGGAGATGCGGTACGCGATTGCGCTCGAGCAGAAATACTCCAAGAACGACATTCTGCTCGGCTACCTCAACATCGCCAACTTCGGAGGCACCACGTACGGCATCGACGCCGCAGCGCGTTACTACTTCGGTGTCTCGGCGGCCGAGCTCAGCCTGTCGCAGGCGGCGACGCTCGCCGGCATCGTGCAGAACCCCAACACCTACCGCATCGACCGCCCGGGCGGGTCGATCTTCGGCAGCGACGGCGCGACCTTCAACAAGGCGCCTGACGGCCTCATCGACGACGTCAAGGCGGGTCAGCTGGCGGCCCTGGACAGCATGCTCGAGCAGGGCAAGATCACGCAGGAGCAGTACCTCGCGGCCGCCGACGGCTACTCGGCGACCAAGGGCCGGCAGCTGTACGTGCTCAGCCGGATGCTCGATGACGGCAAGATCACCCAGGAGCAGTACGAGGCGGCCGTGATCGAGCCGATCAC
>JAPSKH010000032.1 GCA_031177765.1 Microbacterium sp. | reverse complement strand
CCAGCTCTCGCTCCGCCTCCGGAGCGGATGCCGCGCCGCGGCGTGGAAGCGACACCGTCAGCCGCCGCGCGTCGAGCGGCGTCGGGCGAACCGGCACCGCGGCATCCGACGCGCGGGCCGCCGCAGCAGCAAGCGCTCCGCCGATCGCCTCGGGCCTCGACCAGTCGGGACGCTTGTCGGGCGGATCGATGTCGCCGGCGGCGCCCTGCAGGAACAGCGCGCGCCCGCTCATCCGGCGCTCGAGCTCGGCGCGGAGGACGCCCGGGAAGTCGGCGCTGATGCTGCGCACGGAGTGCTCGAGTGAGGACGGATGGCAGGCGTACGAGACCAGCGACGCCACGGTCGCCGACTCGTCGCCGCCGACCGTCGCCGGCACCGCGTCGAAGCGGAGGACCTGCAGCTCCGGATCCACATGCCCGGACGGGTTCGGCGCCAGGTCGATCGAGCCGTCAGGTCCGGGGCGGCGTCGATTCACGCCGACCCGCGCGGTCCCGGAGCCCGCAGCGACGTCCACCGGCACACGCGCGGCATCCGCGGCGCGGACGCACTCGCCCAGGGCCTTCGCGAGCTGACGACGGTAGGCGGCGGCCTCCGGACCGTCGCCGCCGGGCATGTCGCCGCGCTCGGCGACGACAGGACCGTAGTGCGTATGGCTGCACGCGAGGAACACGGCGCCCGGAGGGATGCCGGTGGCCGAGCCGATCGCCTCCTTCAGCCCCGCCACCAGTTCGTCGCTGTACAGGCCGATCAGATCGAGCGTCACCACGGCGAGGCGCGTGCTGGGCTCCTCACCCGCCCCGCCGGGCGGGGGATCGTCGGCGAGGACCAGGGCCGTGACCCAGAGATCGTCGTGCACATCGGTCGCCGGGCCCCGGCCGACGAATCCCGACAGCGGGATGCCGGGAGGCGGCGTGATCACCGCCCGGCCGGTCCCCGCCGTGAGGGTCACCGGTCACCCTGCCGCCGCGTCCGCTCGGCTGCTCCGCTCGATGATGCGCTGCAGCACCGCTCGTACGAAGTCGGGAACCACGTCGACGGCGACCTTGGCGTCGTGCGCCTCGGCTCGAGCCAGCGCCGCCTCGATGTCCGCGGGCGAGATATCGCCTGCCCGGTCATCCAGCGCCACGAGGCCCTCGAGCGCCGCGAGCCCCGCAGCGGCCATGTCGCCTGCCGCCGCGAGCCACGGCCGCAGGGACCCTGCCGGTTCGCGCTGCGTCGAGACGTCCGCGACCGTCCGCAGCTGCTCCAGCAGGGTCCGCAGCGCATCGGTGCCCGCGCCGGCGAGCGCGGCGTCGGCGGCCGCGGACAGTTCGGGATCCATGGGCGCCCCGGGCGGCCACGACGACAGCGTGCGGACGAGCGGCGCGAGTGCGGCGGCATCCGGTCCGGCGACGAGGCGCAGCGCTGCCGCCGCGGCACGCCGGGGATCGTAGCCGGCGGGATTCCAGGCCCAGTCGGCGAACGCCACGATGCCGAAGCACCCGGGTGCGAACTCGACCATCGGGTTCGACCACGCGCCCTGCAGCGCCGACCCCTCGATCTCGCCGGTCCGGCCGACGAGGGGACCGAGGAAGGCGCGCCCACGGTCGAAGTCGTTGACCGGGAAGTTGTCCCACAGCAGCAGCCGGTCGCCGAAGACGGCCGCCGCGGCGTCGATGTCTTCACGCGAGATCTCCCCCACCACGATGTCGCGGCCGGTCCACCACACATACGTCTCGTCGGGCAGGCCGGCGGCGAACGCCGTGCGGTAGTCCGAGGCCTCGGTGCCCGCGTAGTCGGTGGGCACGACGAGCAGCTCGGCGTCCGGCCGGCGAGGCTGGAGCACGTCCTCCAGGAATCGCCGCGCGGTGAGAGCGTGCGCGGCGCCGAGGGCCGCCGCGTCGGCGCCGAACCTCTCGCGGTCCGCGTCGTGATTCAGCACCATCGGGACATCGTCGAACAGCAGCGCGACGCCGGCGATCCCGGCATCCAGCAGCTGGCGGGCCTTCGCCGCAAGCAGCTCGTGCTCGGCATCCTCGGAGAAGACCATCGAACCGGCGGGATGGATCGCGACCACCACGTCGACGCCCTGCTCCGCGCCCACGTGCGCCAGCTCCACGAGTCGCGCCAGGTCGGCGTCGGGATACGGCTCCCGCCACCGCTCGCGATGCCACGGGTCGTCCTTCGGGGCGTACACGTACGAGTTCAGCTTCACCCGCCCCGCCAGCCGCAGGGCCGCGAGCCGATCCTCGTGCGACCACGGTTCTCCGTAGAACCCCTCGATGATGCCGCGACGGCCGAGCACCGGCGCGTCGTCGACGGCCACGGCCGCGACCGCGCCGCCGTTCGCCGCGGCCAGCTCCGCGAGGGTGGCGCGAGCATGCCGGAACCCGCGGGGACCGGATGCCTCGACGCGGGCGCGCCCGTCCGCGACGTTCAGCCGGTATCCCTCGGGTGCGACGTCCTCGACGGTCACCTCCTCGATCGGGAGTCGATCCAGCGACCACGCGCCGCCGGCCGACGTCCTAGCGCGGCGAGGCAGCGGAACGATGGGCGCACCACGGAGGTTCGTCTCCACTTCGAGCACATGGGAACGTTATCACATAGACTGTCGGCCATGAGCTCCACTCCCTCGATGGCGAGCGATTCTTCTCGGCGTGTGGTCCGCGGAGCCGGTTACTCCCTCTCGTGGCGGACCGGCGAGGACGGGCTGGTGAAGTCCCCGTACTTCGAACTCGCCGACGGTGACGGCGCCGAATGGATGAGCGTCTGCGCGCTGTCCAGCGCCCACACCCGCGGCGCCCGCGACGAGAGCATGCGCCTGTCCGAGCCGGAGGTCCGCGTCGAGGCGGACGCGATCGTGGTGAGCGTCCGCACCGACTCGAGCGCGTGGGAGGAGCGCGTCCTGGAGCTGCGCTGCACCGCCGACGCGCTCGAGGTCACGCTGCAGGCGCGAGGCGCCGGCGATCTCACCGACGTCACGATCCTCGGCGGCGACGGCATCCTCCCCACCGGTGCCAGCGGCACCTTCCGGTCGGGCTTCGAAGCGCAGTCGCTGTACGTCCCGAGTCCCACCGAGCCGGTCGCGTTCGTCCGCCCGGTGTGGTCGGCGGCGTCCCTCGGGGTCGTCGGCGACGCCGACCCGGGCCGGCTCAACGGCATCTTCTCGCCGCCGCCGCTCGCCCTCGCCTTCGGACGGGACCCGGCCACAGATCCTTTCTCGCCCGGAGGCGGCCCGTGGCTCGCCGCCTGGCTGCGCGCACCGGTCGATGAGCTCCGCTTCACCACCATGCGCTTCGACCCGGTCGACGGCGGCGGCCTGCTCCGCCTCGGATACGAAGGCCATGCCAGGGTCGACGGCCTCTGGCGGTCCCCGACCGTGGTCATCCGCCCGGTGGCGTCACCGGCCGAGGCGCTGCGCGACTACCGCGCGGACCTGGTGCGCACGGGCTGCGCGCCCCACGGCGCACCTCGGATCACGCCGTGGTGGCTCGAGCCGATCTTCTGCGGCTGGGGGTCGCAGGTGGCCCGCGCCGACGCGGGCGGCAAGGGGACGCTGTGGGCTCCGGACCTGTGCCGCCAGTCCATCTACGACGAGTTCCTCGAGACGCTCGCCGCGGCATCGCTCGACCCCGGCACCGTGATCATCGACGATCGATGGCAGGCCGCGTACGGCACCGCCGAACCCGACACCGACGCGTGGCCCGACATCCGCGGCTGGATCGACGAGCGACACCGCGAGGGTCGCCGGGTGCTGCTGTGGTGGAAGGCCTGGGACCCGGCGGGCCTTCCCGCCGAGGAGTGCGTGACGGATGCCTCGGGGCGGCCGATCGCCGCCGACCCCGGCAGCCCCGCGTACCTCGCGCGCCTGGACGGCATCATCGAACGCCTGCTGTCTTCGGAGGGACTCGACGCCGACGGCTTCAAGGTCGACTTCACGCAGCGCACGCCCAGCGGAACCATGCTGCGGTCGGCTCCCGACAGCGACGGCGTATGGGGCATCGCGGCGCTTCACCGCCTCGTCGCGCGGATCCACGCCACCGCCAAGCGCATCAAACCCGACGCGCTGGTCATCACCCACACCGTGCACCCGTCGTTCGGCGACATCACCGACATGATCCGCACCAACGACGTGCTCGAGCACGACGTGACCGGGCGGCCGGTGTCGGTCGCCGCCCAGCTGCGAGCCCGCCATGAGATCGTCGCGGCGGTGCTGCCTGGGCACCCGGTCGACACCGACCAGTGGCCGATGCCCAACCGCGACGAGTGGCTGGACTACGCCCACACGCAGGGCAGCCTCGGCGTTCCGGCTCTGTACTACATCGAGCAGGTCAAGGACGGCGAGCCGATCGACGCCGAGCACCTCGCCGCGATCGGCCGCACCTGGGAGAGATACCGGGAGAGCCTGGGATGACGGTCACGGCGATCGCGCGCGGCGTGTGGCGCGTCGCCGACACGTGCCACGTGTACCTCATCGTCGACCCCGACGCTCGGGAAGGCGAGCGGGATGCCGTCGCCATCGACTTCGGCTCGGGACTGGCCCTCGAGCATCTGGCGGGTCTCGGCATCCGGCGCATCACGGATGTGCTGATGACGCATCACCACCGCGACCAGGGGCAGGGCCTGCCGCTCGCCGTCGAGCACGGCGCGCGCATCCACGTGCCGCCGGTGGAGATCGAGCTGTTCGCCCGCGTCGAGGAGATGTGGGAGAGCCGGCAGCTCGACAACGACTACAACCTGCGGCAGGACCGGTTCTCGCTGCTGGCGTCGGTGCCGGTGCACGCGACGGTTCCGGAGTATCGCCACATCGAGTGCGCCGGGGTGCGCATGCTCGTCCTGCCCACTCCCGGCCACACCGTGGGCTCGGTCACCTACCTGCTCGACCGCGACGGCGAGCGCATCGCCTTCTCGGGCGACCTGGTGTACGCGCCGGGCAAGGTGTGGTCGCTCGCGGCGACGCAGTGGTCGTACACCGAGAACGAGGGCGCCGCGATGACGGTGCTCAGCGCCCTGCTGCTGCACCGCTACCACCTCTCGGCCATCGCGCCCTCGCACGGCGACGTGATGCGCGATCCCGATCACGCGCTCGAGCTGCTCGCCCAGACGATGCAGCAGTACGTCGACTCCCGACGGTCGTACCCGTGGGACCTGCGCGCCCGCCTCGAGGACCCGTTCACCGCCGTCACGCCGCACCTGCTGCTGAACCGCACGTCGATCTCGTGCTCCTACGTGCTGCTGTCCGAGACGCGCGAAGCGCTCATCATCGACTACGGCTACGACATGACGACCGGCCTGATCCTCGGCCAGGAGCGCGCCGCACGCCGGCCGTGGCTGGCATCCCTCCCGGCGCTGCGGGAGCTCTTCGGCGTCACCCGCATCTCGGTCGCGCTGGCCACCCACTATCACGACGATCACGTGGCCGGACTTCCGCTGCTGCGCGAGATCGAGAAGACGCAGCTGTGGATCCCCGAGAACGTCGCCCCCACGCTCGCCGATCCGTGGCGCGAGGACCTTCCCTGCCAGTGGTACGACCCGATCCCCGCCGACCGGATCATCCCCCTCGAAGAGCCGTTCACGTGGAACGAGTACACGATCACGGCGCACGCGCAGCCGGGGCACACGCTGTACGCGGTGGCGTACAGCCTCACCGTCGACGGCGTGAAGGTCGTCTTCACCGGCGACCAGCAGGAAGGACTCGGCGGCCGCGACGGTCGGCGCGACATCCTGAACTACCAGTACCGGAACCTCTTCCGGCTCGGCGACTACGTCAAGAGCGCGGAGCTGTACCGGAGGATCGGGCCGGGACTGATGGCCAGCGGCCACTGGGATCCGCGATGGGTGGATGAGGAGTACCTGACGTATCTCGGCGAGGCCGGCCGCGCGGTCGACGACCTGCACGAGCGGCTGCTGCCGGGCGAGGCTCTCGCGATCGGGCCCGCCGGTCAGGCGGCGCGGCTCCTGCCGTACCGGCGGAGCGCGGTCGCCGGCGAACCGGCGGACTACACCGTGGAGATCCGCAACCCGCTTCCCTCGCCCGCGCGCGCCCGGGTCACCCCCGTGCTGCCGCTAGGCTGGCGGTCGTCCGAGTCCGAGCTGGAGGTCGACCTCGGACCCGGCGAGGAGTCTTCTGTGCAGCTGACCGTGACACCCGCGTCCTCCGGGCGCAGACAGCGGATTGCGATCGACGTGGCGATCGGCGACCTGCGCCTCGGTCAGCACGCCGAGGCGCTGCTGGACGTCGCGGAGTCGCGGTCGTGACCGAGCAGCGCCCACAGCCACCGATCCGGCCCACCATCCGCGAGGTCGCCGACGCGGCGGGCGTCTCGCGGTCGACGGCATCCCGCGCCCTGTCGGGGAACGGCTACGCCGCGCCCGAGGTGCGCGAGCGGGTGCGGGCGGCCGCGAAGGAGATCGGGTACGTCGTCGATGCGACCGCGCGGAGCCTGAAGCAGCGCACGAGCAGGTCGGTCGGCGTCCTGGTGTCGGATCTTCGCAACGTCTTCTACGCCGAGCTCGCGTCGGGGATCGGCGAAGAGGCCCGCGCCCACGGACGCACCCTCGTCCTGGTCGACCTGCGGGGCGACAACTCCGACGAGCTGGAGGCCGCCGAAGCGCTCGTGGCCTCGCGCGTCTCGGGGGTCATCGCGACGCCGGTGTCGGGCCAGCTGAGCGGGTTCCTGCGTCGCATCGGGGTGCCCCTCATCGAGGTCGACCGGCGCTTCGACACGCAGGCCACCGACGCCGTCGTGGTGGACAACCGCGCCGCGGCGCGCGACACGACCGCGCGCCTGATCGCCGCCGGTCACGAGCGCATCGCGCTGCTCATCGACGAGACGGAGTGGACGACGGGCGAGGAGCGCGAGCGCGGCTACCTCGACGCGCTCGCCGCACGCAGGATCCGCGCCGACGACTCGCTCATCGTGCAGGCGGGCTGGGATGCCGACGAGGCGATGGCCGCGGCGCGCCGCATCCTCTCGCGACCCGATCGCCCGACGGCGGTCTTCGCGGCGAACAACGTCCTGACCGAGGGCACCTGGCGGGCCGCGTCGGCCCTGGGCCTGCGCATCCCCGGCGACGTGAGTCTCGTCGGCTTCGACGACGCGCCGTGGATGAGCATGGTGCAGCCGGGGGTGTCCACGAGATCACAGGATGCCGGGGCTCTCGGCGCGACCGCGATGCGGGCCCTGCTCGAACGCATCGACATGCCGGAGGCGCCGGTGCGCACGATCGTCCTGCCCACCCGGTTCGTCGACCGCGGCTCTGTCGCCGCCCCGCCGGGCTGAGCCGGCGCGACCTCTAGGGTGAGTCGGTGACGTCCGAGCCGATCTCCGCCGACCGCATCGACGAGACGCTGGTCGGCGAACTCGTCGCCGAGCAGTTCCCGCACTGGCGGCACCTGCCCATCCGGCCCGTCGAGCACAGCGGCAAGGACCACCGCATCTTCCGGCTCGGAGACGGGCTGAGCGTTCGGCTTCCCAGCGCGCCGGACTACGTGCCGCAGGTGCGGAAGGAGCAGACGTGGCTGCCGCGCCTCGCGCCGCAGCTGCCGCTTCCGGTCCCGACCGTGGCCGGCGTCGGCGAGCCGTCCGACCGGTTCCCCGCGCCGTGGTCGGTGTACGAGTGGATGCCGGGGACACCGGCCGCCGTCACGCAGATCGCGGACTGGGCCCGCTTCGCCTCCGACCTGGCGGACTTCCTGATGCGGCTGGGCGAGGTGGATGCGACTGGCGCCCCGGAGCCGGGCCCGCACAGCGCGTTCCGCGGTGTCCCGGTCGCCCACTGGGACGACGAGGTGCACGACATCCTCGACCGCGTCCAAGGGCGCGAGCGCGACCTCGCCGCCGGCATCTGGCGCGACGCGCTGGCCGCCGTCGACGACCACCCGCCGCGGTGGTTCCACGGCGACGTGTCGGTCAACAACCTCCTCGTGCGCGACGGCGAGCTGACGGGCGTGATCGACTTCGGCTGCTCCGGCGCGGGAGACATCGCGTGCGACACGGTCTTCCGGTGGACGGCGCCGACCGCGGCCGCGCGCCGGCAGTATCGGCGGGACTACGCCGTCGACGAGGCGACGTGGGCGCGCGGCCGCGGCTGGGCGCTGTGGAAGGGCCTCATCATGATCACCAACAAGCCGCCCGGTCAGGCCGAGTTCGCCCGCCACGTGCTGGACCAGCTCTTCGCGGACCGCTGAGGCGCGCGGCCGGCGTTCCGCACGCGTCGGCGGTGTGGCGACGCCGATGACCCCTTGCTACGATGTGGGAACGATGTCACATCGGCGCGGATGGTCGTCGCGCAGGGCCGGAGGAATGTATGGCAACGCAGCACCCGGTGCTCGCGCTGGACATCGGCGGCACGAAGCTCGCCGTCGCGATGGTCACGCCTGACGGACGCACCCACGGCTGTCTCATCGAGCCCACCGAGAAGCATCGCGGCCCCGACGCCGTGATCGCCCACCTCTTCGACATGGGGCGCCGCAGCGTCGCGGCGGCGGGCCTGGGCGACGCTGGTGCCGTCGGGATCAGCTGCGGCGGCCCGCTGGATGCGACCGCCGGTGTGCTCACCGGTCCCCTGCACCTGCCGGGGTGGACCGACGTGCCGATCGTCGCGATGGCCTCCGCGGCGTTCGGCGTGCCCGCCGTCGTCGAGAACGACGCCACGGCGGCCGTCCTCGGCGAGCACCGGTACGGCGCGGCGCGAGGCGCCGCGATCGCGCTCTACCTGACGCTGTCCACGGGGGTCGGCGGCGGCGCGATCATCGACGGCCGGCTGCATCGCGGCGCCGCGGGCAACGGCGGCGAGTTCGGCCACCTCATGGTGCGTCCCGGCGGCCGCCGCTGCGAATGCGGACGGCGCGGATGCCTGGAGGCGTACGCATCGGGGACGAACATCGCCGTCCGCGCGAACGAGGTCCTCGCCGCCACCGAGCGTCCCTCGTCCCTGCGCGGGCTTCCCGCCGTCCGCGCCGAGCACGTCTCCGCCGCCGCCGCTGCCGGCGACGCCCTGGCCGCCGAGATCTGGGACGAGACCACGGCGCTGCTCGGCCAGGCGGTGACGGACCTCGTGAACCTCTTCGAGCCGCACGTCGTCGTCCTCGGCGGCGGCGTCACGCGTTCCGGCGCCATGCTGCTCGATCCCGTGCGCGAGATCGTGCGCGTGACGGCGATGCCGCCGGCCGCGCGCGCGATCGTCACCCTGGCAGGGCTCGGCGACGAGGTCTGCGTCGTCGGTGCCGGAGCCCTCGCCCTCGACCTCGTGGAGGCCGCCCGTGTCTGACTGGCTCGACGACCAGCTCGACGCCCACATCCGCACCGCGCAGGACGCGCAGCCGCTGCTGGACGACGTGCGCGCCGTCGGCCGCGCGCTCGTCGATGCGTTCGCCGCCGGCGGGACGCTCTACACGTTCGGCAATGGCGGCAGCGCGGCCGACGCGCAGCACTTCACCGGCGAGCTGATCGGGCACTACAAGCGCGATCGTCGGCCGCTGCCAGCCGTCGCCCTCACCACCGACGCCACCGTGTCGACCTGCATCGCGAACGACTACGCGTTCGAGGACGTGTTCTCCCGGCAGGTGGAGGCCCTCGCGCGGCCCGGCGACGTGGTCGCGGCGTTCACCACCAGCGGCCGCTCGGCCAACGTCGTCAAGGGTCTCGTCGCAGCGAAAACGGCGGGCGCCATGACGCTGCTCTTCGCCGGCGGCGACGGCGGGCCGTCGCTCGCCCACGCCGACCACGCCTTCCTCGCACCGTCGACGCAGACGCCTCGCATCCAGGAGCTGCACACCTTCCTGCTCCATGCGCTGTCCGAGATCCTGGATGCCTGGGCCGCAGGAGAGGAGCCGGCATGACCGATTCCACCGTCCCGAGCGAGCGCGCCGGCGTCGCCGAGCACCTCGACGCCGCGATGGCCGATCTGGTCGAGGAGCCGCGAGGCGTCGCGCCCGATCACCCGGCCGTCACGGAGCAGGACCGCCGTGCGCCGGTCGCGAACGCGCCGTCCGGCGAGCAGCCCGGTCATCTCGCGCCGACGCCGCGGCCGGCGGCGACGCCCGACCGCACCCTCCACATGATCGGCAACGCGCACCTCGACCCGGTGTGGCTGTGGCCGTGGCAGGAGGGCTACCAGGAGGCACGGGCCACCTTCGCCAGCGCGCTGGACCGCATGGACGAGTACCCCGACTTCGTGTTCACCTGCGACCAGGTGGTCCTGCTGTCGTGGGTGGAGGAGCAGGACCCGGAGCTCTTCTCTCGCATCCAGGATCGCGTCGCCGAAGGTCGGTGGGTCAACGTCGGCGGGTGGTGGGTCGAGCCGGACTGCAACATGCCCATGGGCGAGTCGTTCGCACGCCAGGGCCTGTACGGCCAGCGGTACCTGCAGGCCCGATTCGGCCGGATCGCCACCGTCGGCATGAACGTCGACCCGTTCGGCCACAGCGCCGGCCTCCCGCAGATCCTGCGCGGCCAGCGCATGGACTCGTACTGCTTCCTGCGCCCGGGGCCGCACGAAGGCGACCTCGACGACACCCTGTTCCACTGGGAGTCCCCGGACGGCTCGCGGGTACTCGCCTACCGCATTCCCTTCGAGTACTGCAGCCCCCCGGGAGATGTGTCGGGCCAGACGGAGAAGTCCCTCGCCCAGCTGGACCGGTCGCTGGGCGAGATGATGGTGTTCTACGGCGTCGGCAACCACGGCGGCGGGCCGACGAAGGCCAACATCGAGTCGATCCACCGCTACGACCGCATGGGCAGCTTCGGGAGGATGACGATGTCGTCACCGCGCGCGTACTTCGACGAGATGCTCGCCCGCGGCGAGGGCTTCCTCGGCGGCCTCACCGTGCGCCGGGACGACCTGCAGCATCACGCGCCCGGCTGCTACTCGTCCCACTCGGGCATCAAGGCCTGGCAGCGGCGTGCACAGCACGCCGTGCTGTCGGCGGAGCGCTGGGCAGCGGTCGATGTCGCCCTCACCGGTGCGGACTATCCGCGCGACGACCTCGAGCGGGCATGGAAGCAGATCCTGTTCAACCAGTTCCACGACATCCTCCCCGGGTCGGCGATCGAGCCGTCGTACGACGACGCCCGCGACCAGCTCGGTGAAGCCGTCGCCATCGCCAAGCGCATCATCACGCGCGCGCACAACCGCATCGCACGCCGGATCGACATCCCGACGGATGCCGCCACCCAGCCCGTCGTGGTGTTCAACCCGCATCCCTGGCCGGTGTCGGTCGACGTCGACATGCAGTACGGCGCGCAGCCGCGTGGTGTGCGGATCGTCGACCACGAGGGAGCCCCCGTCCTCTCGCAGGCCACCCAGTCCACCGCCACGACCGGCGACATGAGCCGCGGCGCCGTCACGTTCCGCGCCGATGTGCCGGCGCTCGGGTACGCGCTGTACCGGATGCTGCCCGGGCCTGCACTGCCGGCCGACACCGGTCTGTCGGTGTCGGAGGACGGCACCGTCATCGACAACCCCCATCTGCGGATCGAGCTCGACCCGGCAACGGGCGACCTGGTGTCGCTGCTCGACAAGGCCGGCGGCGTGGATCCCCTCGCCGGCACGCGCGGCCAGCCCCGGACGGCCGTGTGCGACGACCCCACCGACACCTGGGGCCACCGCGTCATCTCGTACGCCTGGCCGGGCGCCGCCATGACGCTCGATCGCATCGTCGTCCGCGAGACCGGTCCGCTCCGCGCCCGCGTCCGGGTCGAGCGGTCCTGGGGCGCCAGCACGCTGGTCGAGGAATACCTCCTCGCCCACGACTCCGGCGCGCTGCGGGTCGAGGTCACGGTGGACTGGCGGGAGAAGGCGCATCTGCTCAAGCTCCGCTTCCCCGTCGGCCTCGCGGACCCCTCCGCGACGTACGAGATTCCCTACGGCACGATCGCCCGTCCCGTCGACGGCGCCGAGGAGCCGGCGCAGTCGTGGGTGGACCTGACGGGTACGGTGGACGGGCGCCCGGCCGGGCTCACCGTCATCGCCACCGCCAAGCACGGGTGGGATGTCTCCCCGGCCGGCTCCGCCGGCCTGGATGCTCCCAGCATCGGCGTCACGGCTGTGCGCAGCCCCGTGTACTCGTGGCACGACCCGCGCCTGCTCGATCCCGAGGGCATCTACGCCTTCCAGGACCAGGGCGTGCAGCGGTTCGGCCTCGAACTCGTGCCGCACGCCGGCGACTGGCGCGCCGCGCAGCCGACGCGCCGCGCAGCGGTCCTCGGCGCCCCGGTGCGCGCTCAGCTGGAGTCGTTCCATCCCGGCGACCTGGCGCGGCGCGACAGCTTCGTCGACGACGGCGCGGGCGCTGTCATGGTCACGGCGGTGAAGGGCAGCGAGGATGTCCCGGACGTCGCACCGGCCGACCTCATCGTGCGCGCGGTCGAGACCCGGGGCGAGGCCGCGACGGCCCGGATCGACCTGCCGCTCGTCGGTCGCACGATCGAGGGGGACTTCCGCCCCCACCAGGTGCGCACCTTCCGCGTGCCGCTCGATCCGGAGGCCGAGGTCGTGGAGGTCGACCTGCTCGAATGGCCGCTCGGAGAACAGCCGACGTGAGCGCGACGGCGTCACTCGAGGTGACGGTCCTCGACGCCGACCCCGACGACTTCGCCGTCGACGTCGTGTCCCAGGGTGGGACGCACCGCATCGCGATCGCCTGTCGCGCGGCGGAGCCATCCGAAGCCGCCGTGCGGGTCACGGTGCGGATCGAGGGAGCGAGCGACCCGTGGTGGCTGATCCCCGGGCTGTTCTACGGCGAGAATCGGCCCGCCGGCAACGAGCGGCTGTATCCGCGCTTCGAGGCCGGCGCGCGCACGGCCGCCCAGCACGACGCCTTCGTCAGCGATGAATGGCACTTCCGCTCCGACCGCGCCGCCACCCCGGTGGTGTTCGCGTGGCCGGCACCCGGCGCGGCGGGCGTCGCGCTGTCGGCTGCCGCCGAGACCGAGCTGGGCCTCACGGGGCTCGGCTTCGCCCACCGCGACGGCGCCGCCGTGCTCAGTGCGACGTTCCCGGCGCGCGAGTTCCCGGTCACCTACTACGGCGATGCCCGGCCTCGCCCGGCGCAGGTGCTGCGTCACCGCTTCGAGCCCGGCGACTCCGCGGCGCTCGTGGTGCAGGTGCACGAGCTCTCCGCCGATCGGCACGACTACGCGCGCGTGCTGCGGGCGCTGCACGCGGCATCCGCTGCGTCGGCCGCGCTGCGCCCCTGGGTCGACGTGCCCACCGCCGCCGCGCTCGCGGCGGACGGCCTGTTGCGGTGGCACTACGATCCCGATCCCGGCGTCCTGCTCGAGACGGTCGGATTCGACCGCGAGATCACCGGCCGCGACGGCCGCCCGGTGGATCGCCAGGCGATGCACGTCGGCTGGGTCTCGGGCATCCCCTGGGCCTACGCGATGCTGCGTCACGCGGAGCGGACGGGCGGCTCGGCGCTGCGCGATGCCGCGATCCATGTCATCGACTTCTGCACCGCCGAGCTGTCGCCCGGCGGCACGCTGTGGGGCGTGTGGTACCGCGGGAGCGGGTGGACGCAGAGCTGGACGACGCACCGGCGGGGGCTGCACAGCCGCACCCTCGGCGAGGCGACGCACTTCCTGGTGCGCGCCCTCGCACTGGAGGACCGTGAGCCGTGGCGCCGAGCCGCGCGGTCGAGCCTCGACGTCGTCGTCGCCCGGCAGCGCGAGGACGGCAGCCTCGGGAGCATCCATCATGCCGACACCGGCGAGGTGCTGTCGTGGGAGGGGTCGGCGGGTCTGGCATGGGTCGGCGCGCTCGTCGAGGCCGCCGGGTGGGACGAGCGGTACCTGGATGCCGCGATCCGGGCCGGCCGCCACTATGCCGCCTTCGTCCTCGACGAGTACCTGCACGGCGCGCCCGAGGACGTCGACCTCGCCGTCACGAGTGAAGACGGCTACGTCGCCGTGATGGCCTACATGGCGCTGCACCGAGCGACCGGAGACGACCAGTGGCTCGAGCTCGCTCGGCGCGCCGCCGACTTCGCGCTCACGTTCCGCTACACCTACGACGTCACCTTCGCGCCCGGCACGATGCTCGGCGTCTACGACTTCGGCACCCGCGGCGCCGACCAGGCTTCGGCATCCAACCAGCACCTGCACGCCTACGGCCTGGTCTGCACCCGCGAGCTGCTCGAGCTGTCGGACGCGACGGCCGACGGGCACTACCGCGAGCGCGCCCTGGAGACGCTCGCCTGCTTCCGCCAGTTCGTCGCACGCTTCGACGGCGATTTCAACGCCTACCGCGGCATGGTGACCGAGCGCTACTACCAGACCGAATGCTTCCAGCCCAAGGGCATGCTGCTGACGCTGTCGCACGCATGGAGCGCCGGCGTGCTGCTTCTGGGGTGCGAGGACGCGCTGGCCGCGGACGCCGGCTGACCGGCTGGCGTCTGCACACGAGCGCGAAGGAGTCAACCCCCTCTGTACCGCGCGAGCCGTGCGGGACTATTGTGTGCCCACATCCGTGTGGTGCCCGCGCGCGCGGAGGAGGTGCGGATTGGATGTCATCCTCGTCCCCGGACTGTGGCTGGACGCGTCGTCCTGGCGCGATGTGGCCGAGCGGCTCTCCGCGGCGGGCCACCGGCCGCATGCGCTCACCCTCCACGGACTGAACTCGCGCGAGGCGAACCGCCGGGGCATGATGCTCGCCGATCACGTGGCCGAGATCGTCAGCGCGATCGACCGCGCGGGCGGACCGGTGGTCCTCGTGGGGCACGCCGAGTCGTGCGGGCTCGTCCACGCCGCCGTCAACAGGCGTCCCGAGCGCGTCGTGCGGGCGATCTACGTCGGAGGGCTCCCCACGGTCCACGGCGCGCATGTGCTGAGCGGCTTCACGGTGGACGCCAGGGGAACGACGACCAAGACCGCCGGCTACCGCGCGGTGGACCCGAGCCTGGCGGGCCTGTACCGCCGCATGACGGAGAACTCGTCGCACGTGCTGGACGAAGTGCAGCGCCTCACCGACGACCGTCGCTTCGACGTGCCGGTCACGGTCGTCGCCAACGAGTTCACCGCCGACGATGTGCGCCGCTGGATGGCCGCCAACATCGACCCGGCGCGGGAGCTGCTGATGATCCGCGAGGTCTCGCTCGTGGATCTCCCCTCCGGGCACTGGCCGCAGATCGAGCGCCCCGCCGACCTCTCCCGGATCATCCTGGACGCCATCCCGGCATCCGAGCTGCCGCTGGCGAGCACCGGGCCGGCGCCGGTCGCGCCGTCTCCCTGAGCCGAGCCACCCTCGCCGGCCGACCCAGAAGGGACGGCGGATCTTGGCTATACGCGCGCGGCAGCGGGACGGTGCACGCGGGCGATCGCGCCGGTGGCCGCCGACTCGTAGGCGGCCAGGATGACCCCCAGCACGTCGATGCCCTCGGTGTGCGTCTGGATCGGGCGGCGTCCCTCGCGCACGCACTCGGCGAAGTGCGCCACCTCGGCGCCGAACTCGTGGACCGGCTCGAACGTCTCCGTCACCGGTTCCTCGCCGCGCACCCGCCAGATGAGCGTCGTACCGTCGGAGCTCAGCGACCCCTTCTCCCCGACGAGCGAGAACTTCTCGGTGCCCACGGCCGGCTCGTACGCCCAGCTCGTGGTCACATGACCCACCACGCCGTTGTCGTAGCGCACCAGCACCTGCGCCGAGTCCTCGCCCTCCATGAACGCCAGGCGGTGTCGCGAGAGCATCGCGGCGACCTCCACCGGGATGCCGCCGGCGAAGTGCTGCAGCAGATACAGCGGGTGGTAGCCGGTGTCGATGAGCTCGCCCCCGCCGGAGGTCACAGCCCGGGCCCGCCACCCCATGCTCTCCACCGTGAAGTCGTTGAAGAAGCTGTCGGTCGTGCGCACCTCGTACACGCGCCCGAGCGCCCCACTGTCCACGATCCTCTTCGCGGCGGCGACGGCCGGCTGGAACAGCTGGTTGTGCGCGCACATCAGCGTGATGCCGTTGCGCTCGACCGCGGCCGCGATCGCGTCCGCCTGCTCCATCGTCAGGCACAGCGGCTTCTCGCAGAGCACGTGAAGCCCGGCATCCGCCGCGGCGATCACCGCGTCGGCGTGCAGATGGTGCGGCAGGCAGATGTCCACCGCGTCCAGGCCGCCGGCGGCGATCATCTCGCGGTAGTCGGCGTGGATGCGCACGTCGTCGTCGCCGCCGCGACGCCTCTCGGCGCTCTCGCGCACGGGGTCGGCGATGGCGACCAGCCGCACCGACTCGGGATTGCGGCGATACCCCGCCACGTGGGCTCCGGCGATGTCGCCGGCCCCGATCAGCCCGATGCGCACGGGTTGCGCGCCCGTTGCGGTCATGATGTCCTCTTCCCGTCGATGTCGACCGCCCCGCCGGATGCGGCAGCGGCATTGGCGGCGACCACGAACCTCGTCAATTCGATCGCCGCCGTCACGTTCTCGGTCGGATCCGCTTCGCCCCGGATCGCGTCGACCCACAGGTCGAACGGCGCGGGCGCCGTCGCGGTGAGCTCCACGGGCGTCCATGCCTCGTCGCCGAAGCGTCCGCCCTTGACCATGAGCTCCTCGCGTCCGAAGCCGTACAGGAGCGAGGCGCGCGTGCCGCGCACCTCGAAGGCGAAGGCCCCCGGCCGCGTCACGAAGCTGGCCTCGGCGACGCCGAGCGCACCGTCGGCGTACTGCGCCACGACGACGGCGTTGTCCTCGACCTCCCGACCCGTCACGCGACCGTACGCGGCGCTGACCCGGGAGGGCCGGTGTCCGAGGAACCGCTGCACGAGGTAGGCGGGGTGGCAGCCCAGGTCGGCGAACGCGCCGCCCACCGCGGCGACGGGATCGGCGAAGCGCTCCGGCAGCCACTCCCCGATCCAGCCGTCGTGCGCCATGCGCACCCGCGCGTAGGTCACGGTGCCGAGCTCGCCGCCGTCGATGAGGGCGGATGCCGCGAGCACGGGCTCCTCCGACAGCCGGGGCAGCGACACCACCAGCGCGACGCCGGCGTCCCGCGCCTC
>JAPSKH010000066.1 GCA_031177765.1 Microbacterium sp. | reverse complement strand
CCGACGTCAGGTCTGACGGCGGATGAAGCGCATCAGCCACGCGATCACCGCGATGATGATGATCACGATGCCGAGCCACAGCAGGAACTTCACCGCCTCGACGAAGACACCCAGCAGCAGCAGCACGATTCCGACGATGAGCAGGATTACGGCGAGTCCGGTCATGTCGCCATGCTGGCCGGATGCCGCAGGCGCGGCCAGCCGCTTGACAACGGTCTGAGCGCGCGCAATGCCTCGCCTCGGCTCCGATTCGGGGCGCCGCCGCGGATTCGGACCCGGGCGTGCCGCGAACCCGAATCCGGGCTCGGCATCCGAATCCGGCACCGGGCGAGATGGCCGTGGCCCACGTCGGGGGCTGCCCCTACGCTGTGGCCATGAGCGATGACGGTGCCGCCGAGCGGGCTCACGCGATCTTCGATCCGATCGCGGCGGACTACCTTCGCCGCGAGGGAGTCGACATCGGTCCGATGTTCGGCAGCGAGGGCCTGCGCATCCGCGGCAAGGTGTTCGCGTTCGTCGGCTACCGGGACAGTCTCGTCGTGAAGGTCCCGGCGGCGCGGGCGGATGCCATCGTCTCGTCGGGCGACGGTGAGCGCCTGGCGGTGCGAGAACGGGTGATGCGCGAGTGGGTGCTGATCGGCCCCGAACGTTCGGATTCCTGGGAGCCGCTCATGGCGGAGGCCTACGCGTACGTCGATGAGCTGACACCCTGATGCCGGCCGGGGCTCCGGGATAATGGGCGGGTGACGGACACCTCTCCCACCCCGCTCGACCT
Organism: Microbacterium sp.; assembly: GCA_031177765.1. GTDB lineage: Bacteria > Actinomycetota > Actinomycetes > Actinomycetales > Microbacteriaceae > Microbacterium. Next base: position 2,582 of record JAPSKH010000066.1, on the reverse strand, counting down.
CCCCGGCTGGCGCCACGTCTACTCGGGGAAGGTGCGGGACCTGTACGTGCCCGACACCGCCGACGAGGCGCCCGCCGACCGCATGCTCGTCGTCGCGAGCGACCGTGTGAGCGCATTCGATCACGTCCTCTCGCCCGGCATCCCCGACAAAGGCGTGCTGCTGACGACGCTCACCCTGTGGTGGTTCGACCAGTTGGCCGGCGGCGACGGCGGCCGCAGCATCCCGAACCACCTCGCCGCCTCCCACGTGCTGTCCCTGGGGGAGGACGGCGAGCCGAACACCGCGGACGATGTGCAGTCCCTCATCCCGGATGCCGTCGTCGGACGCGCGATGCTCGTGAAGAACCTCGAGATGCAGCCCATCGAGTGCGTTGTGCGCGGCTACCTCACGGGGTCGGGGTGGGCCGAGTACCGCGAGAGCGGGACGGTGTGCGGCATCCCCCTTCCTGAAGGGCTGTCGAACGGCGACCGCCTCCCCGAGCCGATCTACACTCCGGCCTACAAGGCGCCGCTGGGCGAGCACGACGAGAACATCTCGTTCGAGCGCACGGTCGAGCTCGTGGGGCCGGAGCGCGCGGAGGAGCTGCGCGACCTGTCGCTGGAGATCTACGCGCGTGCCGCGCGAACGGCCGAGGCCCGCGGCCTGATCCTCGCCGACACCAAGTTCGAGTTCGGGGTCGACGACGCCGGCGTGCTGACGCTCGCGGATGAGGTGCTCACGAGCGACTCGTCGCGGTACTGGGATGCCGCGGCCTGGGCCAAGGGCACCACGTCCGCCGAGCGCATGGCGAGCTTCGACAAGCAGATCGTCCGCGACTGGCTCGCGGCCAACTGGGCCGAGCCGCGCGAGGGGGAGCCGCCCGCGCTCCCCTCCGAGATCGTCGAGCGCACCGCCGCGCGCTACCGCGAGCTGCTGGAGCGCCTGACCCGCTCATAGAACCCCGGGGCGCGGCATCCGCGGCGCGGCGACGAGCGGATGCCGGGCGCGGTCGCGTCGACCACTATCGTGATGGTCGCCCCCCATCCCCCGACTCCCGAGGAGCGCGCATGCCGCTGTGGACCCTGCACGGAAACGGCCGGACCGTCGAACCGAACCAGGTGGTGAAGCCGCAGGAGCGCCTGAACTGGCCGGCCACGATCGCGATCGGCGCCCAGCACGTCATCGCGATGTTCGGTGCGACGTTCCTCGTGCCCGTGCTGACCGGCTTCCCGGTCTCGACCACACTGCTGTTCTCGGGCCTCGGCACGCTGCTGTTCCTGCTCGTCACGCGCAACAAGCTGCCCAGCTACCTCGGGTCGTCCTTCGCGTTCATCGCTCCCGTCACCGCCGCGACCGCATCCGCCGGGATGGGTTCGGCGCTCGCGGGCATCGTCGCGGTCGGCGTGCTGCTGGCCGCAGTGGGCTTCCTCGTGCAGTTCGCGGGGCTCGGGTGGATCGAGAAGCTCATGCCGCCGGTCGTCGCCGGCGCCATCGTCGCGCTGATCGGCTTCAACCTCGCACCGGTCGCCTGGGACAGCTACCAGGCCGCGCCCCTCACCGCGACCGTCACGCTCGTCGCCGTCGTGCTCTTCAGCGTGCTGTTCCGCGGCTTCCTCGGACGCATCTCGATCTTCCTCGGCGTCATCGTGGGGTACGTCTTCGCGCTGATCCGCGGTGAGGTGGACTTCACCGCGGTCAACGAGCTCGCCGCCGACGGTCAGTGGGTCGGCCTGCCCACCTTCCACCTGCCCGACTTCGTCTCCCCCGGAACGTGGGGCGTCATCGCGATGTTCCTGCCCGTCGTGCTCGTGCTCATCGCCGAGAACGTCGGCCACGTCCGGGGTGTCGCGACGATGACGGATGCCTCCGTCAACCGCCACACCGGCCGCGCGCTCATCGCCGACGGCGCTGCGACGACGCTCGCGGGCTTCTTCGGCGGCTCGGGCACCACGACCTATGGCGAGAACATCGGCGTCATGGCCGCGACTCGCGTGTACTCCACGGCGGCGTACTGGGTCGCGGGCATCTTCGCCATCCTGCTCAGCCTCTCGCCCGTCGTCGGCGCGGTCTTCAACTCCATCCCCGCCGGCGTGCTCGGCGGCGTGACCACCGCGCTGTACGGACTCATCGGCATCATCGGCATCAAGATCTGGGTCGACAACCGCGTGGACTTCTCGCGCCCGGTGAACCAGTACACCGGCGCTGTGGCGCTCGTCATCGCGATCGCGGGCTTCACCATGCAGTGGGGCGACTTCCAGCTCGGCGCCATCGTGCTCGGCTCGGCCGCCGCGCTCGTGATCTACCACCTCGGCAACCTCATCGCCCGGTGGCGCAGGACCGGCGCCGACGACGGCGGTCCCATCCCCGCCGTCGGTCAGCTGGGAGGCGACCCGCAGTAGGGCCTTCCTCCGGGGTTTTGGGGCGCATTCCTTCGGGTTCGGGGCGCACTCCGTCAGGTTGGGGCGCGTTCGTCACACCCGAACCGCCCGATCCGCGCCCCGAACCAGGTTGATGAGGGCGGGATGCCGGTCACGGCGCATCCCGTCAGGAATGAACCACGGATGCCGGGAGTTCCCATTCGCATGGATGAGGAGCTCCCGGC
>JAPSKH010000031.1:1521-17732 GCA_031177765.1 Microbacterium sp. | reverse complement strand
GACGGCACCCCGTCGCGGCGGTCAGCCTCGACCGAGACGGCGCTCGAGGCCAAGCCTCACGGCCGGCCACTCGTGCGGGAGGATCGAGAACACCACGGTGTCGCGCAGGGTTCCGTCGGGCCCGAGACGGTGGTTGCGCAGCACACCGTCCTGCTTGGCGCCCAGACGCGCGATCGCCTCGCGCGACTGGCGGTTGTGCCAATGGGTGCGCAGCTCCACGGCGATGGCGTCGCACGTTTCGAAGGCGTGCGAGAGCAGGAGGAGCTTCGACGCCGAGTTGACGGCCGTGCGCTGCGCTTCGACGCCGAGCCAGGTGTGCCCGATCTCGACGTGGCGGTTGTCCTGGTCGATGTTGCAGAAGGTGGTCATGCCGACGACACGGTCGCTGTCGAGCCGGCGCACCGCCCACGGGTTCATCGTGCCCTGGTCCCGCCATGCCAGCCGCTGCTCGATGTCCGCGCGCACCCGGTCCGGGCGCGGCACGGAGGTGTACCACGCGTGCTCCAGCCCGACCGCGGCCTCCGCAAGGTCCGCCTCGTGTGCGAGGTCGAGCGGCTCGAGGCGGACGTGGGCGCTCTCGAGCGTGACCGGTGTCGTCAGCAGCACGCGCTCACACGTCCTTCCCGTGCATCTCCGCTTCCACTGCCACGGCCGCCGCGGCGGGGTCGTGATCGGCGACCTCGGCCGCGCGCCGTGCCGCGGTGATCGCGCGCCGACCCGCCGGAAGCCAGACGGCGAGGCCCACCACGACGAACGTCAGCACGCCGGCCGCGACCAGCAGCACCTCGATCGGCATCACATCGGCCAACGGCCCGAAGGCGACCATGCCGATCGGCATGGCGACGGCCATCACGATGCCCACGAAGCCGAAGACGCGACCCTGCCGCTCGGGCTCCACCGTCTCCTGCAGCAGCGTCATCGACGGCGTGGAGAAGAACGGCACCGCGAGGCCCACCAGGAACATGAAGCCGAAGAAGATCCACACGCTCGGCGACAGCCCCAGCCCGATCGAGAGCGCGCCGAAGACGAGCGACGACACCACGATGAGCCCGATGCGGCTGCGCTTGGCGAAGAACGACGCCACCAGGATGCCGCCGAGCATCATGCCGACGCTGAACGCGACTTCCAGCACCGCCAGGTTGATGACGTCCTGCTCCTCGCCGGCGGGGAAGGAGCGCACCAGCATCAGCGGTGTGAGGTTCGAGGGCGCGACCGTCAGCAGGAAGATGATCGCGAAGAGCACCAGCAGCCACCGGACGAACGCGTGGTGGGCGACGTAGCGGACGCCGTCGACCAGGTCGGCGAAGTACCCCGTGTGGGTGTCCGCGGCGCGGCGGATCGTCGCGACGGGAATGAGCGCCAGGATGCCGACCCCGATCACCGCCGTGACGACGTCGATGAAGAAGATCGGCAGCAGGGATCGCGCTCCGCCGTCACTGGTGGCGGAAGCCCAGGCGAACAGCGCGCCGGCCGCGGCGGGCGCGAGCAGCGCCATCGCGGACTGGATGGATCCGTTGATGCCGTTGATGCGGATGAGGTTGCGGGTCGGGACCAGCTGCGGGATCAGCGCCGACATCGCCGGCGTCTGGATGCCCGCGCCCGCCGAGCGGATGGCGAGCGTCGCGAAGATCAGCCACACCTCGTCGTATCCGGTCATCATGATGAGCGCCAGGGCGAGCGTCGATGCGGCGATGACCGTGTCGGCGCCCATGATGAGGAACTTGCGGTTGTGGCGATCAGCCCACACCCCGCCGAAGATCGACACGATGGCCTGGGGGAGGAAGCCGAACACCGCCGCCAGGGTCATCACCAGCCCCGACTGATAGGTGATCGTCAGGTACCAGAACACCGCGTACTGCACGAGCATCGAGCCGAACAGGCTCACCGTCTGCCCGGAAAGGAACAGCGCGACGTTGCGCAGCCAGTGCGGCGGGTCCGCCTTCGTCTCTGCGGCGGTGCCCGCACCGGCGCCGTCCGAGTCGGGCGACGCGTCGACCGCGCCCGCGACGCCCGGTGCCCCGAGGGGAGAGGTCGGGGGAGGAGGGGATGCCGCGCCCGCCGCATCCGTCGTCTCGTGGTCGTGCGCGCTCGTCATCATCGCTCCTCGTGCCGTCCCGGTTCCCCCGTGCGGTTCCGCCATGACGGAACCGCCGCGCGACTCTAGCAGAGGCCGCGGACACGCGGTGTCCGGTTCGTGACCGGCGACCGGGCGCGGCTCAGCCGCCGTACTCGGACAGCAGCGCCCGCGCGCCGTCGGTGAGAGCGGCGATCCGTCCGGCCGCCTCCTCCCGCGAGTCGCCGCGCACGTCGAGGTAGAGCTTGAGCTTGGGCTCGGTGCCGCTGGGTCGGATGATGACGCGCGAGCCGTCGGCGAGCCACAGTCGCAGCACGTCGCCCGGCGGCAGGTCGTCCGCGCCCTCCAGCAGGTCGTCGACACGGTCGACGGCGACCTCGCCGATCGCTTCCGGGTGCCGAGCGCGCAACGACGCCATGACCCGGACGATCTGCGAGACGTCCTGCACCCGCACCGACACCTGATCGCTCGCGAACGAGCCGAAGGTCTGGTCGAACTCCGTCAGCAGGTCGGCGAGCGTCGCGCCCCGGTCGCGCGCCTCGGACACCATTCCGAGCACCGCGATCGCGGCCGAGATCCCGTCCTTGTCGCGCACCGTCTCGGGGTTCACCAGGTAGCCCAGTGCCTCCTCGAAGCCGTACACCATGCCCGGAGCGCGGGAGATCCATTTGAAGCCGGTGAGCGTCGCGTGGAATCCCATCCCGTAGTGCTCGGCGACGGTCTGCAGACCCGGCGAGGAGACCAGGGAGCACGCCAGCGAGGCGTCTTCGGTCGATCCCTCGCTCGCGGCGCGCTGTGCCGCCCGCCAGCCCAGCAGAAGCCCGATCTCATTGCCGCTGAGCCGGCGCCATCCGCCGTCGGCGGTCTCGTCCGGGATGGCGACCGCGAGCCGGTCGGCATCGGGGTCGTTGGCGATGATGAGATCGGCGTCCGCCTCCCGGGCGGCGAGGAAGGCGAGGTCCATCGCGCCGGGCTCCTCCGGATTGGGGAACGCCACAGTCGGGAAGGTCGGATCGGGATCGAGCTGCGCGGTGACGGGGATCGGCGTCGGGTACCCGGCTGCCTCGAGGATGCGCGAGAGCGTCTCCCAGCCGACGCCGTGCATGGCGGTGTACACCCAGCGCAGCCCCTGCGCGCCGGCGGTCGCGGGGGCGACGGCCGCCGTCGCGGCGATGTAGGCGTCGATCACGTCCTCGGTGGCGTGCTCGTACGCGGTCGAGCGGGGCAGGCGGCTGACGTCGCCGTCGTCGGCCACCCGCTGGATGTGCGCGGCGATCTCGGCGTCCGCGGGCGAGACGATCTGCGACCCCTGGTCGGCGCCTCCGAGGTACACCTTGTAGCCGTTGTCGTCCGGCGGGTTGTGGCTGGCGGTCACCATGACCCCGGCAGCGGCGCCGTAGTGACGCACCGCGAAGGCGAGGACTGGCGTGGGCAGGAGTCGCGGCAGGAGGATCGCGCGCAGACCCGCTCCCGCGAAGATCTCGGCGGAGTCGCGTGCGAACACGTCCGACTTGCGGCGTCCGTCGTAGCCGATCACCACGATGGGAGCGCCCTCGAGGATGCCGGGCGCCTCGTCGAGCGCCGAGCCGACCCGGTCCGGCGGAGCAGCATGGGATGCCACGGTGGGGATCACGCCCGTGGCCGGAGGCATCCCGGCCCGCTCCCGGACGTAGGCGGCGAGCCCCGCGGCCGCCTGGGCGACGAGCACGCGGTTCATGCGGTTGCTGCCTGCGCCGAGCTGCCCCCGCAGTCCCGCGGTGCCGAATGCCAGCCGCTTGGAGAAACGCTCGGCCAGGTCCATGCGGGCCTCGTCGTCGCCGGATGCCGCCGCGTCGATGAGGGCGCGGAGCTCGGCGCGGGTCTCGGGATCGGGGTCCTGCGCGAGCCACGTCCGCGCGGCGGTGAGGATCTCGTCGGGCTCGGCCGCCGGCACGGCGTCCGGCGCGGGCTCCTGGTGCTGGGGGTCCGCGGCGGGGACCTCGTCGTGGTCGCTCACAGTGCTCCGATCACGCGCGCGAGAAGGGATGAGATCACCGGCTCGGCCTCCCGGCCGGCGTCGATGACCTCCTGGTGGCTCAGGGGGGTCTTCTGGATGCCGGCGGCCATGTTGGTGATGAGCGAGAAGCCGAGCACCTCCATGCCCGCCTGCCGTGCCGCGATGGCCTCGAGGGCCGTCGACATCCCCACGATGTGTCCGCCGAACGACTTCGCCATCTGCACCTCGGCGGGGGTCTCGTACTGCGGCCCCCGGAACTGGCAGTACACGCCCTCGTCGAGCGAGGGGTCCACCGACCGGGCGAGGTCGCGCAGGCGCAGCGAGTACAGGTCGGTGAGGTCGATGAAGGTCGCGCCTTCGAGCGGCGAGGCGCCGGTGAGGTTGATGTGGTCGCTGATCAGCACCGGCTGACCCGGCTGCCAGGTGTCCTTGATGCCGCCGGCCCCATTGGTGAGGACCATCGTGCGCGCCCCAGTCGCGGCCGCGGTGCGCACGCTGTGCACGACGCGCCGTACGCCGTGGCCCTCGTAGAAGTGGGTGCGGGCGCCGATGACGAGTACGCGGTGGCCCTTCGGCGTGACGACGCTGCGGAGGGTGCCGACGTGTCCGGCGAGGGCGGGCGCGCTGAACCCCGTCACCTGCGTGGCGGGGAACGACGCCGTCGTCTCGCCGAGCAGCTCTGCGGCCTTGCCCCAGCCGCTGCCGAGGGTGAGCGCGATGTCGTGGCGCTCGACGCCGGTGATGCGGGCGATGTCCTCGGCGGCGGTCGCGGCGACCTCGAACGGGTCGGCGGCAGGATCGTCGAGGGGGTTGCCCAGAGCTTGTGACATGCCCCCACTTTAGGAACGCCCGGTCGCGGGGGCCAGCGACCCGCCCCGTGCGGGGTGTCGTGTGTCGAGAGGATAGGATGCCGCGCTGCCGTTCTGCCGCGCCCCGGGAGGTGGGGGCGTGTCATCGGGGCAGCATCCGTCACGAGAGAATGGATTCCATGTCCATGAGCTTCGAGCGCACGCAGAGCGTCGCCATCATCGGTGGCGGACCCGGAGGCTATGAGGCGGCGCTGGCGGCCGCGCAGCTCGGAGCAGAGGTGACCGTGGTCGAGCGCGCGGGCATCGGCGGGTCCGCGGTGATCACCGACGTGGTGCCCTCGAAGACGCTCATCGCCACGGCCGATGCCGCCGTCGCGATCGCCGGGGCGAGCGATCTGGGCGTCCAGCTGTTCGCCAAGGGCACGGAGGGCAAGCCCCTCAAGCCCGAGATCGCTATCAACCTGCGCGCCGTGAACAGGCGCCTGCTGTCGCTGGCCCGCCAGCAGTCCGACGACATGCGAGCGGCTCTGGTCGAGGCCGGCGTCCGGATCGTCTCCGGGCACGGGCGGCTCGAGGGCGAGAACGCGGTCGTGGTGTCCACGGGACCGGGCGGCACGGACTTCGACCGGATCGAGGCCGACACGCTGGTCATCTCGGTCGGGGCCTCACCGCGTCAGCTGCCGTCGGCCCGGCCCGACGGCGTGCGGATCCTCACGTGGACGCAGCTGTACGACATGACCGATCTTCCCGAGCATCTCATCGTGGTCGGCTCGGGTGTCACGGGTGCGGAGTTCGCCGGCGCGTACATGAACCTCGGCTCCAAGGTCACGCTGGTCTCCAGTCGCGACCAGGTGCTCCCCGGCGAGGACGCGGATGCGGCGACCGTGCTCGAGAAGGTGTTCAAGCGCGGCGGCATGACGGTGCTGTCGAAGTCTCGCGCCGAGAAGGTCGAGAACGTCGGCGACGGCGTCGTGGTGACCCTCAGCGACGGACGCCGGATCGAGGGAAGCCACTGCCTCATGGCCGTCGGCGCGGTGCCCAACACCAAGGACATCGGGCTGGAGCAGGCCGGTATCCAGATGACCGACTCCGGCTACATCCAGGTCAACCGCGTCGCGCGCACGTCGGTGCCGAACATCTACGCCGCCGGCGACTGCACGACCTTCGTGCCACTGGCCTCGGTCGCTTCGATGCAGGGGCGCACCGCGGTCTTCCATGCGCTGGGCGACGTCGTCATCCCGCTGGAGCCGCGCCGCATCACCTCCAACATCTTCACCGCGCCGGAGATCGCGACGATCGGGTGGCAGGAGAAGGACATCCAGGAGGGCCGCATCAACGGCATGGTGCACAAGCTGCCGCTGGCGGCGAACCCGCGGGCGAAGATGATGGGCATCAAGGACGGCTTCGTCAAGCTCATCGCGCGCGAGGGGAGCGGCACCGTGATCGGAGGCGTCATCGTCGGTCCGCGGGCATCCGAGCTGATCTACCCGATCGCGATCGCCGTGGAGCGGCGCCTCACCGTCGACCAGGTGTCGCGCGTGTTCGCGGTGTACCCCTCGCTGTCGAGCAGCATCACGGATGCCGCGCGCGCCATGCACCTGGTGGACAACAAGATCATCGGCGGCTGATCCCGGCACCGGTCTCGTGTCTAGGCGAGACCGCGGTGGGAGCCCCAGAGGGCGGCGGCGCGCGTCGCCGCCGTCTCGACGAGGGCGATGAGCTCGGGGCGCTCGGGCATCCGGAAGGACACGTACGCGCCTCGACCGCCCGCGACCGGACGTCCGTAGGCCTTCACGGCCAGCGTGCTGTCGGGGAGCAGCCGCACGGTGAGCGACTGCAGCTCGAACTCCTCGTCGCGCCTGGTGTCCCTCCAGCGCAGCTCGGGCGGGATCACGACGTTGATCGCCAGCGCCGAGACCTCGACCTCAGCAGAGCCGGCGTCGAGGGGAGCATCCATGCCGCCATCCTGCCAGCCCCGTCTCGCGGAAGCTTCCCGTGTCGAGACCGCGCGTCGTCGCCGAGTACGCACGTCGATGACGCCGGCAGCATGCGGACTCGACGAGACCGTGCGTACTCGACGGGTCCCGGGATGCGGAGCGCCCGGGTCGCGTCAGGAGATGGTGAGGAGCTGGTGACCGGCGGAGACGGTCGTGCCCGGCGCGGCGTTGATCGCACCGACGCGGCCGTCCTTGTGCGCCTGGATGGGCTGCTCCATCTTCATCGCCTCGAGCACCACCACGAGGTCGCCCTTGACGACCTCCTGACCCTCCTCGACGGCGACCTTGACGATCGTCGCCTGCATCGGGGCCTTGACGGCGTCGCCGGAGGCGCCCGAGACGACGGTCGTGGCGTGCGAGCGGCGCGACGGCGGGACCGCGGCAGGACGGCCGGCGGTGCCGACGGGCGCCATGACGCGATCGGGCAGGCTGACTTCGAGCCGCTTCCCGGCGACCTCGACGACGACCGTGTGGCGGCTCTCAGCCGGCTTGGGCGCTTCGAGCTCGCCGTCCCATGCCGGGATGTCGTTGACGAACTCCGTCTCGATCCACCGGGTGTAGACGCCGAAGCGGCCGTCCTCGGCCGTGAAGGCGGGGTCGCGCACGACCTTGCGGTGGAAGGGCAGGACGGTCGGAAGGCCGGCGACCTCGAACTCGTCGAGCGCGCGGCGTGCCCGCTCGAGCGCCTCGGTGCGGTTCCGACCGCTCACGATGATCTTCGCCAGCAGCGAGTCGAACGCGCCCGAGACGCTGTCGCCGGCGGTGACGCCGGAGTCCAGGCGCAGGCCAGGGCCGCCGAAGGTCTTGAAGACGTGGATGGGGCCCGGCTGCGGCAGGAAGTTGCGGCCGGGGTCCTCGCCGTTGATGCGGAACTCGATCGAGTGCCCCTCGGGGGCGGGGTCGTCGTAGCCGAGCTGCTCGCCTTCGGCGATGCGGAACTGCTCGCGGACGAGATCGATGCCCGTGACCTCCTCCGACACCGGATGCTCCACCTGCAGGCGGGTGTTGACCTCGAGGAAAGAGATGGTGCCGTCGGCGCCGATGAGGAACTCGCATGTTCCGGCGCCGACGTAGCCGACCTCCTTGAGGATGGCCTTGGATGCCTCGTACAGCACGCGGTTCTGCTCATCGGTGAGGAAGGGCGCCGGGGCCTCCTCGACGAGCTTCTGGTGGCGCCGCTGCAGCGAGCAGTCGCGGGTGGAGACGACCACGACGTTGCCGGCGGCATCCGCGAGGCACTGGGTCTCGACGTGCCGCGGCTTGTCGAGGTACTTCTCGACGAAGCACTCGCCGCGGCCGAACGCCGCGATCGCCTCGCGCGTGGCCGACTCGAACAGCTCGGGCACCTCGTCGAGGGTGCGCGCCACCTTCAGGCCGCGTCCGCCGCCGCCGTACGCGGCCTTGATCGCGATCGGCAGTCCGTGCTCCTGGGCGAAGGCGACGACCTCGTCGGCGCCGGAGACCGGCCCCGGCGTGCCCGGAGCGAGGGGTGCGCCGACCTTCTCGGCGACGTGGCGAGCGGTCACCTTGTCGCCGAGCGCCTCGATCGCCTCGGGGGAGGGGCCGATCCAGATCAGCCCCGAGCCGATGACGGCACGGGCGAAGTCGGCGTTCTCGGCGAGGAAGCCGTAGCCGGGGTGGACCGCGTCGGCGCCCGAGCGCCGTGCCACCGACAGGATCTTGTCGATCGACAGGTAGGTCTCGGCGCTCGTGGAGCCCTCGAGCGCATAGGCCTCGTCGGCGAGCCGTGCGTGCAGGGCGTCGCGGTCCTGGTCGGCGTAGACGGCGACCGAGGACTTGCCGGCGTCACGGGCGGCGCGGATGACGCGTACGGCGATCTCGCCGCGGTTGGCAACGAGAACCTTGGCGATTCGGGGCATGGATGCCAGCCTACCGACGGGGTACCCACCGCTTTTGACCGGTTCGTACAAGAACCGACGAGAAACGTGGGATTCCTACTACAACCTCGGTGTGTCGCGCGGCCTACGCCTGCGAGCCCGCGGCCGAGCCGTCGAGGGACGGGTCGACGGTGTGCCACAGCGACGTCCACTCGACGTCCAGGTCGCGGACGAGGCGCCGCAGCGTGGAGACCGACATCCCCACCACCGTCGACGGGTCGCCGTCGACTCGTGAGATGAACGCGCCGCCGAGGCTGTCGACGGTGAACGCGCCGGCGACGTGCAGCGGCTCGCCGGTGGCGACGTAGGCCTCGATCTCGGCATCCGTCACGTCATCGACGAAGGTCACGGAGGCCTCGGCCGTCGCGTGGACCTCGCGCGCGTGCCCGCCCGGCCGCACACGCACGACGGCGTGCCCGGAATGGAGCACGCCGGTGCGCCCGCGCATCGCCCGCCAGCGCGCCATCGCGTTCTCGGGTGTGTACGGCTTGCCGAGGATCTCGCCGTCGAGCTCGAACATGGAGTCGCCGCCGATGACGATGCCGTCGAAGTCGGGGATGTCGTCGGCGAGGCGCGCCGCGACATCGGCGGCCTTACGGCGTGCCAGCAGCAGCACGTGCTCGTCCGGTGCCAGGCGGCGCGACTCGGCGGCCTCGACGGAGGCGATCACCGCCTCCTCGTCCACCTCGGGCGCCACGGTGAGCGGACGGATGCCGAACTGCTGCAGCAGCATCAGGCGGGCGGGCGAGGTCGAGGCGAGGCACACGCGCATGCGACCACCGTAGCGAGCAGGGGGTGCCTGCTCATCCCGGTCCAGCCGCGGCGCGTAGGCTCGTTCTCGTGACGGAACCGGGTGACATCCTCGATCTGGACATCACCGATGTGGCCCACGGCGGTGTGTTCGTGGGCCGCCACGAAGGACGCGTCGTGTTCGTTCCCGACGCCGTCCCCGGGGAGCGCGTCCGCGTGCGGGTGACCGACACGCGGAAGAAGGCGTTCTGGCGCGCCGAGGCGCTGGAGGTGCTGGATGCCTCGCCGCACCGCCGCCCGCATGTGTGGCGGCAGGCCGACATCGCCGTGCCGCCCGAGGCGCGGCCCGGCGGGGCGGATTTCGGCCATATCAGCCTGGACCACCAGCGCGAGCTGAAGCTGCGCGTGCTGCGCGACGCGCTGCACCGGATCGGCGGGGTCGACGTGCCGGTCGCCATCGCGCCGGCGTTCGGGCCCGAGGGCGGCGGCGCCGAGGCCGCCGAGACGTCCGACGGCACGGGCTGGCGCACGCGGGTGAGCCTGCACGTGGACGAGGACGGGCGGGTCGGGCCGTACGCCGCACGCAGCCACCGCGTCATCGCCGTCGAGGAGCTCCCGCTGGCGACACCGGACGTCGAGGCGGCGGCGCGCGCGCTGCGCGCGGCCGAGCCCGGTCGCGTGGATCTCGTGCAGCCCGCTGACGGACGCGTCCGGGTGCTGCCTCGCCCCGAGCGCGCGCGGCATGCCGCACCCCGCCGGGGCGGCGCACGTCCACGCCAGGCCGGAGCGGACGCGCAGCATCCGCGCGCGCGAGAGGTGGTGATCGAGCGCGTCGGGGGCCGGGAGTTCCAGGTCGACGCCGAGGGCTTCTGGCAGGTGCACCGCCTCGCGGCCCACTCGCTCACCGCGACGGTGATGCAGTCGCTGAGGGTCGTGCGGCCGGACGGCCCCGCGCTGGATCCCGACGCGTCGCATCTGGACCTCTACGGCGGCGTGGGGCTCTTCGCCGCCGCGCTCGGCGACCTGGGCGGCCCGAGCACTCGGGTCACGACGGTCGAATCCGACCCCCGCGCGACCGAGCACGCCGGGGAGAACCTGGCGGAGTGGGTCGGGGCGCGGGCAGAGACCGGCCGCGTCGACCGCTGGCTGGCACGACGCGCGGCCGAGGCATCCGTTCCGGAGCGCGAGCGTCTGTCGCGCGGCGTCGTGCTGCTCGATCCGCCCCGCTCGGGAGCCGGACGCGAGGTCGTCGAGGGCATCGCCGCGCTCTCTCCCGCCACCGTGGTGTACGTCGCCTGCGATCCGGTCGCCCTCGCACGTGACCTCGCCACCTTCCGCGAGGCCGGATACGAGACGGCGTCCGTGCAGGCGATCGACCTGTTCCCGAACTCGCACCACGTCGAGGCGGTGACAGCGCTCACCCGTCAGCGCGCTCCTCGCTAGGCTTGCGACCATGACGCGCGTGGCTCTCATCGACGACCACGAGTCGGTGCGGCTCGGGCTCGAGGCGGCTTGCCTGCGCAGCGGCACCACGCAGGTGGTCTTCTCCGGCAGCAACGTCAAGGAGTACCTGCAGTGGCGTCGACGCTCGTCCGCCCCGCCGGCCGACGTGGTCGTCCTCGATCTGACGCTCGGCGACGGCACGACGGTCACCGACAACGTCAGCCGGCTGGTGACCGACGGGTCGAGCGTCATCATCCACAGCGTCGCCGACCGCCCCGCCGCCGTGCGTGAGGCGCTCGCGGCGGGCGCCGCCGGCATCGTCAGCAAGTCCTCGCCCATCGACGACGTCATCGCCGCGGTGCGGACGGTTGCCAAGGGTGAGCCGCTGAACAACGTGGAGTGGGCGAGCGCGGTCGAAGGGGACCGCGACTTCGCCGACGCGCAGCTGTCGGCGCGGGAGCGCGACGTGCTGCGGCTCTACGCCGCGGGGCTGCCGCTCAAGGTCGTCGCCGAGCGCCTGGGCGTGGCGTATTCGACCGCCAAGGAGAACATCACCCGCGTCCGGGTGAAGTACGTCGAGGTCGGCCGGCCGGCGCCGACGAAGGTCGACCTGCTGCGGCGTGCGATGGAGGACGGCATCCTCGCCGATGCCGAGGCGGAAGCCGGGGACGTCGCGCGTGAGCGCTGAGCCGACGGGCGCACTGGACACCGCCTGGGGGCAGATCGCACACCCCCGGGATGCTCGATCCGGCGTCGGCTCGTTCACCCGTTCGCGCGTCGACCGCATCATCACGATCGCCGCCGGCATCGGCTCGCTGATCCTGGGGGTTCAAGCTTTCCTCACCGCCCTCAGCGCCCCGGGAGACGAACGTGCGGGGTGGCATGAGCCGCTCATGGTCGCGGTGTTCGGTCCGCTCGCGATCATGATCATCGCCTGTTTCCTGGATCGGGCGGTCCGCCTCTGCGCCGGCGCCTTCGCGGTGCTGTACGTGCTCGCGCTCGCCGCCTGGCCGGTCGCGACCGCCGGTGTGCAGCCGCGCTCGATCGACGAGCCCTGGATCTGGTACCTGGTCAACATCGCCACCCTCGCAGCCGTGCTCGCCTTCCCGCTGCCGCTGCAGATCGCGTGGACGGTGCTCGCGCCGGTGCTGTTCGGGGTGGTGCGTCTCATCCAGGGCGGCTTCCACAGCAAGTTCTGGATGATCCTCGGGCTCGACGTGTCGTTCGCCCTGATCCTCGGCGGCGTCCTCCTCGCACTCGGCTGGCTGCTGCGCTCGATGGCCACGAACGTCGACGAGACGCGCACCCGTGCGGTGTCGTCCTATGCGGACGCTGCCGCAGCCGACGCGGCCGAGCAGGAGCGCATGGCCATGGCGGCGCTGATGCACGACAGCGTGCTGGCAGCCCTCATCGCCGCCGAGCGCGCCCAGACCCCGCGGGAGCGGACGCTGGCGGCGACCATGGCGCGCGAGGCCCTCACGGGGCTCGCCGGAACCGAGGCCGATGGCGGCGACGGCGACGACGACCCGCGAGCGGCGGACGAGATCGCCGATGACATCGAGGCGGCCGCGGCCGAGCTCGGCGTCGAACTCGTCGTGGAGCGCTCGATCACCGAACCCAGCCCCATCGTGCCGGGCTGGGTGGCACGTGCCCTGACCCTGGCGGCGACGCAGTCTGTGGCCAACGCCGTGCAGCACGCCGACGGCGTGGGGCTGACGGTGCGGGTGACGACAGGGTCCGGTGCGATCAGCATCGTCGTGTCCGACGCCGGCGACGGATTCGACCTGGCGGAGATCCCCGACGACAGGCTCGGCATCCGCGCCTCGATCATCGCCCGCGTCGCCGCGGTGGGCGGATCGACGGATGTCGAGACGGGACCGGACGGCACGACCGTCCGCCTCGAGTGGCGGGAGCCGGCATCGTGATCAGCGTCAAGCACGTGCTCGTGACGCTGGCGCTCGCGTTCACCGCGTACATGGCGGCGCGCGGCCTGTGGTGGACGGAGCCGGTGCCGGATCCGCTCATCGTCACGGTCGCTCTCGCCTTCTACCTCGTCACGACGTGGCTGTGCATCCTGTGGCAGCCCGACACCGACACCACCGAACCCGACGCGGAGGACTCCGACCGCGCGACGGGGATCGGTCGTCCCCGCCGCCTCCCGGTTCTCGCGCAGGTGCTGGCGCTCGTGTGCGCCGCGGTCGTGCCGAGCGCCATCTCGTTCGCCGTCGGCCCGGACGCCCGTACGGAGCTGTACGCGACGTGGTACCTCGGCGGCATCGGCGCTCTCATGACGATCGTGATGGTCCGCCGCCGCCCGTGGACCGCGTGGATCGGCATCGCCGTGCTCGCCGTGGCGTCCATGGCATGGATGGGACCGGGGCCGGCCCTGGCGCTGGGCCTGGTCGGAGCGGTGGTGTGGGTGACGGTCGCGCAGCTGCTGGTGGGGTCGATCGAGCGCGCGGCACGCGACACCTCGCGGCTCACGCGCCTGCAGCGCGCGGCATCCGCGTGGCAGGCGTCGCAGACGGTCCGGCAGCGGGAGCGTCGGCTGCAGGTGCAGAAGGCCCTCGCCGTCGCCGGTCCCGTCCTGACGCGAACCGTCGCGAACGGCGGCGCCCTCAGCGACCAAGACCGCCTGGAGGCGCGACTGGCCGAAGGGCGGCTGCGCGACGAGATGCGCGGACCGCGTCTGCTCGACGACGACGTGCGCGCCGAGCTGGAGCGCGCCCGGCGCCGCGGGGCGAACGTGACGGTGCTCGACGAAGGCGGCTTGGACGGCCTCGACGACGAGACGCTCACGATCATCCGCGGACAGCTCGCCGAGACGCTGCGCACGGCGAGCTCGGACCGGCTCTACATCCGGACCTCGCCCGATGAACGCGTGGCCGTCACGGTGGTGGGCCGGTCGCCCTCGGTCGGCGCGCCGAGCGACGAGGACGCCGTGGACCTGTGGCGCGAGATTCCCCACCCCGGTCGCAACTGACGCGCTCTCGGGCGCTCCTGCACGGAAACGCCCCCGTCCAGCGGGGGGAGGGGGATGTGCTGGGCGGGGGCGGAGTGTGAAGGAGGCGAGGGGCGGCGAAGCCGCCCGCCCCTCGCCTCGCGGACGGTTACCCGAAAACCGTCCGCGTGGCCGAATCCGGGGCGTCCGTGAGACGGAGGTCGGACCGGCCGAACGCAGAAGCGTTCCAGCGATACAAGTATCGCCAGGTCGCAAGCGGCTCGTCTGTAGGTATTTCGGGGGACAAAAACCTTAGCGGGATGCGCGAGTGGACGCTCGCTGGACATGCCAGACGGGATCCGAGCTGTCCGCGGGCGCTCTAGCGCCCGATGACCGGGCCCCAGCCCAGGTCTCGGCGCAGCGGCTGCCGCAGGGCCCGCCGCGACAGCTCCCACGCCGACCGCTTCGGAGCGTCGGCGACCGCCTGCGCCGCCTCGGCGGCGTAGGCCTCGGTGACGACCGCGATGAGGGCGGCGAGCTCCTCCTCGGTCGGCGATCCGCGGAGCACCTCGACCCGGATGTCCTCGGCGGCGCTGTCCTCGGCGGCGGTCACAGCGGGATGTTCCCGTGCTTCTTCGGCGGCAGCTGCGCGCGCTTGCCCCGCAGCGCCCGCAGCGCCTTCGCGATCGACACCCGCGTCTGCGCCGGCTCGATGATGCCGTCCAGCTCGCCCCGCTCGGCCGCGAGGAACGGCGACGCGACGTTGTACGTGTACTCGTTCGCGAGGCGGGTGCGGACCGCGGCGACGTCTTCGCCGGCCTCCTCCGCGCGCTTGATCTCGCCGCGGTAGAGGATGTTGACCGCGCCCTGGCCGCCCATCACGGCGATCTCGGCCGTCGGCCACGCGAGATTGATGTCGGCGCCCAGCTGCTTGGAACCCATCACGATGTAGGCGCCGCCGTAGGCCTTGCGCAGGATGACGGTGACCAGCGGCACGGTCGCCTCGGCGTAGGCGTACAGCAGCTTCGCGCCGCGGCGGATGACGCCGGTCCACTCCTGGTCGGTGCCGGGAAGGTAGCCGGGCACGTCGACGAGGGTCACGATCGGGATGGAGAAGGCGTCGCAGAACCGCACGAAGCGGCTGGCCTTCTCGCCGGCGTCGATGTTGAGCGTGCCCGCCATCTGCGACGGCTGGTTCGCGATGATCCCGACCGACCGGCCCTCGATGCGGCCGAACCCGATCACGATGTTCGGCGCGAACAGCGGCTGCACCTCGAGGAAGTCCTCGGCGTCGACGATCCCGCGGATCACCTGATGGATGTCGTAGGGCTGGTTCGGGGAATCAGGGATGACGGTGTTCAGCGAGCGGTCGGCATCCGTCGTCTCGAACTCGAATCCGGTCTCGTAGACCGGCAGCTCGGACATGTTGTTGTCGGGGAGGAACCCCAGCAGCGTCCGCACGTAGTCGATCGCGTCGTCCTCGTCGTCCGCCAGGTAATGCGCCACGCCCGAGCGGGTGTTGTGGGTGTGGGCGCCGCCCAGCTCCTCCATGCCGACGTCCTCGCCCGTGACGGTCTTGATGACGTCGGGCCCGGTCACGAACATCTGGCTGGTCTTGTCGACCATCACGACGAAGTCGGTGAGGGCGGGGGAGTACACCGCGCCGCCCGCCGCCGGCCCCATGATGATCGAGATCTGCGGGATGACGCCGGAGGCGGCCGTGTTCAGGCGGAAGATCTCGCCGTACTTGCCGAGGGCGACCACACCCTCCTGGATGCGAGCGCCGCCGGAGTCGAGCATGCCCACGACGGGAATGCCGCTGCGCAGCGCGAACTCCATCACCTTGATGATCTTGTCGCCGGCCACTTCGCCGAGCGAGCCGCCGAAGGTGGAGAAGTCCTGCGCGTAGACCGCGACGGTGCGGCCGTGGATCGTGCCGACCCCCGTCACGACGGAATCGCCGTAGGGGCGGGACTTGTCCATGCCGAAGGCGGATGTGCGGTGGCGCACGTACTCGTCGAGCTCCACGAAGCTGCCGGGATCGACCAGCAGCTCGATGCGCTCGCGCGCCGTGCCCTTGCCCTTGGCATGCTGCTTCTGCTTGGCCGCCGCCTCGGCATCGAGGACGGCCTCCTGGTAACGGGCGCGAAGGTCGGCGATCTTGCCTGCGGTCGTCGACAGGTCGGGGTGATCGGGCGCGTGGGTCACGCGTTCCACCCTATCGGCGGGCATCCGGCATCCCTTGGAGGGTTCGCACAAGGGCGGGCGGGATCGGCTGTGGGCGAGGGTGAGGCGCACGGCAG
>JAPSKH010000031.1:0-1421 GCA_031177765.1 Microbacterium sp. | reverse complement strand
CCGACGGGTATCCCCGCACCGCTGCGATCAGT
Organism: Microbacterium sp.; assembly: GCA_031177765.1. GTDB lineage: Bacteria > Actinomycetota > Actinomycetes > Actinomycetales > Microbacteriaceae > Microbacterium. The sequence goes on along the minus strand of JAPSKH010000031.1, from coordinate 1,389 downwards.
CCTCGCGTGCACGTCGTCGAGACGACGGACTCGACGAATGCCGACGTCGTGAGACACGTCACCGAGGCGCCCGGCGAGTGGCCGCACCTGTCGCTGCTCCTGACGACGGACCAGCGCGCGGGACGAGGACGACTCGACCGGTCTTGGGTGACGCCGCCCGGCACGGCGCTGGCCGTCTCGGTCGTCGTGGACGGGCACGGGCTCCCCATCGCGTCGCGCGGATGGATCCCGCTCATCGCCGGCGCAGCGATGACACGCGCCGTGCGGGAGCAGGTGCGCGGCACCGGCCACTCCGCCGATCTCAAATGGCCGAACGACGTGCTTCTGGACGGCGGCAAGGTGTGCGGCATCCTGGCCGAGGTCGTTCCCGGACGCCCTGACATCGTCGTCGTCGGCTCGGGCGTGAACACCCGGATGCCACGCACCGACCTGCCGGTGGAGACCGCGACGTCCTTCGAGGCGGTCGGTCTCGAGTGCGACGAGGACCGACTGCTGGCCGACTATCTCCACGCGCTGCACGAGCAGCTGTCCGCCCTGATCGCCGCGGGCGGCGACGCGGCCGCGTCGGGCGTGCTCGGCGAGGTGGAGTCCCTGTGCAGCACGATCGGCAGCGACGTCGCCGTGTCGCTTCCCGGGGACGAGATGCTGCGCGGCCGCGCTCAGCGCATCGACCACGACGGGCGGCTGGTCGTCGTGCAGGACGGTGAGTTCGAGAGCGCCGTCTCGGCAGGCGACGTGGTCCACGTCCGCTGACTGAGTGTGCAGCGTGACGCAATGCGGCGGGTGATCCGGGCGGTGTCGGGGATCACCGTGACAATGGGACCATGACGCAGCCGACGAGCTATGGCGGCAGGCCGCTGACGCCCGCTCCGGGTGCGCCCACGCCCGAACTGCTCGTCGCGCGCTTCCGCGGTCATGCGCGCCGGCTGACCTGGTCCGCGCTCGTGCTCATCGCCGTCGCCGGCGCGTCCGGCTATCTGTATGGCAACCTGCCCGCACCGTTCGAGAACTGGATGCTGCTGACCGCCGCCGGCGTCGTCGTGCTGCTGCTGGTTTTCCTGCCCTTCCTGCGCTGGTGGTCGCACGTGTACACGATCACGACCCGCCGGGTCATCGAGCGCCGCGGAGTCCTCGTCGTGAAGCGGCGAGAGCTCACGCATGTGCGCGGCTACACCGTGCAGGTGCGCCGCGGTCTGCTGCAGCGGATGTGGGGGGCGGGGTCGCTCGCGCTGTCCAACGGCGTGGACCAGCCGCTGCGCCTGACCGACATCCCGAGCGTCGAGCTCGTGCATGAGGCGCTCGTCGACCAGGTCGAGGTGAACCAGATCCTCGCGCACCGGGACGCGCAGCCGCTTCCGCCGGGCCCGCCGCCTCCGGTCCCTTCCGGCG
>JAPSKH010000030.1 GCA_031177765.1 Microbacterium sp. | reverse complement strand
ATGGGCAAGCGCGAGGTCGTCGGGCTCGTGCTGTCGGCCATGCTCGCCGAGGGGCACGTGCTGCTCGAGGATGCCCCGGGGACGGGAAAGACGAGTCTCGCGAAGGCGCTCGCCGCGACCGTGCAGGGCACGAGCAGCCGCATCCAGTTCACGCCCGACCTGCTTCCGTCCGATGTGACCGGCGTCACGATCTACGACCAGGCCAACCACCGGTTCGAGTTCCACCGCGGCCCGGTGTTCGCCTCGATCGTCCTCGCCGACGAGATCAACCGCGCCTCGCCGAAGACTCAGTCGGCGCTGCTGGAGGTCATGGAGGAGTCCCGCGTGACCGTGGACGGCGTGACTCACGAGGTGGGTCGTCCGTTCCTCGTCATCGCGACGCAGAACCCGATCGAGCAGGCGGGCACCTACAAGCTGCCCGAGGCGCAGCTGGACCGGTTCCTCGTGAAGACCTCGATCGGGTACCCCGACCTCGCGGTGGCCGAGCGCATCCTGGCCGGCGCCGCCGATCGCAACCCGTCCGCTCACCTGCCGGCGATCATCACCACCGGCGCCGTCGCCGACATGGCAGACCTCGCCGCGACGGTGCACGTCGACCCCGCGGTCCTCCGTTTCACCGCCCAGCTGGCCGAGGCGACCCGCGAGGACCCGGCGACCCGACTGGGCGTCTCGGTGCGCGGCTCGCTCGCGATGATCCGCCTCGCCAAGGTCTTCGCCGCCGCGCAGGGCCGGCACTTCGTGCTGCCCGACGACATCAAGGCGCTCGCCGGACCCGCCTGGACCCACCGACTCGTGCTCGACCCCGAGGCGGAGTTCGCCGGCACCTCGGCCGAGACCGTCCTCGCCCGCGTGCTGGAGTCGGTCCCCGCGCCGCAGGCCAGGTCCGCCGCCTGATGGCAGCGAACGCACTCGGAACGACCCACGCCGCGGATGACCGCCGCGCGTGGCTCGGCGAGCTCGCACTGAGCGGGCTGCGCCGGCTGCGTGTCGCGCTCACCGTGGTGCGCCCGGTCGCCTGGGTGCTGATCGTCGCGGCCGTCGCGCTGTGGATCTTCGGCAACACCCTCGGGTGGTGGGAGCTGACCGTCGCAGCGGTCGTCGTGACGACCGTGCTCGGGCTGTGCCTGCTCTTCCTCATCGGCCGCACCGCCTACGACGTGGCGCTCGATCTGAACCGCACGCGTGTCGTGGTCGGCGAGCGAGCGGTCGGGGCGCTCACGCTCTCGAACACAGGCAACCGCGCGATCCTGCCTTCCCGGGTGGTGCTCCCCGTGGGATCCGGCCGCGGCGTCTTCGACATCCATCGCCTTCCCCCCGGCGAATCCGCCGAGGAGCTGTTCGCGATTCCGACCTCCCGCCGCGCCGTCATCAAGGTGGGCCCGGTCAGCGTCGTGCGCGGCGATCCCCTCGGACTGTTCGAGCGCGTCCACCGCCGGGATCAGCCGGTCGATCTGTTCGTGCACCCGCGCACCGTGCTGTTCGACGGGCAGTCCCTCGGCTTCCTGCGCGACCTCGAGGGGCTCCCGGCCACCGACCTCTCCCGCGACGACGTGTCGTTCCACGCGCTGCGGGAGTACCAGCCGGGCGACGACCTGCGCCACGTGCACTGGAAGTCGACCGCGCGCGCCGGCAACCTCATGGTCCGCCAGTACGAGGAGACCCGCCGTTCGCACTTCGTGATCGGCCTGTCCACGAGTCCGGCCGACTACCGCGACGACGACGAGTTCGAGCTGGCCATCTCGGCCGCCGGCTCGCTGGGCCTGCGTGCGCTGCGGGACTCGCAGCGCGTCGAGGTGCGCGTGCAGGAGCGCACGCTGCCGGCCGGGACCGGCAAGCAGTTCCTCGACGCCCTGTCGGGGCTGGACCACTCCCGGCCGCGTGCGGGAAGGATCGGCGAACTCGCCGGCGCCGTCGCGGCGTCGATGCCGCTCGCGAGCGTCGTCGTGCTGCTGTGCGGCAGCCGCGTCGAGGCGAACGACCTGCGCACCGCATGCAGCAGGCTGCCCTTCGGAGCACGGACGCTCGTCGTCGTCGCCGACGTGGGCGCCGCGCCGTCGCTGCGCCGGATCGGCGACGCCGACGTCGTCACGGTCGGCGCCCTGGACCAGCTCGCCGGAGCCCTGCGGAAGGTGCTGGCATGACCGCGCCCGCCCACACCTCCAGCGCCGCGAACGGCGCACCCGCGCCGACCCGTCGCTCCCGCACCCGGGCCCGCAACAGCGGCCCGCACACACCGCCGCCCGCCGTGCCGCCTGCCGCGGCCGCCTCCACGTCGTTCTCGCTCCCGCTGCGCCGCTGGGTGCTCGACCTCGCTGCGATCTCGCTGCTGCTGGCGATCCCGGTGGTCGGCTTTCAGCCCACTTTCGATGGACCGAGCTACCTCCTCGCCGCCTTCGGCGGCCTTCTGCTGGGGGGCGCCCTGGCCGTGCTCGGCGCCTTCCTGCGCTGGGGCATCCTGCTCCTGTCGGCCGCCACGATCGCGACCTACCTGCTCTTCGGCGGAGTGCTCGCCCTGCCGCACACCACGGTCGCCGGGTTCATTCCGACCATCGACACGCTGGGACTGCTGGCGGCGGGCACCGTCGAGGCCTGGAAGAAGCTGCTGACGACCGTGGCCCCGGTCGCACCCGGCGACGGGCACCTCATCGTGCCGTTCCTGCTCACGCTCGTCGCGGCGGTGCTGACCACGTCGCTGGCCCTGCGGCTGCGGCACGCCGCCTGGGCGCTGCTGCCCGCGGCGGCGCTCCTGGCGATCGAGATCGCGCTGGGAACGTCGCAGCCGTTCGCCCCGGTGATCCAGGGCGTCGCCTTCGGCGTGGTCGCGGTCCTCTGGCTGGCGGTCCGTCAGGCCTGGCTGCCGCAGGCCGCTGCCGTCTCCGTCGGGGAGGGCTCCGGATCGACCCGCTCCGCGGCGACCCGCCGGCTCCTCCTGGGCGGCGCGATCCTCGCGGTCGCCGCGATCGTGGGCATCGCCACGAGCGGTGCCGCGGCACCGAGCGGACCGCGCTACGTGCTGCGCGATGTCGTCATCCCGCCGTTCGACATCCGCGAGTTCCCCAGCCCGCTGCAGTCGTTCCGCGCGTACGTCCGCGACTACCCCGACGAGTCGCTTTTCACCGTCACGGGACTGCCCGAGGGCGCGCGCGTGCGCCTCGCGACGATGGATGCCTACAACGGCACCGTCTACAACGTCTCGGACGAGGGCGCCGGGTCCTCGAGCGCGTTCACGCCCATCCGCACCAACATGTCCACCGATGCCGAGGGCACGCCGGCGACGATGCACGTCGAGATCGGCGCCTTCGACGCGGTCTGGATGCCCGATGCCGGCGCGGTGCGCAGCGTCACGTTCGAAGGAGACCGTGCGGACGATCTGCGTCGCACCGCGCACTACAACGACGCCACGTACACCGGCGTCGTCACGGCGGGCCTGCGCGAGGGGGACGCGTACACGCTGCAGAGCGTGATCCCCGACGTGCCGAGCGACGAGTCGCTGGCCGACGTGCCGTTCGCGCCATTGGCGCTTCCGGATCAGGAAGGCGTGCCCGAGGACTTCGCCGACATCGCCGCCAAGGCGGTCGCCGAGGCGACGACCCCCATCGAGCAGGTGCGGGCGCTGGAGTCGATGCTGTCCGAGGGCGGCTTCTTCAGCCACGGCCTGGAAGGGCAGCCGCTCTCGCGCGCCGGACACGGCGCCGAGCGCATCTCCACGATGCTCGGCGCCGAGCAGATGGTGGGCGACGACGAGCAGTACGCCACCGCGATGGCGCTGCTCGCGCGTGAGCTCGGCATCCCGGCCCGCGTCGTCATGGGCTTCTACCCCGACGAGGAGCAGGCCGATCAGCCGGTGTTCACCGCGAACGGCGAGACCCTGCACGCGTGGGTCGAGGTCGCCTTCGACGGCGTCGGCTGGGTGCCCTTCGACCCCACGCCGCCCGAGGACCAGGTCCCGAGCGACCAGACGACGAAGCCCAAGGCCGACCCGAAGCCGCAGGTGCTGCAGCCGCCGCCCCCGCCGCAGGAGCCGGTCGACCTGCCGCCGACGACCACCGACGACCGCGGCTCCGACGACGACGAGGGCTTCGACGCCACCCTGCTGTGGACCATCGTCGCGATCGGCCTCGGCACTCTCGGCATCCTCTTCGTGCTGCTCGCCCCGTTCATCGTCATCGGCGCGCTGAAGGCGACGCGGCGCCGCAAGCGGAGAGAGGCCGAGCGCGCCACCGATCGCATCAGCGGCGGGTGGGACGAGCTGGTGGACCGGGCGTCGGACTACGGTGCGCCCGTGCGTCCCGGTGCGACGCGTCGCGAGGACGCCGGCATCCTCAGTGCGGCGTTCGCCGAGCCCAAGGTCGCCACGCTCGCCTCGCGCGCGGACCTCGAGGTGTTCGGGCCGTCGGAGCCCAGCCCCGCCGATGTCGACGAGTTCTGGAAGCAGGTCGACGAGATCGTCGGCGGCATGGGTCGCGGGCGCTCCGTGTGGCGGCGCCTCCAGGCGCGGCTGAGCCTGCGCTCCCTCCTCGCCGGCACCCGCTTCGCGCTTCCGCCCCGCACCCCGCGCCCCCCGGCGCCCGAAGGCGCGCAGAAGCGCCGCCGCGGCGCGAGGAAGAGCCGACCCGACGGCTCCGCGTCCGAAACCCAGGAGACCGAATGACCGCATCCCCGCTTCCCGCCGTCTCGCCGGCCTCCCTCGGGCGCCGCGTCGGCGCCTACGTGATCGACGCCGCCATCGCCACGGCGATCGCGCTGGTGCTCGTGGGCCTGTACGTCGCGCTGCTGTGGGGACGCGTCCTCGCGCGCGACTCCTCCGGCGTGTTCCTCTGGGCGATGCTGGGATGGCTGCTCATCGCGCTCGGGATGCTGGGCTGGTGGCTGGCGTACTCGGCGATGCAGGGAGGCCGGGGTTCGATCGGCCAGCGCGCCCTCGGTCTGCGCCTGCAGGACGCCGACTCGGGAGAGCCCATCGGCTTCTGGCGCGCGGTGCTGCGCAACCTCGTGTTCAACCTGGCGGCCTCGGTCGTGGTCGGGTACTTCACACCGCTGTTCGACGCGGGCGTGAAGCGCCAGGGCTGGCACGACATGGCGGCGCGCACCGCCGTCGTCGGTGTACGGGGAACGGATGCCGCGCCCGCGCCCGCAGGACCGCCGCGAGGTGGCATGGCACCGGCCTACCCCGGCTGGCCGGCACCGGCGGCACCTGCTGGATACGGTCCGGCCAGCACGTCCCGCGCGGCACCGCCGATGCACCCCTACGGCGCCGCGACGGCGCAGCGCGCCCCGATCTCTGCCCCGGCCTACGCCGCTCCCGCGCACCCCCCGGCCTACGCCGCTCCCGCGCGCCCGGCCTACACGGCCGCGCCGGCGCCTGCGTACACGCCACCGCCCTCGGCTCCCGCTCACTTCGCGCCGCAGCCGACTCCGCCCGCCGCACACCCCGTGCCGCACCCGGCTGACGCTCCTGCGGTCGCGCCCGCTTCTGCGCCGATCGCCGCTGCCACGCCGGCTGCGCCGCCCGCTCCCGCTCCTGAACCCGAGCTGGTCTCGGTGCCCGCGCCGGCGCCGGTTGCGCCGTCCGCGCCCGCTCGTGCCCCTGAGCCCTCGCTGGTCGGGGCGCCGGCGCCCGCGCCAGCTTCCGCCGTCCCCGCGTCGATCGCTTCTCGGCCTGCCGCGACGGTGACGCTGCCGTACCCGCCCGCGGATCTCACCGAGCCGCTCGAGGCCGCCGCGGCGCACCGGTCGGCGACAGCCCCGACCGCGCCCACCACGACCGTGACGGCGAACGACCAGCCGGCCGCGGCTCCCCAGGCGTCGGCGCCGACCGTCGCCATCCCCGTCGTGCCGGCGACCGCTCCTGTGGGCGCCGCGGCTCACGCGTCCGCGGGCATCCCGCTCTTCCCGGGCGCGGTGGCGACGCCGGTCGCCGTCGACGTCGACGACACCCGGGCGGCATCCGTCCCGTTCCCCGCGGAGCGGGCCGACCGCCCGCTCGCCGTGCTCACGTGGGACGACGGCACGCGCATGGCCGCGTACGGCCGCACGCTCTACGGGCGCAATCCCGCGGCCGAGCCCGGCGCCGCGGTGGTCGCGGTGCGCGACGAGACGCTCTCGCTGTCGAAGACGCACTTCGAGATCGGCGCGGACGACAACGGCCCCTGGGTGCGCGACCGGCACTCCACCAACGGCACGGTGCTCCTGCGCGACGGAGGGCGCTTCCCCCTCGTTCCGGGCCTTCCCACCACGGTGCGAGCGGGCGACCGCCTGGAGTTCGGCGACCGCAGCGCCACCCTGGGCGCCGTGTGATGCACGCGCCGATCATCGCGCGGTCCGGCGCGGCGACCGATCCGGGCCTGCGCCGCCGCATCAACGAAGACGCGTTCCTCGCCGAGGCGCCGCTGTACCTCGTGGCCGACGGCATGGGCGGGCATCACGCCGGCGAGATCGCGAGCGCGACGGTGATCGAGGAGTTCGCGGTGTTCGCGGGGCGTCCCAGCCTCACCATCGACGACGTCCACGCCGCGATCGCCCGCGCCCGCCGTCGCGTCGACGCGCTGTCGACGGGCGCCGGCGCGGGAGCGGGAACGACGCTCGCCGGCGTCGTGATCGCCGATGTCGACGGCGAGGGGTACTGGCTCGCGGTCAACCTCGGCGACTCACGCACGTACCGCCTCAGCGAAGGACACTTCGAGCAGGTCAGCGTCGACCACTCCGTCGTGCAGGAGCTCGTCGACAGCGGCGAGCTCAGCCTCGACGCCGCCCACCGCGACACGCGACGCAACGTCATCACCCGGGCGATCGGCGCCGGCAGCGACGGCGAGCCCGATTACTGGCTCCTGCCCGCCGAGGAGGGCGATCGGGTGCTCGTGTGCTCCGACGGCCTGTCCAGCGAGCTGCGTCACGACGAGCTGCACGCGATCCTGGTCGGCGAGTCCGACCCTCAGGCTGCGGCCACCAGACTGGTGCACGAGGCGATGGTGCGAGGCGGACGCGATAACATCACGGCGCTGGTGATCGACGCCCTCGCGGTCCGCACGCGTGCCAACCGGTCCGGGGAGCGCGATACGGTACCAGCGGTCGCACCTGTCGACGAGGTCGACGGCGACACGCTGCCCCGCGCAGCCGCCGTAGGAGGAAAGTGATGCCGACGCTGTACTCGCCGGGAACGACTCCCGTCGTCGTGACGGCGCATGGCGTCGTGCTGCTCGAGCCGGGCACGTCGCCCGCTCTGGCCGCCCGCATCCGTGACCTCGTCGCCGAAGGACGCGGGCTCGGCGGCGTCATCGAGGCGCTGACCGGCGCGTACGGTGCGTCCCTGACCGCGATCCCGGCCTTCGCCGTGGCGCTCGCCGAAGGCTCCGCGGTGCGCGTCGCCGTGCGCGGCAGCCACGCGCTCGCCGTCGAGGCACCGCGCGCCGAGCGGATCTCGGGCGAGGGCGTCACCACATGGACCGAGCGCGTGATCGACGCCGTCACACGGGTCACCCTCACGGGGACGGATGGCGCGGCGACGGTGGAACCGGAGCTCCCGGTCGCCGACGGCGTCGTGCTCGCCGATCGCGTCGTGTGGGAGCCCGGCGCAGGTGCCGCCACGTCGGATGCCGCCGCCGGTCCGGCGATGAGCCGACCCTCGGTGGCTGTGCCGTCTGCTTCCGCTGCGGCGTCGTCGCCCGCGACCACGGAATCGGGCGGTGCTGCCGCCGCCGTGCCGGCGAACGCACCGAGACCCGCGGCGGCCGCCGAAGAGGCATCCGTCGACGAGACGATCGCATCCTCTCGCCGATCGCGCCCGGCCCAGCCTGCGCCGGCCACGCCGGTGGCGCAGCCGACGCCGGCGGCGCCGCCGACGCCGACCGGCGGACTCATCGACTCTTCCGCCGTGCTCAGCGTCGCCGGCGCCGACACGCTGCTTCCGGGCGACTCCACGTTCGTCCCGCGCGCCGAGCAGCCGCCGGCGCCCGACACGCCCGTCGTCGATCCGCTCGGGGCCACGCTCGTGCGGTCCGGCACTCCGTCCGGCGCGGCGCCGGCGCACGGCGACCACGACGGTGAGACGGTGTCGCTGGCGGAGGCGCGGGCGATACGCACCGGAGATCCTCTGACCTCGTCCATGCCGCCGCTGGCGCCGCCGCGTCCCCGTGCGCCCGGGCGCATCCGGGTCTCGACCGGCCAGGTGGTGGCACTGGACCGCACGGTCGTCATCGGCCGGCGGCCCCGGTCGACACGTGTCTCGGGGACCGACCTCCCGCACCTCATTGCCGTCGACAGCCCGCAGCAGGACATCTCGCGCAGCCACGTCGAGCTGCGCGTCGAGGGCGACAGCATCGTCGCGACCGACCTGCGGACGACCAACGGCACGACGCTGCGGCGAAGCGGTGCGGACCCCGTCCGGCTGCACCCCGGTGAGGGAACCGTCGTCGTGCCCGGCGACCTGCTGGACCTCGGCGACGGCATCACCGTCGCGATCGAGGAGCTGGTGTGAGCCGACGCGCGCCGATGACACCGCCCGATCTGCCGGGCTTCACGTATCTCGACCTGCTCGGCTCCGGCGGGTTCGCCGACGTCTACCTCTACGAGCAGCAGCTGCCCAAGCGCCGTGTGGCCGTGAAGGTGCTGCTCACCGACCGCATCTCGAGCGGATCCGTCGAGGAGTTCACCGCCGAGGCGAACGTCATGGCGATGCTGTCGACCCACCCGGCGATCGTCACCATCTATCAGGCGGGAGTCGCCCACGACGGGCGCCCGTACCTGGTGATGGAGTACTGCCCCAAGCCCAACCTGCAGGTGCGCTACCGGCGGGAGCCCTTCCCGGTGGCGGAGTCGCTGCGCGTCGGAGTGCAGGTCGCCGCCGCGGTCGAGACCGCGCACCGCGCCGGCGTGCTGCACCGCGACATCAAGCCGGCCAACATCCTCGTCACCGAGTACAACCGCCCGGCTCTCACCGACTTCGGCATCGCCTCCACCACGAGTGCCGCCGCCGAGTCTGCGGGCCTGTCGATCCCGTGGTCGCCGCCGGAGTCGTTCGCCGACGTGCCGCGCAGCGATCCGCGTTCGGACGTGTACGCCCTCGGCGCGACGGTGTACACCCTGCTCGCCGGGCGGTCGCCCTTCGAGCTGCCCGGCCAGCGCAACACCGCGGCCGAGCTGATCCAGCGGATCGAGACGATGCCGCTGCCGGCGCTCGGGCGAGCGGATGCGCCGTTGTCGCTGCAGCGAGTGCTCGAGCGCGCCATGGCCAAGTCCGCGGCCGACCGCTACGAGAGCGCCATCGGGTTCGCGCGCGCCCTGCAGAAGGTGCAGATCGAGCTGTCCCACGGGGTCACCGCCATCGACATCCTCGACGACCACGTGCCCGAGGACGTGGTGGAAGACGAGGACGACGGCCTCACGCGGGTGCGCGGGGTCGTCAGCATCGATCCCGAGACGAACCCGGCCGCCGGTCTCACGCGTCCGTCGGCCACCACCGCGCCCAGCACCGCCGCATTCGCACCGCGCTTCGAGAGCGAGGCGCCGGCCGAGACGGTGCTGCGCGCCCCGACGGCGTCGGCCACGGCACCCCTGGATGCCACCGTCCGGCGCGACACCGGCGTGCCGGCCTACGACCATACGGTGGTCCGATCCGGAGCGGCTTCGCCCGCGCCCGCCCCGAGCGCGGGCTATCCCACGCCGGCTCTCAGCCTGGCCGCGCCCGGCCCGGTGGGACCGCCGGTCACGGCTCCGGCCTTCGAGGCGCCGGCTTCCCCGCAGCCCGCCGACGCGCCGGCCGCCCCCCGTCGCCGCGTCGGCCTGTGGGTGGGGATCGCGGCGACCATCGTCGTGCTCGCCGCCATCATCGTGGGGGTGTCGCTCCCCGGCATCCTGTCGGGAGAGCGCGACGAGGCATCCCCGTCGGACGGGCCGGTCGACCCGCAGGACCCGGTCTCGGCGGTCGTTCCGAAGCCGGAGGACCTCACGGGAGCCGTCGTGCCGGAAGGGGTCCGGTTCACGTGGACCAACCCGGAGCCGCTCGACGGAGACCACTACATCGTGGGCGCGGTCACCCGTCCCGACGAGGAGCCGCAGCTGACCTCGATCGAAGACACGCAGTACGTGCTGCCGCCCGATCCCTCGGGGACGACGTGCGTCGAGGTGACGCTCGTCCGCGGGAACGGCAGGCAGTCAGAGCCGGTGACGGGGTGCACACCATGACGATGCGCGCGACGGACGAGCTGACGGTGGAGTTCGCCGGGGAGCTGTTCCCGGTGGCGCCCACCGGCGTCTTCACGGTAGGCCGTGAGGGCGATCTCGCGATCGACGACAACCTCTTCCTGCACCGGAACTTCCTGACCATTCAGAACGTCGAGGGGCTCTGGCTGCTGTCGAACGTCGGCAGCCGGCTGAGCGCGACGGTCACGGACTCGGGTGGGCGCGTGCAGGCCTGGCTCGCTCCGGGCGCGCGGCTGCCGCTCGTCTTCGCGTCGACATCGGTGATCTTCAGCGCCGGACCGACCACCTACGAGCTCACCATCCACGCGTCCGAGCCGGCATTCCGCGAGACTCAGCGCGAGCCCGACGACGACGGCCTGAGCACGATCGGCGACGTGCCGCTCACGCACAGCCAGCGCGTGATGATCCTCGCGCTCGCCGAGCCCGTGCTGCGCCGCGAGGGCACGGGCATGAGCGAGCTGCCCACATCCGCGCAGGCGGCCGAGCGGATCGGCTGGACGCTCACGCGCTTCAACCGCAAGCTCGACAACGTGTGCGACAAGCTCGACCGCATCGGCGTGCCGGGCCTGCGCGGCGGCGTCCGCTCCTACGCGACCAACCGCCGGGTGCGTCTGGTCGAGCACGCGATCGCCGCCCGCCTGGTCACGCGCGAAGACCTTCCCCTGCTCGACCAGGAGCTGCACTCGAACGGTTCCGGCTCGAACGAGGACTGACCCGCAGCGGCGTCAGCGGCCGGCGTCGTAGAGGTGACGGCCGCCGTGGCCGACGACCTTGATGATGACGCCGCGGCGGCGCAGCTCGGCCACCGTGCGGGTCTCCTCGTCGATGTCGCGACCGAGCGCATGCACGTTCGCCACGACGAGCACATCACCGCGGCGCAGCGTGCCGAACAGGCGCACCAGCCGCTCCTCCCACGACTCGAGCGTCTCGGGAGCCGGATGCCGGAAACCCTCGATCGGCACTCCGAAGCGCGTGAGCGCTGCCCGCTGCTCCACGACCGAGGGCATGTCGTCGCGGGCGATCACGAGCCCCACGAGACGAGACCCGGCCGGCCGCGCTCGCCACCAGTTGCGGTCGGCCTGCAGCTCGGTGAAGCACTTCGGGCAGTCGGCCGCGGCATGCGGCAGGTGAAGAGGGCTGGTGTCCGCCGCCGGCCCCGCCTTTTCCGACGCGCGCGAGATCGCGGCATCCGTCATCGCCGATCCGGCATCCTGCATGACGTCGCTCATGTGAGCCGCCCCTTCGCTGTCGTCGTGTCCCCTGCTCCTATTCTCTCCCGGCGAGGCGACACGCACAGCGTCAGTCGTCGTCGTCGCGTATCCGCAGCTCGAGACTCAGCTGGTCGGCGTCCAGTTCCGCGAGGGCGTGGCGCAGCGCCGGCGTGCTGTAACCGCCGCCCGATGTCAGCTCGTTGAGCCGCGCCCGCATGGCCTCGATCATCGCCAGCCGCAGCTCCAGCACATCGCGGGCGAGCGACGTCGACTCATCGTCGGGCGGGTCGATCAGGCGCGAGCCCATCCGCTGCACGAGCTCCTCCGGGAACGCCGAGCCGTCGCGCCGCCGGATCGCGTCGCCCGAGAGAGCGGATGCCGCAGCCGCGCGCAGCTCGTCGTCCAGAGCCGACTGCTCGGCGCGGTCGAGGGCGTCGCTGTCGGCGGTCTCGATGCGCAGCATCCGCACCAGCCAGGGAAGCGTGAAGCCCTGCAGCATGAGGCTGCCGACGGCGACCGCGAAGGCGATGAAGACCAGCAGCGCGCGATCGTCCGTGGTCTCGTCCGACAGCGTCTGCGCGGCCGCGAGGGTGACGACGCCGCGCATGCCCGCCCACACGATGATCGCGCCGTGCTTCCATCCCAGCGGAGACGCCTGGTAGTAGTCGAGGTCCCCCAGGGCGCGCGCGACCCGTCCGCGCATCGCCGCGAGCCGGCGCTGCACGCGCGGGTCGTGCACCGAGGGCTCGGGCAGGCCCGGTCGGGAAGGGGAAGCGACGCGCCCGGCCGCGACATCGTCGATGCGCTCGCCGATCGCCTCGAGCCGGCGTCGGCGCCTGGAGCGGGCACGTCTGCTCTGGGCCCACACCAGCAGCGACACGTACGCGGCGCGGACGGCGATGATGATGACGAGGGCGCCGAGGGCGATGCCCAGTCCCGTGCCCAGGCCGTTGTGCTCGGCGATGTTCCGCCGCACGATCTCGTCGAGCTCGAGACCCATGAGGAGGAACACGGCCCCTTCGAGGACGAGTTCCACCGTGCGCCAGTTGTGCTCGTCCGAGCGGCGCTGCTCCGGCGTGAACCATCGAGCGGACCCCTGACCTGTCACGATGCCGGCCACGACGGCGGCCACCAGCCCCGAGCCGCCCAGCTCTTCGGTGGGCAGGTACGCCACGAAAGGAACGACGAAGCCGACGGCGGTGTTGGCCGCCGAATGGCCGATGAGCGCGCGCAGCCGCAGGTTGAGGTATCCGACGATGCCGCCGACGGCGACCGCCACCAGCACTCCCCAGACGAAGGCGGGAACGAATCCCACGCCGATGTCGGTGTCGGCGTCGGCGCCGGTGCTCGCCACCGCGGCGGCGGCGACCATCGTCCGCAGCAGCACCAGCGCGGTGGCGTCGTTGAGGAGGCTCTCGCCTTCGAGCATGGTCACGACGCGTCGCGAGACGCCGAGCCGTTTGACGATCCCCGTGGCGACGGCATCCGTCGGGCTGAGGATCGCACCCAGCGCGACCGCGATGGCCGGATGGATGCCGGGGATCACGGCCATGAAGAACGCGCCGAGTGCGATCGAGCTGATGAGCACCAGCACGACCGCCAGCCCCGCGATGGGGCCGAAGTCGCGCCGGAACTCGATCGCCGGCAGCGCGACCGCCGCCGAGTACAGCAGCGGCGGCAGGACGCCGACGAGGATCCACTCCGGGTCGATCTCGGGGATCGACACGAACGGCAGGAGGCTGATCCCCGCTCCGATCAGGACGAGAACAAGGGGTCCCGCGATGCCGAGGCGCGGCGCGATCGCCGTCGCGAGGGAGATCACGATGATCGCGCCGATGGCGAGGATCAGCGCCTCCATGCGGTTACCGCACCACTCCCAGCTCGCGGACGGCGTCGCGCTCCGCGATGAGCTCGGCGACCGAGGCGTCCAGCCGCCGGTGCCCACGGTCGTCGAGCTCGAGACCCTCGACGACGCGGTAGCCCGTGCCGTCCGAGGTCACAGGGAACGAGCACACCAGCCCCTCCGGAACCCCGTACTCGCCGCGCGAGACGACCGCCGCCGAGGTCCACCCGTTCGGAGTGCCGTGGTGCTCGTCGCGCACGTGCTCGATCGCGGCGTTCGCCGCGGACGCGACCGACGACGACCCGCGCACCTGGATGATCTCCGCGCCGCGCTGAGCGACGCGGGGGATGAACACGTCGTCGAGCCATGCGATCGCCTGCTCGTGACCGCCGAGGCGGAGCGCGAGGGCCGCGAGCAGCGGCGTGCGCTCGCCCGGCGCGTCCGGACGCGTCAACGTCGCGTGCGTCACGTCGGGGAACTGCGTCGCGGAGTGGTTGCCCCAGATCGTCACGTCGGTGATCGCGCCGGGACCGACCGCGAGCGCCTCCGCCAGCTGGCCGACCGCACGATTGTGGTCGAGCCGGGTGAGGGCGCTGAAGCGGTCGGCGGGCACGTCCGGAGCGGCGGATGCTGCGGCGATGAGCGCGTTCGTGTTCGCGGGGTTGCCCACCACGACGACGCGGACGTCCACGGCCGCGGATGCCCCGATCGCCGCGCCCTGCGGGCCGAAGATGCCCGCGTTCGCCGCCAGCAGGTCGGCGCGTTCCATGCCCGGTCCGCGCGGTCTCGCGCCGACGAGCAGCGCGATGTTGCAGCCGTCGAACGCGACGCGGGGATCGTCGCTCAGCTCGACCGCGTCCAGCAGCGGGAAGGCGCAGTCCTGCAGTTCGAGCGCGGCTCCTTCGGCGGCGCGCATGCCCTGCGGGATCTCCAGCAGCCGGAGCCTCACCGGCCGGTCGGGGCCCAGCATGTCGCCCGCCGCGATGCGGAACAGCAGGGCGTAGCCGATCTGTCCGCCGGCTCCGGTGATCGTGACCGTCGTGGGTGCGGTGACCATGTGCCGAGCCTATTCCTGCGCGGCGCGCGGCGGTCGTCCCGTGGGTCGGGCTGTGCGGGGGTGAGATCGCGCCGGCGCTCCGGCTGACACGCGTCCGCCGGGGTGCCATCTCCTCGTGCGCCGGTGTCAGCCCAGGTCGCCGGCGACGATCTCGTCGACCCGCAGGTCGGCGAGCCGCGCAGGGTCGGCCAGCACGTCGAGCGCGGTGATCCGCCCCTCCTCGAGCGTGAACGCCATGATCGAGACGACCCTGCCGTGGAGCACAGCCGCCACACCGGGGCGACCTCCGATGCGCACGGCGGTCGAGTGGGCGGCCAGCCGGGCCGACAGCACGGCCTGCTCGGCGATCGCCCGGGCGCCCTCGATGACCTGCGTGGAGGTGCCGAAGTCGGCACGCAGCACGGCGCCGTCGTCGAGAAGGCTCAGAAGTGCGCCGAAGTCCCCCTTGCGCGCGGCGCGCAGCCACGCGTCCACCACCTCTCGGGTGCGCGCCGGCGACGGCCGCTCAGGAGCGGATGCCCCGCGCACGCGTCGACGAGCTCGCGACGCCAGCTGCCGGGTGGCATCCGGCGTGCGCTCGAGGACGGTCGCGATCTCCTCGAACGGCCGCCCGAAGACGTCGTGCAGCACGAAAGCGAGGCGCTCGGCCGGGCTGAGGAGCTCCAGCACGACCAGTAGGGCCACGCTGATGTCGTCGTTGCGCGCGGCGGCGTCGGCCGGATCGGCGTCCACGGCGGCCGGCTCGTCGCGCCACGGCTGGACCTGCCACGAGTCCTCGCGCGTGCGGCGCGGCGCCTTCAGCATGTCCAGGCTCACGCGCGAGACGACGGTCGTCAGCCACGCGTCGAGGTTCTCGATGGGCTGCAGGTCGGTGCGCTCGAGCCGCAGCCAGGCCTCCTGCACCGCATCCTCGGCATCCGCGGCCGAGCCGAGCAGCCGGGTCGCGATGGCGGTGAGCCGTGGACGCTCGGTCTCGAAGCGCCTCGCGAGAATTCGTCGATCCGTCATGTCACATCTCCCCGTGCTCGGTCGTCGTGATGTCGACGAGGCAGCGTCCTCGGATGTGACATGAGAGGAAGACAACCATGACTGCACCGATTCTCGTAACCGGCGGCACCGGCAACATCGGTCGCCGTGTCGTCCCCCTGCTGCGCGCAGCGGGGCGTGACGTGCGAATCCTGACCCGGCACCCGCGGGCAGACATGCCCGGCATCCAGCACGTCGAAGGCGACACGGTCGCCGGTCGCGGGCTCACGGCGGCGCTCGACGGGGTGGAGGTGGTGCTCCACCTCGCCGGCGGCGCGAAGGGAGACGACATCGCCGCCGGCAATCTCGCGGCCGCGGCCCGGGCCGGCGGCATCCGTCACCTGCTGCTCATCTCGGTGATCGGCGCCGACCGGATGCCGATCGGCTACTTCCGTGCGAAGGCCGAGGCCGAGCGCGCGATCATGGAATCGGGCGTGCCGTGGACGGTGCTGCGCGCCGCGCAGCTGCACGACTTCGTGTTCCCGGTGGTGAAGGCCATGGCGGCGCTTCCCCTGACCCCGGCGCCCCGCGGTCTGCGCTTCGAGCCGGTGGACGGCGACGAGGTCGCCGCGCGGCTGGCGGAGTTGACCCTCGGGAGCCCGGCCGGGCGCGTCCGCGACCTCGCCGGGCCCGACGTGCTCGACATCCGCGACCTCGTCGCCGCGTTCAACGAGCCGCGGGGCCGGCGTCGCCGCACGATGCCGTTTCCCCTGCCCGGCGCCGTGGGCCGCGCCTACGCCGTGGGTGACAACCTCGCCGGCGAGGACGCGCAGCGCGGCACGCGGGCCTGGGCCGAGTACCTGGCCGGTCGTGCGGCGGTCCCGGCCGCGGCGCGGTAGCCGGCGCACCGGTGCCCCGGCTGAACGCCCCTGGTCCGCGTGCTGAACGCGATCGGTCGGGGGATCGACGGGTCAGTGTCCGCTGGGATGCCTGTCGAAGCGGCCGGGCCGCGGCCGACCGGGGTACCGTGAGGCCATGACGTTCAATGAGAACGCCAACGTCGGGGGGAACCGCGCCCGGCGTCGAGGAGCGGGAGCCGCGGTCGCCGGCGGCGGCATCGCCGGCATCGGCGCGATCGCGGTGCTGCTGTTCCAGCTGTTCACCGGCACCGACGTCTCGGGTCTCCTTCCCGGTGTGCCGCAGGGCGCCGCGGGCGGCGAGTCCGAGATCGAGCAGTGCGAGACCGGCGCCGACGCGAACGCCCGTGACGACTGCCGGCTCGCCGCGGGGAGCCTGGTGCTGGACGAGTACTGGTCGCAGCAGATCGAGGGATACCGTGCGCCCCAGCTGATCGTCGTCGACGTGCAGACCCCGTCCCAGTGCGGCACAGCCTCGAACCAGACGGGCCCGTTCTACTGCCCGCCCGAAGAGACGGTGTACGTCGACCCCACCTTCTTCGCGCTCATGCGGGAGCGCTTCGAGGCGACCGCCGGCGAACTCGCGCAGCTCTACGTCCTCGCCCACGAGTACGGGCATCACGTGCAGAACATCACCGGCATCATGCAGGAGCACCCCGACAACGGGACCGGCCCTGACAGCAACGGCGTGCGCACCGAGCTGCAGGCCGACTGCTTCGCCGGCGCGTGGGTCGGGGACATGACGGAGCAGGTCGACGACAACGGCGTGCCGTACCTGGATGCGCCGACCCCGCAGCAGATCGCCGACGCGATCAACGCGGCTCAGACCGTCGGCGACGACCACATCCAGCGGGAGGCGGGCGGGTTCGTCAACCCCGAGACGTGGACGCACGGCTCGAGCGAGCAGCGCCAGCGGTGGTTCGAGACGGGATATCGCGACGGCCTGGGCGCATGCGACACCTTCGCCGTGGCCGGGGAGGACCTGTGAACGAGCGACTCGACGAGATCCTGTACCCGCCGATCGAGCCGTACGAGAGCGGCGAGCTGCTCGTCGGCGACGGCAACCGCGTGTACTGGGAGCAGAGCGGCAACCCCGACGGCAAGCCGGTCGTGTTCCTGCACGGCGGCCCCGGCGGCGGAACCGCGCCCTGGCACCGCCGGTTCTTCGACCCCGAGCGGTACCGCATCGTGCTGTTCGACCAGCGCGGATGCGGACGGTCCACGCCGCACGCCGGCGAGCCCGACGCCGACCTGCGCCACAACACCACGTGGCACCTGGTGGCCGACATGGAGCTGCTGCGCAAGAACCTCGGCATCCAGCGCTGGCAGGTCTTCGGCGGCTCCTGGGGAAGCGCGCTCGCCCTCGCCTACGCGCAGTCGCACCCGGAGGCGGTGTCCGAGCTCGTCCTGCGCGGCATCTTCACGCTGCGCCGCCACGAGCTCGAGTGGTTCTACGAAGGCGGGGCGTCGGCGATCCTTCCCGACGAGTGGGAGGACTTCATCGCCAACATCCCGGTGCTCGAGCGCTCGAGGATGATCGAGGCGTACCACCGCCGCCTGTGCGATCCCGACCCCGCCGTGCACGAGCCCGCCGCGATCGCGTGGTCGCGCTGGGAGGCGTCCGCGCTGACGCTCCTCCCCGACGACGACCTCGTCCGCGCCATGACCGAGCCGCGCGCCGCGGTGGCGTTCGCGCGCATCGAGAACCACTACTTCATGCACTGCGGATGGTTCGAGGAGGGCCAGCTCATCGCCGGCGTCGATGCGATCCGCGGCATCCCGGCGGTCATCGTGCAGGGCCGCTACGACGTCTGCACGCCGCCCATGACCGCGTGGGATCTTCACCGCGCGTGGCCGGAGGCGGAGCTCCACATGATCCCGGATGCCTCGCACGCGGCATCCGAGCCGGGCATCGCGGCCGCCCTCCGCGCCGCGACCGACCGCTTCGCGGCATCCGCGTCCGTGCCTGGCGCGGATGCCGCGGACCGACCCGCCGCACCGGATGCCGACGGCGCCTTCGACCCGGACGGCGACCCCGACCCGGGCGGCGTCATCCCGATGGCTCCGGCGGACCCCGAGGGCGCCCTCGCCGCCGAGCCCGCGTAGCTCCCGCCGCCCCGATGAGGTGACGCCCGGCGGG
>JAPSKH010000009.1:37506-73304 GCA_031177765.1 Microbacterium sp. | reverse complement strand
CGCGTGCGGGCGTCAGCCGGCGAGCGCGGCGAGGATGTCGAGCTCGTCGGCGCGGGAGAGGCCGGCACGCCGGTCGCGCTCGAGTCCGCGCTCGCGCTCGTCGACCAGCGTGCGCTCCAGCGTCTCGCGCAGCGGGCGAAGGCGGCCGCCCACGGAACGGTAGAGCTCATTGCGATGCGTCATGAACCCGGGCATGTCCGCGGGGAGCCAGAGCGGCAGCGAACGGGGGCCGGACCAGTGCCCGACGCCGTGGGACTCCAGGGCATCGTCGGAAGCCTCGACCACGACACCGGTGTGCCCCGAGACCTCGCGCGCGAGCCCGAGCACGTCGGCGAGCGCATGCACGTCGCCGATCGCGTTCACCGTTCCGCCCCATCCGTCGGCGGCGCGGTCGACGGCGAAGTCGGCGAGGTCGTCGACGTCGATCACCTCCGCGCGGCGGTCGCCCGCGTCGGGCACGAGGACCGGTCCGTCGCCCGCCAGCGCGAAGCGCGACACCCAGTAGCCGAAGCGGTCGGTCGGGTCGCCGGGGCCCACGATCAGCCCCGGCCGCAGGACGGCGGCACGCTCGCCCATGGCGCCGCGGACGGATGCCTCGGCCGCGGCCTTGTCGCGCCCGTAGTCGGACTCGTCCCCCGGCCGCGTGGGCGGGAGCGTGTCGGCCGACTCGTCCTGGCCCACGACGTCGGCGCGGGCGTACACCGAGAGGCTGGAGACGTACGTCCAGTGCGCCGTCTGCCGTGCGAGCGCCTCGAGCGCGGCCGCCACGTGGCCGGGGTGCGACGAGATATCGATCACCTCGTCCCACTGGCGCTCGGCCACCCGCTCGTAAGCGCTGCGCTGATCGCGGTCGGCGACCACCAGCTCGGCGCCCGCGGGCGCCGAGCGGCCGCCCCGGGCCACGCACGTCACCGCCGCGCCGCGCTCGAGCCAGCGGCTCGCGATGCGGCCGCTCAGCCAGCCCGTTCCTCCCAGCACCAGGACGTCGGTCATGGCCCCACTCAAGCAGAGTCGCCGGTCGTCGGCATCCCGATCCGCCCTCGGCGGCGTGGCGTCCGGCATCCGCTCCCCTCGCCCCGGGGCATGTCGAGAACGTACGGTCTCGCCGAGACAGCACGTCGCTGGCGTCCACGACATGCGGTCTCGGGGAGATCATGCGTTCTCGACCGGCGACCGACGGGCGACCGACGGGCGACCGACGGGCCCGGGGCGGCCGGGCGGGGGCGGGGCGGGATGGGGCGACCCCGGGGCGGGGCGGGGCGGGGGCGGGGGCGGCGAACGCTACTCGCGCAGGGTCGCGCCGAACCGCTCGGCGGCCACCGCCACACCGGCGAGCTTGGCGTCCGTCGCCTCGGCGGCGGTGAGCGTGCGATCGGGGGCGCGGAAGCGCAGCGCGAAGGTCAGGCTCTTGCTGCCCTCCGGCACGCCCTGCCCGCGGTAGTCGTCGACCAGGCGCAGCGATTCGAGCAGCTCCCCGGCGCCCTCGACGACGGCCGCCCGCACCTCGGCGGCGGGCACGCCCGCGGGCACGACGAGCGAGACGTCCTGTGTGGCCGGAGGGAAGCCCGACAGCGACGCGGCGGCCACCCGCTCGCCCGCCAGCGACAGCAGCAGGTCGAGGTCCATCTCGGCGACGAGGACGCGACCGGGCAGATCGGCCGCCTCGGCCACGGCGGGCAGCAGCTCGCCGACGTAGCCCACCTCGACGCGCTCACCCGTGCGCGGGACCGTGACCCACAGCACGCCGGTGCGGCCGGGGTGCAGCGCCGCGCGCTGCCCCTGGACGAGGTCGATCGACACGCCTGCCGCAGCCGCGACCGTGCGAACGGCGTCGACGGCGTCGGACAGCTCCGCGATCACCGGCGCGACGCCCGGCTGCTTCGGCACGATGTTGCCCGACAGCAGCACCGCGACGTGCCGGTGCTGCGGCGGGATCGACGCGTCGAGCTCGGCCAGCGTGGCGGCATCCGGGCGCACCGCCAGCGGCGGCACGAACGGCGTGCCGTACTGCCTGCCCGGCTCGGGGAGGAAGACCGAGCCGGTCTCGAAGAGCGCCAGGTCGGTGAAGCCGCGCGAGACGTTGCGGTGGGCCACCTGCAGCAGGCCCGGCACGAGCGACCGGCGCAGGAACGGCGCCTGCCCGTCGAGCGGGTTGGCGAGCTTGACGCTCGGCAGGTGCTCCCCCGACGCCGAGCCGTGCAGGTCGTTCTGCTCCTCGGTGGTGAACCCGAAGGACATCGTCTCGACGAACCCGGCGGCGGCCAGGGCGTTGGCGACGCGCCGGCGGCCCTGCTGAGCCGCGGTCAGCCCGCGACCAGACGGCGGCAGCGGCAGCTCCGACGGGATGCGGTCGTATCCCTCGATGCGGGCGACCTCTTCGGCAAGCGTCCACTTGTCGGTGAGGTCGGGCCGCCACGACGGCGGGATGACCTGCCACCCCTCGGCGTCCTCCGCAGCGATCACCTCGCAGCCAATCAGGCGCAGCGCGCCCTCGATCTGGTCCGGCGTGTAGTCCACGCCGATGAGACGCTGCACGAACGTCGGCGGCAGGGCGATGCCGGCGAGCTCCACCTCGGCGAACAGGGCGCCGCCCAGGCCGTCGTCGCTCGTCCCTCCGGCGTACTGCACCATCAGGTCGGCGACGCGGCGTGCCGCCACGAACGGCACCAGCGGGTCGACGCCGCGCTCGAAGCGCCGGGATGCCTCACTGGGCAGCTTGTGGCGTCGCGCGGTGCGCGCGATCGACACGGTGTCGAAGGTGGCCGCCTCGATCAGCACGTTCCGGGTGGCGTCGCTCATCTCGGTCGTGCCGCCTCCCATCACGCCGGCGAGGCCGATGGGGCCGGATTCATCCGTGATGAGCAGGTCCTCAGGGTCGAGCGTGCGGACCTTGCCGTCGAGGGTCTCGAGCTTCTCCCCCGGCGTCGCGCGGCGCACGGTGATCCCGCCCTGCAGCTTGTCGAGGTCGTAGCCGTGGATCGGCTGGCCGAGCTCGAGCATGACGTAATTCGTGATGTCGATGAGGATGCCGAGCGACCGGATGCCGGCGAGGGTCAGACGCGCGACCATCCATGCCGGCGTCGGCTTGGTCGGATCGACATCGCGCACGACGCGCACGACGAACTCGGATGCGCCGACGCGACCGCGGATCGGCGACTGGTCGTCGACGGCGATCGCGAATCCGGAGCCGGGCGCGACCTCGTCCCACGGGCGGTCGGCCGGGTCGCGGAAAGGCGCCCCGGTGGAGTGCGAGTACTCGCGCGCGACGCCGCGGATCGACAGGGCGTAGCCGCGGTCGGGCGTGACGTTGATCTCGACGGCGGTGTCGTCCAGGCCCAGCAGCGAGATGGCGTCGGTGCCCGCGGGGGCGTCGATGCCGAGTTCGACCAGGCGCAGGATGCCGCTGTGCTCCTCGCCCAGACCCAGTTCGCGGGCGGACGCGATCATGCCGTCGGATACGTGGCCGTACGTCTTGCGCGCCGCGATCGGGAACGGGCCGGGAAGGACAGCGCCCGGAAGGGTCACGACGACCTTGTCACCGGCGAAGAAGTTGCGGGCGCCGCAGACGATGCCGCGGACGCCGCCGTGCTCGGCGCCCACGTCCACCTGGCACCAGCGGATCGTCTTGCCGTTGGACTGCGGCTCCTCGACGAACTCGAGCACCTCGCCGACGACGATCGGACCCTCCAGCTCGAAGCGGTGGACGTCCTCCTCCTCGAAGCCGACGCGCACCAGCGCCGCGAGGACGTCCTCGGGCGTGGCATCCGCCGGGACGTCGACGTACTCACGCAACCACGAAAGCGGGACGCGCATCAGACCACCATTCCGAACTGCTCGCTGAAGCGGACATCGCCTTCGGCCATGTCGCGCATGTCCTGGACGTCACTGCGGAACATGAGCGTCCGCTCGATGCCCATGCCGAACGCGAAGCCCGAGTACTCCTCCGGGTCGATCCCCGCCGCGCGCAGCACGTTCGGGTTGATCATCCCGCAGCCGCCCCACTCGATCCACCGCGCCCCGCCCTTGAAGGTGGGATGCCACAGGTCGAGCTCCGCCGACGGCTCGGTGAAGGGGAAGTAGTTGGCGCGGAAGCGCGTCTTGGCTTCGGGGCCGAAGAGCACACGCGCGGCGTGGTCGAGCGTGCCCTTCAGGTGCGCCATGGTGATGCCCTTGTCGACGACGATCCCCTCGAACTGCGTGAAGACGGGAAGGTGCGTGGCGTCGAACTCGTCCGTGCGGTAGACCCGGCCGGGACACAGGACGTACAGCGGCAGCTCGCGCTCGAGCATGGAGCGCACCTGCACGGGGCTGGTGTGCGTGCGCATCACGAGGTGCCGCTCGACGGGGTCGACGAAGAAGGTGTCCTGCATCTGCCGCGCCGGGTGGTCGACGTCGAAGTTGAGGGCGTCGAAGTTGAACCACTCGTGCTCGAGCTCGGGCCCTTCGGCGATCTCCCATCCCATGCCGACGAAGATGTCGGCGATCTGCTCCTGCAGCAGCGAGATCGGATGCCGCGCACCCACGCGCGCGCGGCTGGCAAGGGCCGTCACGTCGACCCGCTCGGCCTCGAGCCGGGCGGCGGTCTCGGCTGCCGCGAGCTCTTCCTCGCGCGCCGCGAACGCCTGGTTCACGCGCCCGCGAGCCTGCCCCACGAGCTTGCCGAACTCCGCCTTCTTCTCGGCCGGAACGTTGCGCAGCTGCGCGTTGAGCTTCGCCAGCGGCGAGCCCTCGGCGCCGTGCGCGGACCGGGCGGCCTTCAGCGCGGCGGTGTCGCCCGCCTCGGCGATGGCGGCAAGGGCGGCCTGGACCGCGGCATCCACCGCCTCGGGCGTGATCTCAAGGGTTTCGGGTGCGTCGGACACGAGAGACGAGTCTACCGACGGCCGATGCCGCTCCCCGCCGCGTCAGAGGGTGCCGCCTCCGGCGTCGTGCCTGCCCGCGCCCCGCTGCGCCACGATGAGCTCGGTGTCGGTCACTTCCTGCGTGGGCTGGTTGGCCTCGGCGACCCGGGCGGTCTTCGCGGAGCGGCGCAGACGCCGCTCCACCACGGTCGCCACCATCGACAGGAGCAGACACAGCGCGATGTAGATTGCGCCCATGAGGATCGTCGCGGGGACGATCGGCGAGCCGAGGGTCGCCTGCGACCCGATGAACCGGGCGTAGAACAGCAGCTCGGGGTACGTGATGATGAAGCCGAGCGCCGTGTCCTTCAGCGTCACCACGAGCTGCGCGATGATGACCGGCATCATGGCGCGGATGGCCTGCGGCAGCAGGATGAGCCGCATGACGCCGGCCTTGCGCAGTCCGAGCGCATACCCGGCTTCCCTCTGGCCGCGCGGCAGCGACTCCACGCCCGCGCGGATGACCTCGGCGAGGACCGACCCGTTGTACGCGATCAGTGCGATGACCACGGCCCAGTAGGGCTCCATGCGGATCCCCAGCACGGGCAGGCCGTAGTAGAGGAGGAACATGAAGATCAGGACCGGCACCGCTCGCAGCACCTCGACGACCGCGCCGACCGGGATGCGGATCCACGCGTGGTCGGACAGCCGCCCGATCGCCAGGACGAAGCCGAGGACGAGCGCACCCACGGCCGCCACCGCGAAGGCGCCGAGCGTGCGCAGCAGTGCCTGCCCGACTTGGAGCCACACGTTGGTGTACGTGAACGCCGACCACTTCTGGGCCGTGAACTGTCCGGTCGCGGCCAGCCGCCACACGAAGAAGCCGACGACCGCGAGGACGACGACGATGGTGATCGCGCCGAGGATGCGGTTGCGGATGACGGCACGAGGTCCGGGGACGTCGTAGAGGACGCTGCTCATCGGGCCACCTTCCAGCGGTTCTCGAGCGATCGCTGGGCCCAGGACAGCAGAAGGACCATCGCGACGAAGATGGCCATGACCCACAGGATGACCACGAACTGGTTCTCACCCCGCTCGCTCAGGTAGTTGCGGATCGATCCGAGGTTCACCACCGAGAAGCCGGCGGCCACGGTGGTGTTCTTCAGCAGGGCGATGAACACGCTCATCATCGGGGGGATGACGGATCGAAAGGCCTGCGGCAGTACGACCAGGCTCATCACCTGTCCGAAGGTCAGCCCGAGCGCGCGGGCCGCCTCGGCCTGCCCCACCGGGACGGTGTTGATTCCCGAGCGGATCGTCTCGGCGACGTAGGTGGCGGTGTAGATGCCCAGCGCGCAGATCGCGAGGGTCAGCGACACCGGCGCGGTCAGGCGCAGCCCCAGCAGCGGCGGCAGGGCGAAGGCGAAGGCGAAGAAGACGAGTGTCAGCGGAGTGTTGCGCACGGTGTTGACGTACACCGAGCCGACGGCGCGGGCGATGGGGATGGGCGAGACGCGCATGGCGCCGACGATCGTGCCCAGGATCAGTGCCAGCAGACCGCCGGCGAAGAACAGCACGAGCGTGCCGACAAGGGTCTCCCACCACAGGTCGATGTTGTCGGTGATGACGCCCATGCGTCTCCTTCCGCGCGGTTCAAGTGCAGGTGATCGGATGCCGGGGGCGGCGCGGCAGGCGCGCCGCCCCCGATCCGCTTACTGGTCGACCTCGGGCTGTTCGCCCTCGATCCCCGCCGGAGCGAGGTGCTGCTCGAACAGGGCGCTCCACACGTCGTTGCCGTCGGTGAACAGGCCGTTGATGTGGTCCTTCAGGGCCGTGTCACCCTTGGCCAGGCCCACGCCGTAGCGCTCCTCGCTGAACGGCTCGCCCGCGATCTTGAGCGCGTCGGGCTCGAGCGCCACGTAGCCGGCGAGGATCGCCTCGTCGGTCGTGATGGCGTCGACGGCCCCGGCCTTCAGCTGCTCGACGCACTGCGAGTACGTGTCGTACTCGACGGTGTCGCCGGGGCTGTACTCGTCACGGATGCGCTGCAGCGGCGTGGAGCCGGTGACCGAGCAGACGATCTTGCCCGCGAGGTCGTCGGGGCCGTTGATGTCCTCGTTGTCGGCGGCGACCAGCAGGCCCTGACCGGTGATGAAGTAGGGGCCCGCGAAGTCGATCTGCTCCTTGCGCGCGTCGGTGATCGAATACGTGCCGACGTAGTAGTCGATATCGCCGTTCACGATCGCCTGCTCGCGGTTCGCGGACGGGATCGTCTGGTACTCGATCTGGTCCTCGTCGAAGCCGAGCGACGCCGCGATCCAGCGCGCGATGTCGACGTCGAAGCCGGTGCGCTCGCCCGTCGTCGCGTCCTCGAAGCCGAGACCGGGCTGGTCGTTCTTGACGCCGACGATGACCGAGCCGCGCTCGGTCATCGTGTCGAAGGTGGGGCTGCCCTCGAGCGAGACGTCGGTCGCGACCTCCCACAGCGCCTCGTCGCCGCCGGTCTCTCCGCCGCCGTCTCCGCCGGTGCCGGGGCTCGTCGGGGAGCCGCTGTTGCACGCCGTGAGCGCCAGCGCGGCGAGCGCGATGCCGGCCATGGCGCCGGCGATGCGTGTTCTGCGCATGTGATCCTCCTGGGTTTCGTATGCGTCTTGTTCTCCGCCGCGCCCGGTGCAAGGCGCGGAGGTCTCAGTGCGTCAGGAGCTTCGAGAGGAAGTCCTTGGCGCGATCGCTCTTGGGGTCGGTGAAGAACTCCTCGGGGGTGGCCTCTTCGACGATCTGGCCGTCGGCCATGAAGACCACCCGGTCGGCGGCCTTGCGGGCGAACCCCATCTCGTGGGTCACGACGATCATCGTCATGCCGCTCTGCGCGAGCCCGACCATGACGTCGAGCACCTCGTTGATCATCTCGGGGTCCAGCGCGCTCGTGGGCTCGTCGAAGAGCATGACTTTGGGCTGCATCGCCAGGGCGCGCGCGATCGCGACGCGCTGCTGCTGACCGCCGGACAGCTGTGCGGGCAGCTTCGCCGCCTGCTGTGCCACTCCGACGCGCTCGAGCAGCGTCCTGGCCTCCCGCTCGGCGTCGGCCTTCTTCATGCCCTTGACCTTGATCGGCCCCAGGGTGACGTTGTCGAGGATCGACAGGTGGGCGAACAGGTTGAACGACTGGAAGACCATGCCGACATCCGCGCGCAGCGCCGCGAGGGCCTTGCCCTCTTTGGGCAGCTCGCGGCCGTCGATGCTGATGCGACCGCTCGTGATCGTCTCGAGGCGGTTGATGGTGCGGCACAGCGTCGACTTGCCCGATCCGGAGGGACCGATCACGACGACCACCTCGCCGCGGTTGACGGTGAGGTTGATGTCCTTCAGGGCTTGGAAGTCGCCGTAGTGCTTCTGCACGTCCTCCATCACGACCAGCGGCTCTCCGCGTCGCACATCGATGTTGGACGTCTTCGGCGCGGAACCGGCATCAGGCGTCGTCATAGAGGTCTACCCTACCGACGCGGGGATCCCTCCACCCGCCGCCGCCGTGCGGCTTTACCGATCTGTAACAGGCCGCGGCAGGTCACGCCGTCGCGGCGCGCTGGGCGAACGCCGTCTCGTAGAGGCAGACGCTCGCCGCAGTGGCCAGGTTGAGCGATTCGGCGGCGCCGTAGATGGGCAGGCGGAGCGCCAGGTCGGCGAGGGCGAGGGCGTCGTCGTCGAGCCCGCGCGCCTCGTTGCCGAACAGCCACGCCGTCGGCTCCGCGAGCACGTCGCGGGACGCGACGAAGTCGTCCCCGCCGACGTCCGCCGCGATGACCCGGACTCCGACCGCGTGCGCTCGCTCCACCGCGGTGGCGAGGTCGACGCCGACCGCGACGGGAAGGTGGAACAGCGATCCGGTCGTGGCTCGAACCACCTTCGGGTTGTACGGGTCCACGGTCCGCCCGGTCAGGACGACGGCATCCGCTCCCGCGGCATCGGCGGCCCGGATGATCGTGCCGAGGTTGCCGGGGTCGCGCACCTCCTCGCAGATCGCCACCAGGCGCGGCGAAGCGGCGAACACGTCGCGGACCGACGTGGGCGACTGCCGGGCGACGGCGACGATGCCCTGCGGTGTGACCGTGTCGGCCATGGCGTGGAGGACGTCCTCGGTCGTGAAGACCACCTCGACCCCGGCATCGCGGGCCGCGTCGCGCACGTCGGTGTGCTTGTCGAGAGCCGTGGGAGTGGCGAACACCTCCACCAGCGTCTCCGGCTTGTAGGCGAGCGCCTCGCGAGCGGCCTGCGGCCCTTCGAGCAGGAACAATCCCGTCTCCTGGCGGGCGCTGCGTTTGGTGAGCTTCGCGACGGCGCGGACGCGCGGAGAGCGAGGGTTCTCGAGCACGGATTCAGTCTAGGGTGGCCCCTCCTCCGGCCCTGCGCGGCACGGTTCCGAGGACGGCGAAAGGGGCGCCCTCCGTGCGGAGGACGCCCCTTTCGGCGGAGAGGCTCTGTCAGGCGCTCTTGGGAGCGTTGACGTTCTCGGGCAGCGCGCCCTTGGCGGTCTGCACCAGCGAGGCGAACACGGCCGGCTCGTTCACGGCGAGCTCGGCGAGCATGCGGCGGTCGACCTGCACGCCTGCCAGGCCCAGGCCCTGGATGAAGCGGTTGTACGTGATGCCGTTCTGGCGGGCAGCGGCGTTGATGCGCTGGATCCACAGACGGCGGAAATCGCCCTTGCGCTTGCGGCGGTCGCGGTACGCGTAGACGAGCGAGTGGGTGACCTGCTCCTTCGCCTTGCGGTACAGACGCGAACGCTGGCCGCGGTAACCCGAGGCGCGTTCGAGGATGACGCGACGCTTCTTGTGGGCGTTGACGGCCCGCTTGACTCTTGCCATTTCGTTTCGTTCCTAACTGCGGTCGGCGCGCGTCAGCGGCCGAGGAGCTTCTTCGCGACCTTGGCGTCGCCCGGGGCGAGGACCTGGTCCTGCGACAGGCGGCGGGTGCGGCGCGTGGGCTTGCCCTCGAAGTTGTGACGCAGGTTGGCCTGCTGCTTCATGAGCTTCCCGCTGCCGGTGACCTTGAAGCGCTTCTTGGCGCCCGAATGGGTCTTCTGCTTCGGCATCTTCTCTTCCTTCGTTTCACTTCCCGCACAGGCGGGAGTCTCAACCCGCTGACGCGGGAGTTCTGGGGGCCTTACTCGGCGGGAGCCGCCTCGGCATCCGCCTCGGCTGCGCCCGGTCCGCCGTTGCGTGCGGAGCGGGCGGCTTCCTTGTTCGCGGCGCGCTGAGCGTTCTGCTCGGTCTTCACCTCGGACTTGTTCTTGTGCGGTGCGATCACCATGGTCATGTTGCGGCCGTCGATCGTCGGGTTCGACTCGACGGTTCCGAACTCGGCCACATCCTCGGCGAACTTGCGCAGCAGCCGCACGCCCTGCTCGGGACGCGACTGCTCGCGGCCGCGGAACAGGATCATGGCCTTGACCTTGTCGCCGGCCTTGAGGAAGCCCTCGGCGCGCTTGAGCTTCGTCGTGTAGTCGTGGGCCTCGATCTTCAGGCGGAACCGCACCTCCTTGAGGACGGTGTTCGCCTGATTGCGACGCGCTTCCTTGGCCTTCTGCGCGGCCTCGTACTTGAACTTGCCGTAGTCCATGATCTTGACCACGGGAGGCTTCGAGTTGGGGGCCACCTCGACGAGATCGAGGTCGGCCTCCTGCGCCAGGCGCAGCGCCACCTCGATGCGGACGACGCCGACCTGCTCTCCGTTCGGGCCGACGAGGCGGACCTCGGGCACGCGGATGCGGTCGTTGGTGCGGGGATCGCTGATGCGGAGCTCCTTGGGTTGCGGCTGGTGACACCGCGACACGGGGTGCGTCGCGGGCGGAGAGAGACTCGATCCACCCGCACGACGCTGGAGACGCCGGCTTCGGGCACCCTTTTCCGCTTCCGCGGCGACCCCGGCCGTGGAACGGTCGGGGCGGAGTGCGTGACCCGGTAGCCTGGAGCGGCAAGCGCGGGTGGGATTCGATCCTCTTTCCGCTCCGGGGCGCAGGACGCACCGGAGACCGCACAAGTCTAGCAGAGAGAACGGCGTGGACACGATTCGAGACGACGAGGGCGGCACGAGCGGCCCGACGAACGAGGACGCCGAGCGCCACGCCCGCTGGGAGGCTCAGGAGGAGGCCGCGGCGTCGGCATCCCGCGACATCGCCGATGTCCCCGCCGTCGAGGTGATCACCACCACGGCCGTGCACCTGCTCAGCGCCGCAGCGGTCAAGGTCGGGCTGGCCGACGATCCGGCCACCCAGACGGACCTGGATGAGGCCCGCAAGCTCATCAACGCCCTCGCCGGTCTCATCACCGCCGGTGCGCCGGAGATCAGCGACATGCACGCGCGGTCGCTGCGCGACGGCCTGCGTTCAGTGCAGCTGGCGTTCCGCGAGGCATCGGTCATCCCCGACCCCATCGGGCAGGGCCCCGGCGAGAAGTGGACCGGCCCGGTCACCTGACCCGGATGCCGACCTCGGCCGCGCCGCGCGCCACGGCGTCGACGGTGCGCTGCACCGCCTCGGCGTCGGTGCCGTAGTTGCTGACGGCGAAGCGGACCACGGTGCGCCCGCGCCACGTCGACGAGGACGCCCACACGGTGCCCTCGGCGCGCAGCCACTCCCCCAGCGCCGCCGTCGCGGCGTCGTCGCCGGCGGCGAGGCACACCTGCGTGAAGACGACGTCGTTGAGCACCTCGAGTCCCGGGATCGACCGGAACCCGTCGGCCAGCGCGCCGGCCGCCTCGGCGAGGCCGTCGACCAGAGCGATGACCCCGCCTCGACCGAGGGCCCGTAGCGCCGCCCACACCGGCACGCCGCGCGCCCGTCGCGAGAGCTCCAGCACGTGGTCGTACGGGTCGGCGACGTTCGCCACCTCCGGGAGATACTCGGCGTGCGCGCCCAGTGAGGCCGACATCGCCGCCTCGTCGCGGACGATCGCCACGCCGCAGTCGTAGGGCACGTTGAGCGTCTTGTGCGCATCGGTCGCCCACGAGTCGGCCCCTTCGACGCCCTCCACCAGGTGGCGCAGCCGCGGACTCGCGGCCGCCCACAGCCCGAAGGCGCCGTCGACGTGGACCCACGCGTCGGCATCGTGGGCGATCTCGACGGCGGCGCGGAAGTCGTCGAAGGTCCCCGAGTGCACGTCGCCGGCCTGCAGCGCGACGATCGTCGGTCCGTCGTCGTCGGCGAGCGCCTCGTCGAGGGCGCGGACGTCGATGTTCCCCTGCCGGTTCGCCCTGACCTTGATGGGGATGCCCAGCCCGCTGACCCGCCCGGAGAGCACCACCGACGTGTGCACGGACTCTCCTGCCAGGAACCGGATGCGCGGACCGCCCTGGACGCCGGTGCGGGCATCGTGGCGGTGCTGGCGCAGCACCGCGTCGCGTGCGACGACGAGGCACGACAGGTTCGCACTGGTCGCACCGGTGGCGAAGCCGACGCCGCTGTCGGGCGGCAGCCCGAGAAGGTCCAGCAGCCAGCGCGCGGCGACCTCCTCGACGGCGGCGGTCGCCGGCGTCGGCTGCCGGGAGCCCGTGTTCTGATCCCATGCCGATACGAGCCAGTCCGCGGCGAGGGCCGCCGGATACGTCCCGCCGATCACGAAGCCGTAGAACCGCGGGGACCCCATCGCCATCAGTCCGGGCCGTGCCGCCTCCGCCAGCTCGTCCACGACCGCCTCCGGGTCCAGGCCCTCGTCGGGCAGCTGCTCCGGCAGCCGCTGCACGATCCCATCCGCATCCGCGTCGGGGCGCACCGGGCGGTCCCGCACCTCGTCCAGCCACGCCACCGCGTGCCGGTGCGCCGCCTCGAGCGCGCGGCGGTACTGCCCTTCGACCGCCGTCGCGGACGCCGTCGCGCCGATCCCCGTGCCGTCTCCCATGGCACACCTCCGCGGAGCCGATCATCCGCCGCGGATCGCGTCGCCGCAAGCCCTCCGCCTCGCTGCCGGCGAGGACGTCCGAGGAGGGCTCAGGCGCGGACGAGCTTGACCGTGAGGGAGTCGACGAGGACCGCGATGCGATCGTCGGCGGCCCAGCGTTTGGCCAGTCGGGCGAGCACCGCGTCGAGGGCGTCCTGTTCGAGCCCCTGCATGAGGTGCAGACGCACCACGAGCTCGGGGCCGCGCAGTCGCGCGTCGGGGTCTCCGGCCTCGACAGTCAGGTCGATGACCGACAGCTCCCCGCCGATGCTCTCGTGCAGCCCTGCCACGACCTCCGGCGAGAGGAAGCTGGGCTCCCACGGCTGCCCCTGCCCGATCGCCCAGACGGCGGGGCGCCGCAGCACGAACTCGGTCGGCGACCCGGGATCGATCACGATGAGGTCGGTGTCGTCCGCCGCGGCCGCCAGAGCGGTGCGCACACCGGGCGCCGGAACCGGCCGCGCCGAGGCATCCCACGCGCGCATCGTGTCCACCGATGTGAACACCGGGAGCACTCGTCGACCGTCCGGCGCCGCCACGGTGACGATCGACAGCTCCTGCGTCTTGTCGACCTCGAGACCGTGCGCGCCGATGCCATGGTCGCCCTTCTCGGCGACGAGCGGGATCAGCAGGCGGGCCCGGCGGTACGCGTCCACCACGGCGCGCTGGCTGCCCGTTCCGGCGCGGAAGTCCAGCAGCGCGGCCAGCAGGGCCGGATCGGCCGAGCCGTCATCGGCGGCGTGGGGGTTCTCGTGGAAGCTGCGGCCCGCCCAGGGGACGCCCGCGGAGTCTCCCCCCGCGTCGTGCCCGTGCGGGTCGTCAGCCTCCGGCGACATCCAGTGCCTCGGCGAGCGTGAAGGCGCCGGCGTACAGCGCCTTGCCGACGATGGCGCCCTCGACGCCGAGCGGCACCAGGTCCCGCAGCGCCGCGATGTCATCGAGACTCGAGACCCCGCCCGACGCGACGACGGGCTTCGGCGTGCGGGCGGTGAGCTCGCGCAGGAGCTCCAGGTTCGGTCCCTTCAGCGTGCCGTCCTTCGTGACGTCGGTCACGACGTACCGGCTGCAGCCGGCCGCTTCCAGACGCTCCAGGACGGTCCAGAGATCCCCGCCCTCGCGGGTCCACCCGCGCGCGGCGAGCGTGGTGCCGCGCACGTCGAGCCCGACGGCGATCACGTCGCCGTACCGCCCGATGACGTCCGCCGCCCACTCCGGATTCTCCAGCGCCGCCGTGCCGAGGTTGATGCGGGCGGCGCCGCTCTCCAGCGCGGCTTCGAGCGTGCGATCGTCGCGGATGCCGCCGGAGAGCTCGACCTGCACGCCCTTGACCTGCCGGATGACACGCCGCAGCACTCCCGCGTTGCTGCCGCGCCCGAAGGCGGCGTCGAGGTCGACCAGGTGGATCCACTCGGCGCCCTGACGGGCGAAGTCCTGCGCGGCGTCGACGGGGTCGCCGTAGTTGGTCTCGGTCCCCGCCTCCCCCTGCGTCAGGCGCACCGCCTTGCCGTCGGCGACATCGACGGCAGGCAGCAGGACGAGCTTGGGCGTGGACGCGAAATCGTTCATGGCTCCTCGTGCGGGAAGGTCACGGGAACGAATGCTCCCGCCGTTGGCACGATCTCAGAGAGTAGCCCTGGCGAGCCCGCCGATCCAATTGGACAGCAGCCGGATGCCGGCATCCCCGGATTTCTCGGGGTGGAACTGCGTCGCCGACAGCGGGCCGTTCTCGACCGCGGCGAGGAACGGCGTGCCGTAGGTGCACCACGTGAGGACGGGCTTCGGGAAGGGCGGCTGCACGTCGAGCTGCCACTGCTGGACGCCGAACGAGTGAACGAAGTAGAACCGCTCCCCCTCGAGGCCGCGGAAGAGCCGCGACCCCTCGCCGGCATCGACGGTGTTCCAGCCCATGTGCGGGAGCACCGGCGCATCGAGCTCGGTGACGGTGCCGGGCCACTCGCCGAGCCCTTCGGTGTCGACGCCGCGCTCGACACCCCGCTCGAAGAACACCTGCATGCCGACGCAGATGCCCAGGACCGGTCGACCTCCCGCGAGGCGCCGCTCGATGAGCTCGTCGCCCCTGCTCTCGCGCAGGGCGTCCGCCACGGCCTGGAAGGCGCCGACGCCGGGGACGACGAGGCCGTCCGCGTCGAGCACGAGTCCGCGGTCCGATGTCAGTCGGGCATCCGCCCCCGCCGCCGCCAGTGCCTTGACGGCGGAGTGGACGTTGCCGGACCCGTAGTCCAGGACGGCGACGACGGGCTTGGAGCCGGCCGACTCGGGCGTCACAGCGCCCCCTTCGTGCTCGGGATGCCCTCGACGAGCGGATCGAGGGCCTTGGCCTGACGGAAGGCGCGTGCGAAGGCCTTGTACTCCGCTTCGGCGATGTGGTGCGGGTCGCGGCCGGACAGCACGCGGACGTGGACGGTCAGCGCCGCATTGAACGAGATCGCCTCGAAGGTGTGCCGCACGAGCGAACCGGTGAAGTGGCCGCCGATGAGGTGCTGCTCGAAACCGACCGGCTCACCGGTGTGCACGAGGTACGGGCGCCCGCTGATGTCGACGACGGCCTGAGCGAGCGCCTCGTCCAGGGGGACGAGCGCATCGCCGTAGCGGGAGATGCCGGACTTGTCGCCGAGCGCCTCCCGGATGGCCTGCCCGAGGACGATCGAGATGTCCTCGACGGTGTGGTGCGCGTCGATGTCGGTGTCGCCCGACGCGCGGACGGTGAGGTCGGTCAGGGAGTGCTTGGCGAAGGCCGTCAGCATGTGGTCGAAGAACGGCACCGTCGTGTCGATGCGACTGCGGCCGGTGCCGTCCAGATCGAGCTCGAGTTCGACGGTCGACTCGCTGGTCGCACGCCGCAGGGAGGCGGTTCGGGAGGCGGCGTTCATGCGGCCGATCCTACCGAGGCGAGGGCGTCGAGGAACGCCGTGGTCTCCTCCTCCGTGCCGGCCGTCACGCGGAGGTGGTGCGGGATGCCGACGTCGCGGATGAGCACGCCCCTGTCGTAGAGAGCGCGCCAGGTGGCCGCCGGCTGGTCGACTCCGCCGAACAGCACGAAGTTCGTCCACGACTCGTGGGCGGTGTAGCCGAGCGCTTCGACCGTGGCTGAGATGCGGTCGCGCTGGGCGACGATCTCCTCCACCATCCGCAGCATGACGGGCGCGTGCCGAAGGGCTGCCGACGCGGCAGCCTGCGTCAGCGCGCTCAGGTGATACGGCAGCCGCACCAGGCGCAGGGCGTCGATGACGGCCGGGTCCGCGGCGAGGTAGCCCACGCGTGCGCCGGCGAACGCGAACGCCTTGCTCATGGTGCGCGACACCACCAGCCGCTCGCGACCGGGCAGGAGCGTCAGCGCGGACCGCTCCTCGCGGGGCGCGAACTCGAAGTACGCCTCGTCGACGATCACGATGCCGCGGCTCGCTTCGTACACCGCCTCGATGACGTCCAGTCCCACCGGGGTGCCGGTGGGATTGTTCGGCGAGCACAGGAACACCACGTCCGGCGCCGCGTCGGCGACCTGCGAGGCGGCATCCTCGGCGTCGATCGCGTAGTCGGCACCCCGCGTGCCGACCACCCACTCGGCGCCGGTCCCGCGGGTGAGGAGCGGATACATCGAATACGTCGGGCCGAAGCCGAACGCGGTCCGCCCGGGACCCGCGAACGCCTGGAGCAGGTGCTGGAGCACCTCGTTCGACCCGTTGGCCGCCCAGATCTGATCGCGTGTCAGACCGTGTCCGAGGTAGGTCGCGAAGCCCTCTCGCAGGGCGGTGAACTCGCGGTCGGGGTAGCGGTTGACGTCGCGCAGGGCGAGCGCGATGGAGTCCAGGATGTCGTCCGCGACCTCCTGCGGAACGGGGTGGGTGTTCTCGTTGACGTTCAGAGCGACCGGCAGCGGCGCCTGCGGGGCGCCATACGGCTGCTGGCCACGCAGGTCCGCGCGGAGGGGAAGGTCATCGAGGCGTGCACTCACCCCTCCCATCGTAGATGCGCTCACGCTCACCATCGCCGCGTCGGCGACCGGCGATGCTCACCGCCCGCGCGCGTATTCTGCCGGGATCGCGAGGCTCTCGCCGGCGACGAGGGTGACGCCGTCGAGCGCGTTCAGGCGCACGACCGCGTCGACCACGTCGCGCGGGTCGCTGGCAGGGGCGATCTCTTCCGCGATCGACCACAGCGTGTCACCCGGGGCGACGGTGATGGTCTCGAACGAACCGGCCGGCGCCCCGTCGTCACGCGTCGCCAGGGCCGCGCCGCCGCTGATCACGGCGGCGCTGAGGGCGACGGCGGCGGGCAGCGCCGCGAGCGCCGCCAGCACGCGGCGTCCGCGGGTGGTCAGGCGCAGCCGGGTGACCGTGCGGGTCGCCGGCAGGACGGGCGTCGAGATGCCGATCGCGGTCATGTCAGCCTCCAGTTCCGGAAGAGATCCGCATTCCCGGCTCGGCCGGGAGCCGGGAATGCGAACCTGTGTTCCGAAGTTATCTTCGATCGTCTGATGTGTCAAGGAACCGCCGGGGCGGTGTTGTATCGAACACGACACGCGGCCGAGGTCATTCCCTCCGGCGCTGGATGCGGATACGGTTTCGATACGAGAACCCCACCACGGGCCTCCGACATTCGAAGAAACAGCGCTCACCGAGAGCGCGGGACGGGAGCCGGATATGACCGACGCGACCGCGCGTGACAAGCCCCAGACGCGGCGACGCAGGAGCCTGAGCGACAAGCAGCTCGCGATCCTCGAGGTCATCCAGCGCTCGATCGCCCGGCACGGCTACCCGCCGAGCATGCGCGAGATCGGCGACGCGGTCGGGCTCAAGTCGCTCTCCAGCGTCACCCACCAGCTCAATCAGCTCGAGCTCAGCGGCTACCTCCGGCGCGACGCCGGCAAGACGCGCGCGATGGAGGTGCTCATCGACCTGCCCGGCACCGCGGCCGAGAACCCCGCCGACACCGCTCCTGCTGTCGGCGACGCGGCCCTGGTGCCGCTGGTGGGCCGCATCGCCGCCGGCGTGCCGATCACCGCCGATCAGCAGATCGAGGAGATCTTCCCGCTGCCGCGGCAGCTCGTGGGCAAGGGCGATCTGTTCATGCTCAAGGTGGCAGGCGATTCCATGATCGACGCGGCGATCTGCGACGGCGACTGGGTCGTCGTCCGATCGCAGGCGACCGCCGAGAACGGCGACATCGTCGCCGCGATGCTCGACGGCGAGGCCACCGTCAAGACGCTGCGCCAGCGTGACGGGCACACGTGGCTGCTGCCGCGCAACTCGGCGTTCGAGCCGATCCTGGGCGACGACGCCGTCGTCCTCGGCAAGGTCGTGGCGGTGCTGCGCGCCGTCTGAGGCTCAGACGGCGGCCGCCACCCGCTCGCGGATGCCGCTCGCGGCCTGGACCATGTGCCGCAGCGATGACACCGTCTCGTCGTAGCCCCGCGTCTTCAGCCCGCAGTCGGGATTGACCCACACCTGGCGCAGGTCGAGGTCGTCGACGGCGCGACCGAGCAGCTCGGAGATCTCGTTCACCGACGGCACCCGCGGCGAGTGGATGTCGTAGACACCGGGCCCGATGCCGTGGGAGAA
The DNA here is from genome assembly GCA_031177765.1 of Microbacterium sp. Lineage (GTDB taxonomy): Bacteria > Actinomycetota > Actinomycetes > Actinomycetales > Microbacteriaceae > Microbacterium. The sequence goes on along the minus strand of JAPSKH010000009.1, from coordinate 54,953 downwards.
ACCCGCCGCGGCGATGTCGCCGATCACCTCACCGCGACTGCGCGCGGCCTCGATCGAGGTGACGTCGGCATCCAGTCCCGCGACGGCGTCGATGACGACGTCGAACTCGGAGTAGCACAGGTGCGTGTGCACCTGCGTGCCCGGGCGGGCACCGGCCGTCGCCAGGCGGAACGAGCCGACCGACCATGCGAGGTAGTCGGGCTGATCCGCCGCCTTGAGCGGCAGCAGCTCGCGCAGCGCGGGCTCGTCGACCTGGATGACGCGGATCCCGGCCTGCTCGAGGTCGGCGATCTCGTCGCGCAGCGCGAGCGCCACCTGGTTCGCCGTCTCCGCGAGCGGCTGGTCGTCACGGACGAACGACCACGCGAGGATGGTCACAGGCCCGGTCAGCATGCCCTTCATCGGCTTGTCGGTGAGCGACTGGGCGTACGCGGACCACGCCACGGTGATCGGCGCCGCACGCGACACGTCCCCCCACAGGATCGACGGCCGGGTGGCACGCGAGCCGTACGACTGCACCCAGCCGTTGCGGGTGACCGCGAACCCGTCGAGGTGCTCGGCGAAGTACTGCACCATGTCGTTGCGCTCGGGCTCACCGTGCACCAGGACATCGAGCCCCAGTTCCTCCTGCAGCGCCACGACGCGCGCGATCTCGTCGCGCAGGAAGCCCTCGTACTGCTCGGTGGTGAGCTCTCCGCGGGCGTGGCGTGCGCGCGCGCGCCGGATGTCGCCGGTCTGCGGGAAGGAGCCGATGGTCGTGGTGGGAAGCACCGGGAGCGGCAGCGCCTCCTCCTGCGCGGCCGCGCGGACCCCGTATGGGCCACGGTCGAAGTCCGACGCGTCAAGACCCGCGGCGCGGCGGCGGACGGCTCCGTCCGCGACCCCGGGCGCGGAGCGGCGGTCCGAGAGCGCAGCCGACGCCGCGGCCACCTCCGCCTCGATGACGTCCCGGCCGCGCCGCAGTCCGACGGCGAGAGTGGCGATCTGACCGACCTTCTGGTCGGCGAAAGCAAGCCAGGACCGCAGGCGGCCCTCGAGCGCCGGCTCGTCGTCGACATCGTGAGGGACGTGCTGCAGGGAGGTCGAGGTGCCCGCCGCGATCCGGTGTGCGCCGAGCGACTGCAGCGCAGCCAGGCGCCGCCACGCCGCCTCCAGGTCGCCACGCCACACGTTCCGCCCGTCGATCACTCCCCCGACGACCGTCTTGCTCTCCAGTCCCGGCACCGACGCGGGGACCGAACCGCGTGCGAGGTCGATCGCGACGGCCTCGATGGGCGCCGCCGCGAGTGTGCTCCATGACTCCGCGGACAGCTGCGCATAGCCCGCTGCGACGAGCACCGACGGGCGGCCGGGCGCCGAGCCGAGCGCGTGGTAGGCGCGTGAGGCGGCGTCGGCGAGCTCGGCCGGGGTGTTCCGCAGGCTCTCGCTCACGAGCGCGGGTTCGTCCAGCTGCACCCACTGGGCTCCCGCGTCGGTGAGCGCCGCGAGCAGCCCGGCGTACACCGGGAGGACGTCATCGAGCCTGCTCAGCGGATCGAATCCCGCAGGCGCGGCATCCGTCGGCTTGGCGAGGGCGAGGAGCGTGACGGGCCCTACGAGCACAGGCCGGACCGTGAAGCCGTCGGCCGTCGCCTCCGCGACAGCGCGGGCGAGGCGGTCGCTGGAGAGCGAGAAGGCCGTCTCGGGGCCGATCTCGGGGACGAGGTAGTGGTAGTTGGTGTCGAACCACTTCGTCATCTCCAGCGGCGCGTGATCGGCGGTGCCGCGCGCGGCCGCGAAGTACGCGCGCAGCCCCACGCTCCCGTCGGCCTCGCGCAGGTCCTGGAACCGCTCCGGGAGGGCGCCCACCGAGGTCGCCGCGTCGAGCACCTGGTCGTAGAGCGAGAACGATTCCGGGATGGCGGAGTCCGACCGTCCCAGCCCGAGCGCCGCCAGACGCTCGCGCGTCACCCGCCGCAGCTGGGAGGCGGTGGCGGCGAGCCGGGCCTCGTCGGCGTCACCGGCCCAGTGCGCTTCGAGCGCGCGCTTGAGCTCACGGCGACGCCCGATACGCGGGTAGCCGAGGATCGTGCCCGAGGGGAAGGCGGGAGAGGTGACGGTCATCGCGGGAGCTCCTTGTGCAGAGGTCGGTCGAGCAGGCCGGCTTCGCGGAGCACCGCGAGCACCGTGTCGTGGTTGTTGAAGGCGTACAGGTGGATACCGGGTGCTCCTCCGGCGAGCACCTCGCGCACCAGGCGCGACGCGTGGGCGACGCCGACCTCGCGCTGGCCCTCGGCCGCCGGCTCGATCTCGAGCGCGATCGAGAGCTCGGAGGGCAGCGGCTCGCCCGTCAGCTCGAGGACCCGGCGCAGCCGCGCGGGCGAGGTGATGGGCATGATGCCCGGGATGATCGGCATGGTGACCCCGGCCCCGCGTGCGCGCTGCACGAACGAGAGGTAGTCGTCGGCGTGGAAGAACAGCTGCGTGATGGCCATCGTCGCACCGGCGGCCTGCTTGGCCAGGAGCGCTTCGACGTCATCGCCGGCACGGCGCGAGCGCGGATGCCCGTTGGGGAAGGCCGCGACGGCGATGTCCACACGCCGTCGCCGCTCGACCCGCACCGCGCCCGGCACGCCTGGGATCGGCGCCTCGGTGTACGGTGACCGCTCCGCCTGCACGCGGTCGATGAGCTGGACGAGCTGGGCGGCGCTCTCCAGGTCGCCGAGGAACCGGTCGTCCTCCGAGCTGCCCGTCGGCGGGTCCCCCCGCAGGGCGAGGAAGCTCGTGATGCCGGCATCCAGGAACTCGCGGATCAGGGCCGTCGCGCCCGGGTACGTGTTGCCGACGCAGGTCAGATGAGCCAGCGGCTCGACGTGCGTCTCGTGCAGGATATGGGTCAGCAGCTGCAGCGAGCGCCCGCCGGTCGAGCCGCCCGCGCCGTACGTCACGGAGATGAACCGCGGATCCACTTCGGCCAGCCGGCGGATCGTCTCGTGCAGGGCGGGGAACCCCGCTTCGGATCGCGGCGGGTACACCTCGAACGAGATCGGCACCGGTGGTGTGCTCAGGTCGATCGGCATGTGCGCTTCTCGGGTCGGGGACGGACGGAGGCCGGGGCGGCCGCGGCACCGCGGGAGCGCCGTCATACGGCGGGCGGTGGCATCGCGGGCGGGTGCCGGGCTCGGCTGTCGCTCCGTGCCCGGCGCGAGAGCCGGGCGACGATGGCACCACGCTAGCGCAGCGCCCGCGCGGCGTCGGGCGTGTGACCTTCTGTTTCGACGTAGCGTGGGAGCGTGACGACCTCCCCCGTGCGCACCGTCCCGTTCGGCTCGTGGCCCTCTCCCATCTCGGCGTCCGCCGTCTCGAGCGCGTCGCCGCGGCTCGACGGCGCGCGGTTCGTCGGGGACGAGGTGTGGTGGGGCGAGTCGGTGCCCGCGGAGGGCGGGCGCACGACCGTGCGGCGGCGCACGGGTGCGGGGCTCGTCGAGGACCTGATCGCGGCGCCCTGGAACGCCCGCTCCCGCGTGCACGAGTACGGCGGCGGGTCGTGGACGGCCACCGACCAGGGCCTCCTGCTCTTCGTCGAGAAGACCGATCAGCGCGTGTGGCTGGTGGAGCCGGGCACCGCGCCCCGCGCCCTGACGCCGCAGGGCGGGGATGTGCGCTTCGGCGGTCTCACGTGGGAGCACGGCCGGCTCCTGGCGGTGCGCGAGGCGCACCGGGACGCCAGGACGCCGGTGCGCGACATCGTCGAGATCCCCGTCGACGGCTCGGCCGCGCAGGACGCCGCGGGCATCGTGTCGCTCGCCGGCGGAAGCGACTTCGTCGCGCAGCCCGCGCTCTCGCCCGACGGAACGCACCTGGCGTGGATCGCCTGGAACCACCCGCACATGCCGTGGGATCGGGCCGAGCTGCGTGTCGGGCGTATCGAGGACGGCGGCGTCGTGGCTGCGATGACCGTCGCCGGAGGCGACAGCTCGCCCCTGCAGCCGGTCTGGACGGATGCCGACACCCTGCTCTACGCCGACGACCCCACCGGACGGTGGAACCTGTGGCGCGCCCGGCTGGGCGGCGAGGTGAGCGAGCTCGTGGCGCCCGCGGACGCCGACACCGGCGGAGCCCTCTGGGGCCTCGGATCGCGCTGGTACGGAGCGCTTCCGGACGGCCGCATCCTCGCGGCGCGCACGAACGGGTCGGACGCGCTCGTGCTGGTGCAGCCGGACGGTGCGGTCCGTCCCGTGCCGATCGATGCGGTGAGCGGCATCACGGTGGAGGAGGTCCGCGGCACGCGAGCGCTGGTGTCGGGGGCGGGCGCCGCCGGCGCCGGCCTGTGGCAGCTCGATCTCGATCGCCCGGATGCCACCACTTCCGTCGCCGGTGCCGGCCTGCCGTGGGGAGCGGAATGGATGCCGCGCGCGCGTCCCGTGACGACGGCGGGACCGCACGGCCCCGTGCATGCGTTCGACTACCCGCCGACGAATCCGGCCGTGACCGGCCCCGCCGGCGAACGGCCGCCGTACATCGTCTTCGTGCACGGCGGGCCCACCGACCACGTCGGGGGTGCGGCATCCGGGAAGATCGCGTACTTCACCAGCCGCGGCATCGGCGTGCTGGACGTCAACTACGGCGGTTCCACGGGGTACGGCAGGGCCTACCGCGAGCGCCTGCTCGGGCAGTGGGGCGTGGTCGACGTCGACGACGTCGTCGCGGCGGCACGCGGGCTCGCCGAGGCGGGGGTCGCCGACCCGCGGCGGCTGGCCATCGCCGGAGGATCCGCGGGCGGCTGGACGGTGCTCTGCGCGCTCACGCGGTCGGACGTCTTCGGCGCCGGCATCAGCCGCTACGGCGTCGCCGATCTGCGGATGCTGGCCGCCGACACGCACGATTTCGAGGCGCGCTACCTCGACGGCATGGTCGGTCCGCTGCCGGAGGCGGAGGAGCTGTACATCGAACGGTCACCGCTGTCGCATCTCGAGCGTCTTCGGACCCCGCTGCTGATCGAACAGGGGCTGGAGGATCTCGTCGTGCCACCGTCCCAATCCGAGGCCGTGAGGGACGCCCTCGCGCACAATGGCGTCCCGCACGCCTACCTGGTGTTCGAGGGTGAGGGGCACGGGTTCCGGCGGGCCGAGACCATCGTGCGGACCCTCGAGGCCGAGCTGGCCTTCCTCGGCCGGATCTTCGCCTTCGACACCCCGGGTGTGCCTCCGCTCGAGCTCGACTAGGAGCGGCGCGGGGCGTCACTTCTCCGCCCCGCGCTGCTCCCTGAGCGAGACGAAGCCGTCAGTGCGCGAACTCGGCGAGGCGCGATGCGAGATGCTCGCTGACCCTCGCGTGGATCGCGGTGCCGCCCTCCTGGTGCTCCTGCGACAGGATGATCCCCTGCTCGTGCACCGCCGATACGAGGTCGCCGCGGTCGTAAGGGACGAGCGCATGCACCTCGACGGCCGGAAGCGGCAGCGCCGCCTCGACCGCGACCCGGAGCTCGTCGATCCCCTCGCCGGTGCGCGACGACACGAAGATCGCCTTCGGCTCGAGGCCGCGCAGCACCAACCGCTCATCCTCGCCGATGAGGTCGGCCTTGTTGAAGACGACGAGCTCGGGGATGTCACGGGCTCCGACGTCGCCGATCACGTCGCGAACGGTCGCGAGCTGGGCGGCCGGGTCGGGGTGCGAGGCGTCGACGACATGCATGATGACGTCGGCTTCGCCGACCTCCTCGAGCGTGGACCGGAAGGCCTCGACGAGCTGGTGGGGCAGGTTCCGCACGAACCCGACGGTGTCGGTGAGGGTGTAGACCCGGCCGTCGCTGGTCTCGGAACGGCGCACCGTGGCATCCAGCGTCGCGAACAGCGCGTTCTCGACGAGGACGCCGGCGCTCGTGAGCCGGTTGAGCAGACTCGACTTGCCGGCGTTGGTGTACCCCGCGATCGCCACCGACGGCACGGTGTGGCGCTTGCGCTCCGCGCGCTTGGCGTCGCGCGCGGGTGCGAAGTCGCGGATCTGACGGCGCAGCTGCGCCATGCGGGTGCGGATGCGACGGCGGTCCAGCTCGATCTTCGTCTCACCGGGACCGCGCGAGCCCATACCCGCCCCGCCCGCGCCGACCTGGCCACCGGCCTGGCGGCTCATCGACTCACCCCAGCCGCGGAGCCTCGGCAGCAGGTACTCCAGCTGCGCCAGCTCCACCTGCGCCTTGCCTTCACGGCTCTTGGCGTGCTGGCTGAAGATGTCGAGGATCACCGTGGTGCGGTCGATGACCTTGACCTTCACGACGTCCTCGAGGGCGCGGCGCTGGCTGGCCGCCAGCTCGGTGTCGGCGATGACGGTGTCGGCGCCGACCGCTGCCACGATGTCACGGAGCTCCTCGGCCTTGCCGCGTCCGACGTACGTCGCCGGATCCGGGTGAGGCCGGCGCTGCAGCACGCCGTCGAGGACCACCGCGCCGGCGGTCTCGGCGAGGGCCGCGAGCTCGCGCAGCGAGTTCTCGGCATCCTCGGTCTCGCCCTGGGCATGCACGCCGACGAGCACCACGTTCTCCAGCCGCAGCTGGCGGTACTCGACCTCGGTGACGTCCTGAAGCTCCGTGGACAGGCCCGGCACGCGTCGCAGCGCCGCCCGCTCCTCACGGTCCCACTGCTCGCCGTCGGTCTCGACCCGTTCGATGGTGGATTCGTCCTGCAGCGCCTGGGCCGCCCCGAACACCCGCACACCCGAGCGTGCCTCCGCTCGCGCGAGCACGCGATCCACCGGGTCGACCGGCGTCTCGTCGGTGCTCGAGGGTGTTGTCGTATCCGTCATGTGTTCCTTTCGAGGATGCCTGCCGGTGTCGTCAGCGGCCGGTTCGAGGCATCCGTGGAGTCTAGCCTCCCTCGCCGGAAGGCTCTCCGCTAGGCTCGTTCGCCATGGGCAGCGACCACTACTTCAGTGCTTCGCCCGCCAGTCCCGAGAATCTCCGGCGCATCCGGGTCACTCTGGCCGGTCGCTCCGTCGAGGTGACGACCGCAGGCGGCGTGTTCAGTCCCGACCACGTCGACTCGGGAACCGGCGTGCTGCTGTCGAACACTCCCCCTCCCCCGCCGGGAGGGCACCTGCTCGACCTGGGATGCGGATGGGGTCCGATCGCCCTGAGCCTCGCCCTCGACGCGCCCCGCGCCACGGTGTGGGCGGTGGACGTCAACGAGCGCGCCCTGGACCTGGTGCGTCGCAACGCTGAGGCGCTCGGCCTCGACAATGTCAACGCCGCGCTGCCCGACGATGTTCCCGCCGGCATCCGATTCCGCACCATCCGTTCCAACCCCCCGATCCGCGTGGGGAAGAACGAGCTGCATGGACTCCTCGAGCGCTGGATTCCGCGGCTGGACGAGCGCTCGGACGCGTGGCTGGTGGTGCAGCGCAACCTCGGCTCGGATTCGCTGCAGCGCTGGCTGGCGGCGACGTTCGAGCACGGCTACAGCGTGTACCGTGCGGCCACGGGCCGCGGCTTCCGCGTGCTGAAGATCCGCCGGCACGGTTCGCCGCCGAGCGAGCCGATCGCCCTTCCCGAGCTCTGACCGGCCGCGTCGCGTCGGCTCAGGCGAGCGTGACCTCGCCCGAGTACACCAGCGTGGCCGGACCCGACAGGAGGACGTGGCGCTCCCCGTCGATCTGCGGCATGCGGACGCCCAGCGTGCCGCCGGGGACCTCCACCGACCACTGGTCGGGAGCTGCCGGACCCGCCCAGTGACGCACCGCGAGGGCCGCCGCAGCGACGCCGGTCCCGCAGCTGAGGGTCTCTCCGACGCCCCGTTCGAACACTCGCATGCGGATCGAGCCGACGCCGTCGCGCACGAGCGGGTCGGCGGGCACCACGAACTCGACGTTGGCCCCGTGCGGCGGCTCCGGGTGGATCTGGGGAACCGCGGTCAGGTCGAGTCCCTCGAGTTCGGCGATGTCAGGCAGCGCCACGACGACGTGAGGGTTTCCCACGTCGATCCCCAGGCCCGGGCGCGGCGCGCCGATGCCGCGTGCGCGCACGAGCACATCGGACTCGTCCACGATCCACGGCCCGAGGTCGACTTCGAGGCCGAGGTCGCTGCGCGTGACCGTCTTGATCCCCGCGCGTGTTCCCACCGGCAGCGGTCCGTCATCCAGCGTGGCCCAGCCCATCTCGGCGAGGTAGCGCACGAAGACGCGGACGCCGTTGCCGCACATCTCCGCCTTTGACCCGTCGGCGTTGCGGTAGTCCATGAACCACTCGGCTCCTGCGGCCGCCGCCTGAGCGCCCTCGTCGATCGCGCGTGAGCGCACCACGCGCAGGATGCCGTCGCCGCCGATCCCGAAGCGACGGTCGCACAGGACGGCGACCTGGTCGTCGGTGAGGTCCAGGGAACCGTCGGGATCGGGGACGATCACGAAGTCGTTGCCCGTACCGTGACCTTTTGTGAACGAGACGGTGCGCGGCATGCCTCCAGCTTACGGGCCGCGCGCGGCGCGCCCGGCGTGAAGCGACGCCGCGGGATCAGTCCTCGATGAGCCGCTTGCCGGTGGCCCAGATGTCGAAGGACTGGTAGCCGAGCCGATCGTAGAAGCCCTGGGCGATGGGGTTGTCCGGGCGCACCATCAGCTGCACCTTCGGGCATCCCATGTCGAGGAGGCGCTCCTCCGCGGCATCCACCAGCGCGCTCCCGATGCCCTCGCCGCGCCGTGCCGGGTCGCTTGCCAGGTAGTACAGCCATCCGCGGTGGCCGTCGTAGCCCGCCATGACGGTGCCCACGACCATCCCGTCGTCCTCGGCGACGAGGAACAGCTCACGCTGCACGGTGAGCTTGCGGGCGATATCGCGATAGGGGTCGTTCCACGGCCGGGTCAGCCCGGCGCTCTGCCAGAGGGAGACCACCATCTCGGTGTCCTTCTCCTCGAATGCGCGAATGCCGATCATGTCACTCCTCCTCGATCAGTGCGGCGGCCGGCTGCTGCGGACCGACCCAGCGGACGTCCTCGTACCGTTTGAACCACGAGACCTGACGCCGCGCGTACCTCCGGGTGAGGGCCTGCGTCTGCACGATCGCCTCCTCCTCCCCGATGTCGCCGGACAGCTGCGCGAGCGCCTGCGCATACCCGATGGCGCGACGGGCGGTGACGCCCTGCTCCAGGCCCTTCTCGCGCAGCGCCCGCACCTCGTCGAGGAGTCCGCTGCGCCACATCCCGAGGACGCGGGCGTCGAGCCGCGCGACGAGCTCCGCGCGCGGCACCGTGACCCCGATGACGGTGGTGGGCTCATGCCACAGCACGGGCGCGTCGGGAAGCGCCGCACCGTGCGTTGGCCGGCCCTGCTCCAGCACCTCCAGGGCCCGCACGACCCGACGCCCGTTCCGCGGGTCGATCCGGGACGCCGTCGCGGGATCGAGCTCCCGGAGGCGCGCGAAGAGGACACCCGGTCCCTCCTGCTCCAGCTGCGCTTCCAGCCGCTTGCGCCGTTCTTCGTCGCGTGGGGGGAAGCGGAAGTCGAACAGCACGGCCGAGACGTACAGTCCCGAGCCGCCGACGAGGATGGCGTCGGCCCCGCGGCGGTGGATCTGCGCGATGACGCGCCTTGCGGCGTCCTGATACCAGGCGACGGCCGCGTCCTCGGTCACCTCCAGCGCGTCGAACAGGTGATGAGGGATGCCACGACGGGCGTCCTCGGGCAGCTTCGCCGTGCCGATGTCCATGCCGCGGTACAGCTGCATGGCGTCGGCGTTGACGATCTCGGCGGCACGGCCCCGCGCCGCGAGCTGTTCGGCGAGGTCGAGCGAGAGCGCGGTCTTGCCCGTGCCGGTGGCGCCGACGACGGCCCACAGGCGCGGCGCCGCGCCGGGCGTGTGTGGGCCCCGCGCCGAGGTCACACGCCGATGCGGAGGGTCGGCAGGCCGAGCGAGACCGGACGCGGGGCGCCGGAAGCGGTCGCGGGCGACGGCACCGCGCACGACTCGGCGAGCGATCGGTCCCACGCGTCTCCGGAGCGGGTGCGCCGGATCCGCAGCGGCGCACCGTCGGGCGCATCGGCGAGGAGGTGGAATGGCGCGGCGTGCGTCACCACCACCGACACGACATCGCCCGGCCTGGGCGTCTCCGAGCCTTCGGGTACCTCGAAATGAACGAGCCGGTTGTCTTCGGCGCGGCCGGTGAGACGATGGGTCGAGGCATCCTTCTTGCCCTCGCCGGTCGATACCAGCACCTGCAGCTCACGGCCCAGCTGCTTCTGATTCTCCTCGAGCGAGATGCGCTCCTGCAGTGCGACGAGCCGCTCGTAGCGCTCCTGCACGACATCCTTGGGCACCTGGTCGGGCATCGTCGCGGCGGGCGTCCCTTCGCGGATGGAGTACTGGAACGTGAAGGCGCTCGCGAACCGGGCCTGCTCCACGACGCGCAGCGTGTCCTCGAAGTCCTCGTCGGTCTCTCCGGGGAAGCCCACGATGATGTCGGTCGAGATCGCGGCGTGCGGGATCCTGGCCCGGACGCGGTCGAGGATGCCGAGGAAGCGCTCGCTGCGGTACGACCGGCGCATCGCCCGCAGGATGCGGTCGCTGCCCGACTGCAGCGGCATGTGCAGCTGCGGCATGACCGCGGGCGTCTCCGCCATCGCGTCGATGACGTCATCGGTGAAGGCGGCCGGGTGCGGGCTGGTGAAGCGGATGCGCTCGAGGCCGTCGATCTCGCCGGCCGCCCGCAGCAGCTTGCCGAACGCCTGCCGGTCGCCGAACTCGACGCCGTAGGAGTTGACGTTCTGACCGAGGAGGGTGACCTCGATGGCGCCGTCCTCCACGAGCAGGCGGATCTCGTTCAGGATGTCGCCGGGGCGACGGTCCTTCTCCTTGCCCCGCAGACTCGGGACGATGCAGAACGTGCACGTGTTGTTGCAGCCGACCGAGATCGACACCCAGCCGCTGTAGACGCTGTCGCGCTTGGTGGGAAGCGTCGAGGGGAACACCTCGAGCGATTCGAGGATCTCCAGCTCGGCCTCGCCGTTGTGCCGTGCGCGCTCGAGCAGGCTCGGAAGCGACCCCATGTTGTGGGTGCCGAAGACGACGTCGACCCATGGCGCCTTGTCGAGGACGGCCTGCTTGTCCATCTGCGCGAGGCACCCGCCGACGGCGATCTGCATGCCGGCGCGCTTGTCCTTGCGGGACTTCAGGTGCCCGAGGGTCCCGTACAGCTTGCCCGCGGCGTTGTCGCGCACGGCGCACGTGTTGATGACGACGACGTCGGCCTCCTCACCCGCTTCGGCACGGACGTAGCCGGCGCTCTCGAGCGAGCCTGACAGGCGCTCGGAGTCGTGGACGTTCATCTGACAGCCGAAGGTGCGCACCTCGTATGTGCGCGTGCGGCCGTCCGCGCCCAGCGCGGCCGGCGACGGCGCGATGAGCGTCGGTGAGGCGGAAGGGGAAGTCATGATTCCGTCATTCTACGAGCCGTGCCTGCGTCCGGTGGCCCGAGCGCAGCGGTCAGCGGAAGCGGACGCCCGACGCTCCGGAGCCGAGCTCATCCAAGGCCGCGCGCGCGGCGGTCATGGCCACCGAGCCCGGGTACCCGCGTCGTGCCAGCTGGCCCACGAGCCGTCGGACCGCGGTGTCGCGGTCGAGCGCCGCCATCCCGCGCGCCTTCGTGCGGGCGAACTCGAGCGCCCGGTCGGCGTCGTCGTCGGGCAGCGACGACAGCGCCGCGTCAGCGACGTCGCGGGGGATGCCCCGCTTGGCGAGCGTCTGGGCGATCGCACGGCGACCTTCGCCCTTTCTGGTGACAGCACTGTGGATGAGCTGCTCGGCGAGGTCGGCATCGCTCAGCCACCGCTTGCGCTCCAGATCCGCGATGAAGGCCGCAGCGGCCGCTCGGTCGACGCCGTCGGAGAGGAGCGACGAGGTCGCTTCGGCGACGGAGAGTCCGCGCGTGCGCAGCTTCTTGAGGACACGGTCGAACGCCGCGCGCTCGTCGCGTGCCGGCCCGGGCCCGTCGTCGTCGGGATCGGATCCGCTCGATCGATCGTCGGAGCGCGTCCGCGGCGCGCGCGCGTCTGCCACGTCGTCGTCCCACGTCGAGCGCCACATGGGCTCCGCGGACGTCGCACCGCTCTCGCGGGGACCGGCGCCGCCGAACAGCGGGATGACAGGGGCGAGGCCCTCGGAATCGGTGTTCCCGATCCGCCGGTCCTCACCCCCGCTCGTCATACCGCCCATGTCAGGCCGGGCGACGCGCTGCCAGCTCGTCCTCGACGGAGGCATCGGCCGCACCGCGCGGCACGCCGATGCCGAGCTTGACCTTGATCTTGGACTCGATCTCGGCGGCGACATCCTCGTTCTTGATGAGGAAGTTGCGCGCGTTCTCCTTGCCCTGGCCGAGCTGCTCGCCGTCGTAGGTGTACCACGCACCCGACTTCTTGACGATGCCGTGCTCGACGCCGAAGTCGATGAGGCTGCCTTCGCGGGAGATGCCGACGCCGTAGAGGATGTCGAACTCCGCCTGCTTGAAGGGCGGCGCCATCTTGTTCTTGACGACCTTGACGCGCGTGCGGTTGCCGACCGCCTCGGAGCCGTCCTTGAGCGTCTCGATGCGGCGGATGTCGAGGCGCACCGAGGCGTAGAACTTGAGCGCCTTGCCACCGGCGGTCGTCTCGGGCGAGCCGAAGAACACGCCGATCTTCTCGCGCAGCTGGTTGATGAAGATGGCGGTCGTCTTGGTCTGGTTGAGGCCACCGGTGAGCTTGCGCAGCGCCTGCGACATGAGGCGCGCCTGCAGACCCACGTGGGAGTCGCCCATCTCGCCCTCGATCTCGGCCTTCGGCACGAGCGCGGCGACGGAGTCGATCACGACGAGGTCGATCGCGCCGGAGCGGATCAGCATGTCGGCGATCTCGAGCGCCTGCTCGCCGGTGTCGGGCTGCGACACGAGCAGCTGGTCGATGTCGACCCCGAGCTTCTGCGCGTAGTCGGGGTCGAGCGCGTGCTCGGCGTCGATGAACGCCGCGATGCCCCCGGCGCGCTGCACGTTCGCGATGGCGTGCAGCGTCAGCGTCGTCTTACCCGACGACTCCGGTCCGTAGATCTCGATGATGCGGCCGCGAGGGAGACCGCCGACGCCGAGCGCCACGTCGAGGGCGATCGAGCCGGTGGGGATGACTTCGACCGGAGCGCGCTCGTCGCCGCCGAGGCGCATCACCGAGCCCTTTCCGAACTGCCGGTCGATCTGTGCGAGTGCCGATTCCAGGGCCTTCTCGCGGTCGGCGGGTGATGGCATGGCGTGCTCCTTATGCTCGCGTTCCGTCGCCTGTAGGCTGTCGCGCTCCCACCCGGGTGGCCGGGATGCTGCGACAAGGCGTGAGGTGTCGTTCGACGTGGATCACGTTAGGCGGGGGCTCCGACATTCGACCTTCGCCCTCCCCTGACGTGGAAGACACGCTCTCGATACCTGCTGTGGAGGAGCCTACGCCGCTCTCGAACACAACTTCGATGACACGCCGCGCAGCGGCGCCACCCTGTTCCTGAGTAGGCGAGGAACGATACGGGCGCAGAGCGCCCACTCGACGATCGGGACGGGCACAGCTCCGGCGACCGTGTCAGCGACGGCGGGGTTCGAGGCGTCCGACGCCGTAGCGGCGCTCGGCCGGGACGTCCATCTCCTCGCACAGCGCCAGCCACACCGCGCGCGGCGGCACGCCGGCCGCCAGCGCCTCGGCCGCGGTGCGCCCACCGATCCCGGTCAGCACCAGATCCGACACGACGGCTCCCGCGCCGCCGCGGAACTCCTCCGCGACGGCGCGGTCGAACTCGCTGCGGCGCATGCGTCAGCCGTCTCGGTGCTTCCGGACCGCGCGGGTCAGCGCAGCGACAGCTCGGCGTCGACCGAGGCCACCAGGTCGTCGGGCACGACGTCCGGGAAGGTCTGCAGACCCTCGAGGACCGAGATGCGGTCGCCGACCTCGCGCATGATGGTGGAGATCGGAACGTCGAGCGCTTCGGCGACGGAGGCGAGGATCTCGCTCGAGGCCTCCTTCTGGCCGCGCTCCACTTCGCTCAGGTAGCCGAGCGCGACACTGGCGCGGCTGGCCACTTGACGGAGGGTGCGACCTTTCTGCTGGCGGAAATCACGAAGCACTTCGCCGATCTCTTGACGAACCAGGATCATGGGCCCCCTCCTCACTTCCTCTGATTCCGCCCTCTCCGGGCGGACAACGATACCGAACCGGATGTCTCAATCTAAACCCCGAGAACTGGGGAATGGGTGGGAATCACCGAATGTAACCGACACGAAACCGGATCTGTTCCCGCCGCTGCGCACCTCACAGCTCGGCAGCCACCAGCTGCAGCGCCTCCCGCACGGTCGCGGCCCGGATGTCGGCTCGCGTGCCCGCGAGGGCCAGGCGGCGTACCACCTCTCGTTCGGGCGTGGCGACGGCGACGAACACCGTCCCGACGGGCTTGCCGCCCTGCGGATCGGGTCCCGCCACGCCGGTCGTCGAGATGCCGACGTCGGCACCGAGCACCCGCCGCACGCCGCGGGCCATCTGCCGGGCCACATCGGGGTCGACGGCGCCCGATCGCGCGAGGAGCTCTGGATCCACGGCGAGCACCGACGCCTTCACGTCGGTCGCGTACGCCACGATCCCGCCGCGGACGCTCGCCGACGCGCCCGGGACGTCGACGAGGGCCGCCACGACCAGTCCGCCCGTGAGCGATTCCGCCGCGGCCACCGACCAGCCCCGCCGCTTCAGCGCCGCCAGGACCCCGGCGGCATCGGATGCGAGCGGATGCCGCGCGGCGGAGTCCTCGCTCACGCTGCCCGCCTCCGCGCGCGTGCCCCGCGGACCTCGGTCACGACGTAGTCCAGGCCGCTGGCGAGGGTGAGGACGACCGCGACCGTCATCGTCACGCCGTTGAGCCACCAGATCCATTCGCCCACGAGCGTCCACAGCGGCAGCAGGGCCAGCGACAGCGCGATGGCCTGCGCGACCGTCTTGACCTTGCCCATCCAGGCCGCCGCGAGCACGTGGTCGCTCACCACCAGCAGGCGATAGACGGTGAGGCCGATCTCGCGCACGAGCACCACGATGGTGACCCACCAGGGCAGCTCGGCCAGGATCGACAGCCCGACGAAGGCGAGCCCGGTGAGCACCTTGTCGGCGATGGGATCCAGGAGCTTCCCCAGATCGGTGATGATGTCATGCCTGCGGGCGAGGTGCCCGTCGATCCCGTCGGTGGCGATCGCCAGGATGAACAGCCCCGCCGCCCACCACCGCAGCGCCTCATCCGCGCCGGCGTCGGTCAGGAGCAGCCACAGGAACACCGGCGCGCACAGGATGCGCACGATCGTGATCGCGTTCGGGAGCTGCCGCGGGATCGCCATGCGCCGAGCCTATCGGCGCGCGGCGGCATCCCTCAGTCCCGTCCGGTCAGACTCCAGGCATCCTCCGAGCCCTCGTCGCCGTCGACCACCGGGTACCCGTCGTACTGCGCGGCCACGGCATCCGGCCCGTACGGGTCCGCGTCCGCCCCGGCGGCCGGGGCCTCGGGCACATCCTCTCCGCGGAGGCGGGCGAGCACCGAGGGAAGCTGCTCGACGGTGACCAGCACGTCTCGCGCCTTGGAACCCTCGGACGGACCGACGATCTCGCGCGACTCGAGCAGGTCCATGAGGCGGCCGGCCTTGGCGAAGCCGACACGCAGCTTGCGCTGCAGCATCGAGGTGGAGCCGAACTGCGTCGAGACGACGAGCTCCGCGGCGGCCAGGAGCAGCTCCAGGTCGTCGCCGATGTCCGCGTCGATCTCCTTCTTCTCGGCGACAGCCTGCACGTCTGCGCGGTACTCGGGGCGCGCCTGCGCGGTGACGTGCTTGACGACCGTCTCGATCTCCTGCTCGCTCACCCAGGCGCCCTGCACCCGCAGCGCCTTGGAGGCGCCCATGGGCAGGAACAGGCCGTCGCCCTGGCCGATCAGACGGTCGGCTCCGGGCTGGTCGAGGATGACGCGCGAGTCTGTGACGCTCGTCACCGCGAAGGCGAGACGTGAGGGCACGTTCGCCTTGATGAGACCGGTGACGACGTCCACCGACGGACGCTGCGTCGCGAGGACCAGGTGGATGCCGCTCGCGCGCGCCAGCTGCGTGATGCGCACGATCGAATCCTCGACGTCGCGAGGAGCGACCATCATGAGGTCGGCGAGCTCGTCGACCACCACGAGCAGGTAGGGGTACGGCTTGAGCACACGCTCACTGCCCGCGGGCAGGGTGATCTCGCCCGCGACGACGGCCTTGTTGAAGTCGTCGATGTGCCGGAAGCCGAAGGACGCGAGGTCGTCGTACCTCATGTCCATCTCCTTCACCACCCACTGCAGCGCCTCGGCCGCCTTCTTCGGGTTGGTGATGATGGGCGTGATCAGATGCGGCACGCCCGCGTACGAGGTCAGCTCCACCCGCTTGGGGTCGATCAGCACCATGCGCACGTCGGCCGGCTTGGCCCGCATGAGCAGACTCGTGATCATCGAGTTGACGAAGCTGGACTTCCCCGATCCGGTGGAGCCGGCGACGAGGAGGTGGGGCATCTTCGCGAGGTTCGCCACGACGTAGCCGCCGCCGACGTCCTTGCCGACGCCGATGGTCATCGGGTGGGTGGACTGCTGCGCCGCCTGGGAGCGCAGCACGTCGCCGAGTGTCACGATCTCGCGGTCGGCGTTGGGGATCTCCACGCCGATGGCGCTCTTGCCCGGAATGGGCGCCAGGATCCGGACCTCGTTGGAGGCGACCGCGTAGGCGATGTTGTTGGTCAGCGCGGTGATGCGCTCGACCTTGACGCCGGGGCCGAGCGCGATCTCGTACTGCGTGACGGTAGGGCCGCGGGAGAATCCGGTGACGCGGGCGTCGACGTTGAACTGCTCGAGCACGCTGGTGATGGCGCGCACGGTGTCGTCGTTGGCCTGCGACCGGGCGACGTGCGGCGTCCCGGCGGCCAGGGAGTGCACGGAGGGCAGGCGATAGGGGGCGGAGGGCGAGTCGACCGCCGCCGTCGAGCCGATGCCGTCCAGACCCGGCAGCACGCCGTCGTCGACCGGTCCGGTGTCGGAGTCGTCGCGCAGCGACGTGCGCGACGACGTGGCCGCCTTCGCCGCGGACAGCACCGCGGGATCGATGACCTCGGTCAGCGCGTCGGCGACCGGGACGGCGGGGGCCGGCGCCGGAGGCACCGGCGGGGTGATGGCCTGCTCGAATCCGCCCTCGGAGGACCCCGCGGGCAGGAGGGCGGTGAGATCCTGCGATCCGAGGCCGTCGTCCGGATCCTGCTCCCGGCCGGTCCTGTTGCGTCGCCACCACGGCAGCGACGGATCGCCCTCCCCCTCGTCGTCGACCGCGGGCGCGGCATCCGCGGCGGACCTCGCTGCACGCGGCTCGGCGTCGAACATCCACGCGTACAGGTCGCCCAGCCGGCTCCCGATGCGGTTCGGCGGCGTCTTGGTGATGATGAG
>JAPSKH010000009.1:0-37406 GCA_031177765.1 Microbacterium sp. | reverse complement strand
CGTCTCCGACGTAGCGCTTGGGGGCGGGCTCCGGCTTGCGGGCGCGCGAGCCGGACGCGTTCGAGGACGCGCGGCTTCCCTTGGTCGGGGTGGTGCTCCTGGCCATTCCTCCACGGTAGGCCGCCGCCTGCCGTTTCGCCGGTCACCACGCGGCGCCGTCCCGCGATCCCGGTCGTCGCCGACGGGACGGCCACGACGGGCGCCGGCGAGCCTCAGGCCTCGATGACGAGCGGCACGATCATGGGGCGGCGACGCAGCGACTGGTTGACCCAGCGGCCGATCGTGCGACGCACGACCTGCGAGAGGGCGTGCGAGTCGCGCACCCCGGATGTCGCGGCCTCGGCGAGCGCCGCGGCGATCTTGGGCTTGACATCGGCGAACACCGCGTCGTCCTCCGCGAAGCCGCGGGCGTGGATCTCCGGTCCGGAGATCACGTGCCCGGTCGAGGCGTCGACGACCACGATCACCGAGATGAAGCCCTCCTCGCCGAGGATGCGGCGGTCCTTCAGGTCGGCATCCGTGATCTCCCCCACGGTCGACCCGTCGACGTACACGAAGCCGAGGTCGAGCTGGCCGACGACGCGCGCGTCACCGTCCTTCAGGTCGATGACGGTGCCGTTCTCGGCGATGATCGTGCGCTCGGGCGCGATGCCGGTGTCCTGCGCCAGCCGGGCGTTCGCCATGAGGTGGCGGTACTCGCCGTGCACGGGCAGGACGTTGCGGGGCTTGAGGATGTTGTAGCAGTACAGCAGCTCGCCGGCGGCGGCGTGGCCGGAGACGTGCACCTGGGCGTTGCCCTTGTGGACGACGTTCGCGCCGAGCTTGGTCAAGCCGTCGATGACGCGATAGACCGCGTTCTCGTTGCCCGGGATGAGGCTGGACGCGAGGATCACGGTGTCGCCGGGTCCCGGCTCGATGGCGTGGTCGAGGTTCGCCATGCGGCTGAGCACGGCCATCGGCTCGCCCTGCGATCCCGTCGACATGTACACGATGCGGTCCTCGGGCAGATCGCGGGCCTGCTTGTAGTCGATCAGCACGCCCTCGGGCACGTGCAGGTAGCCCAGCTCCTCGGCGATGGTCATGTTGCGCACCATGCTGCGACCCAGCAGCGCGACCCGTCGGCCGTGCGCGGCCGCCGCGTCGAGCACCTGCTGCACCCGGTGGACGTGACTGGAGAAGCTCGCGACGATCACGCGGCGCGGCGCCTTGCCGATGACCTGGTCCAGCACCGGGCCGATCGAGCGCTCGAGCGGCGTGAACCCCGGCACGTCGGCGTTGGTCGAGTCGACGAGGAAGAGGTCGACCCCCTCCTCGCCCAGCCGCGCGAACGAGCGGAGGTCGGTCAGCCGTCCGTCGAGGGGCAGCTGATCCATCTTGAAGTCGCCGGTGGCCAGCACCGTGCCGGCAGGCGTGCGGATCGCGACGGCCAGCGCATCCGGGATCGAGTGGTTCACCGCGATGAACTCCAGCTCGAACGGCCCGAGGTTCTCGCGCTGCCCCTCGGTCACCGTGAGGCTGTACGGCTTGATGCGGTGCTCCTTGAGCTTCGCCTCGGTGAGGGCGAGTGTGAGCCCGGAGCCGATGAGCGGGATGTCGGACTTGAGCCGGAGCAGGTACGGCACCGCGCCGATGTGATCCTCGTGTCCGTGGGTCAGCACCACGCCGACGATGTCGTCCAGGCGCCCTCGGATCGGCTCGAAGTCGGGCAGGATGAGGTCGACGCCGGGCTGGTGCTCCTCGGGAAAGAGCACGCCGCAGTCGACGACGAGCAGCTTGCCGCCGTACTCGAACACCGTCATGTTGCGGCCGACCTCGCCGAGTCCGCCGAGCGGGACCACCCGCAGGGTCCCCGCTTCCAGCTCGAGCGGATCGTACGGACTCGTGGGCATGTCAGCCTCCTTCGGATGCCGCGGCATCCGTTCGCTCTTCCCGCGCCGCGACCCGTGGCGGGTCCGGCGCGGACGTTGTCATCGGGTGGTGCCCGACACCTTGGGCAGCGCGCCGCCGGCGGCGGCGTTGCGGTCGGGCCGGAAGTTGGAGAAGTCGGCGCCCGGCACGTCCTTCACGAGGGCCAGCTCGTCCTCGATCTTCGCCGCCTCCCACTCCTCGGGCCCCACCAGGGGCAGCCGGACGCGGGGGCTGGAGATGCGGCCCAGTCCGTGCAGGATGTACTTCGTCGAGACCGTGCCGGGAACGTGCGTCATGACGGCTCTCACCAGCGGCTCGAGCTGCATGTGCGCGGCGGTCGCCGCCTTGAGGTCGCCTCGGTTCACGGCGTCGACGATCACCCGGTACGGCTGGGCGGCGATGTTCGCCGTCACCCCGATCAGCCCGGTGGCGCCGATCGCGAGGTGCGGGAGCACGTTCGCGTCGTCGCCGGAGAAGTACAGCAGATCGGTCTGGTTCAGCACCCGGCTGACCTCGCTGAAGTCGCCCTTGGCGTCCTTGATGGCGAGGATGTTCGGGTGCTTGGCCAGGCGCAGGATGGTCTCGTAGCGGATCGGAACGCCGGTGCGGCCCGGGATGTCATAGAGGATCACGGGAAGGTCGGTGGCATCCGCGACGAGACGGAAGTGGGTGAGGATGCCTGCCTGCGTCGGCTTGTTGTAATACGGCGTGACGATCATGATGCCGTCGGCGCCGGCCTTCTCGCTGGCCTTGTAGAGCTCGATCGCGTGCGCGGTCTCGTTGGAGCCGCCGCCGGTGATGATCTTCGCCCGGCCGGCCGCGACGTCCTTGCCGATCTCGACGAGGCGGATCTTCTCCGCGTCGGTGAGGGTCGACGTCTCACCCGTGGTGCCTGTCACGACGATGCCGTCGGCGCCGGCGGTGATGACGTCGTCGATGTGCTTCTCGACGGCGGGCCAGTCGACTTCGCCGTCGGCCGTCATGGGGGTGACGAGCGCGACGAGCACCTGTCCGAAGGGGTTGCCCGTATGCGTCATGCCTTCAGATTATCGGGATGCCGCGGGCTCCGTCGCCGGGAAGAGCCCATCGCCGCCTCGACGGGCGGCTGCGGCGACGCCGCTCCTTCAGCGACCGCGCTCCCCCACGCGGGCCGAGAGCCTCGGCGGCACGACACGGGCCAGCGCGGCGAGGACCTTGTACCGCAGCGACGGGATGGACACCGCGACGCCGCGCGCGGCATCCCGCAGCGACGCCGCGACGACGTCACGCGCATCCAGCCACAGCGGGCCGGGCACCCCTTCCTCGCCCCGCTGCAGCCCCATGCGGTGGTGGAAGTCGGTGTGCGTGTAGCCCGGGCAGACGGCGGTCACGGTGACACCGCGCGGCGCGTAGCGGTCGTCGGCCCACCGGCTGAAGCTGATGAGCCAGCCCTTGCAGGCGCCGTAGGTCGCGCGAGGGATGAACCCGGCGACCGAGGCGATGTTGAGGATCCGACCGTGCCCGCGGTCGAGCATCGCGCGGATCGCGGCGTGCGAGAGGCGCAGAGGCACTTCGACGTGCAGCCGCAGGTGACGCACCTCGTCCTCGACGTCGTTCTCCTCGAACGCCAGCGGCAGGCCGAACCCGGCGTTGTTGACGAGGATCTCGATCGGGCGGTCGACATCCGCCACGCGCGCCTCCACAGCGGCGAGCTGTTCGGGCACCACGAGGTCGGCCGCGATCACCTCCACGGCCACGCCCGTCGCCCGGAGCTCCTCCGCGAGCTCCTCGAGCGCGGCGCGGTCGCGCGCGACGAGCACGAGGTCCGCGCCTCGAGCCGCGAGCTGGCGGGCGTACTCGGCGCCCAGCCCCGAGCTGGCTCCGGTGATGAGGGCCGTTCTCGTCATGGGCGCCAGCCTACGCAGGAGGCTCGAGCGTCACATAGCGGTACCGGATGCCGCTGCGCGAGGTGTGCCATCCCGTCGCGGGGTCGACCGCGACCGGGCGCCACCGCGCGCGGTCGGGCGCGACGGTGTCTCCGGCGACGTCGAGGTCGAGCTCGGTCACCTCGAGGCGGTCGGCGCGGTCGATGCTCTCGCCGAACAGCGCGCCGCCTCCGATGATCCAGATCCACTCCGGATCCGTCCGGGATGCCGCCGCCAGGGCGTCCTCGAGCGACGCGGCGCGTTCGGCGCCGTCCGCGGCCCAGCCGGCGTTGCGGGTGACGACGATGTTGCGTCGTCCCGGGAGAGGCCGGAACCGGTCGGGGAACGACTCCCACGTGCGACGTCCCATCACCACCGGCGCACCCAGCGTGATGGCCTTGAAGCGCGCGAGGTCTTCGGGCACGTGCCACGGCATGCCGCCGTCGGCGCCGATGATGCCGCGGGCGGCCTCGGCCCAGATCAGCCCGATGCGCGCGCTCATACGGCGACGGCGCCGCGGATGGCGGGATGGTGCCGGTAGTCCTCGAGCACGAAGTCCTCGAACGCGTAGTCGAAGATCGACTCCGGCCGGCGGGTGAGGCGCAGCGTCGGGTACGGGTACGGCTCGCGCGTGAGCTGCTCGCGCACCTGCTCGAGATGGTTGTCGTAGATGTGGCAGTCTCCGCCGGTCCACACGAACTCGCCCGGCTCGAGACCGGCCTGCTGCGCCATCATCAGCGTCAGCAGCGCGTAGGAGGCGATGTTGAACGGCACGCCGAGGAACATGTCGGCGCTGCGCTGGTACAGCTGGCACGACAGCCGACCGTCGGCGACGTAGAACTGGAACAGCGCGTGGCAGGGCGCGAGGGCCATGTCGGGGATGTCGGCGGGGTTCCACGCCGACACGATCAGCCGACGCGAGTCCGGGTTGCGGCGGATCTGCTCGAGCACGTCGGAGATCTGATCGATGTGCGCACCGTCCGGCGTCGGCCACGAGCGCCACTGGACGCCGTACACCGGGCCGAGCTCGCCCTCGGCGTCGGCCCATTCGTCCCAGATGGTCACGCCGTGCTCCTGGAGCCAGCGGACGTTGGACTCGCCCCGCAGGAACCACAGCAGCTCGTACGCGATCGACTTGAAGTGCACCCGCTTGGTGGTGATGAGCGGGAAGCCCTGCGCCAGATCGAAACGGATCTGGCGCCCGAACAGGCTCGTGGTCCCCGTACCGGTGCGGTCGTCCTTGTGCGTTCCGTGCTCGAGCACGTCGCGCAGCAGGTCCTCGTAGGGCGTGGGGATCGGCGTCGTCACGGCTGCCACGATACCGGGGCGGCATCGCCGGCGGCCGTGTTACGCCCGTCGCCGTCATTTTTCCGCTTCCCCAGCCGCTGCGCAGGAAAACCGTTAGCCTGAGTCGCTGTGGACCTCGTCGCCGCGCTCATCGCCCTGTCCGGCCTGCTGGCCGCGACGGCTGCGCTGGGCGTCGTCCTGACCTGGCAGCAGGGCCGCGCCCGCCCGGTGTCCGAGAACGAGGTGATCGAACCGCGCCGGCTGGGCGCCGACAGCCTCGGCGAGCGCGCGACGCTTCTGCAGTTCAGCACGGAGCTGTGCGCGCGTTGCCCGGGTGTCCACCGCACGCTGGCGGAGATCGCCGACCGCCACGAAGGCGTGCGGCACCTCGACATCGACGTGACCCACCGCCCCGACATCGCCAAGCACTTCCATGTCCTGCAGACCCCGACCACGTTCGTGCTCGACAGCGATGGGGCCATCCGCACGCGTTTCGGCGGCGCACCCAGCCGCGACGTGCTCGAGCTCGAGCTGAACCGGCTGATCGGGCAGGAGACCCGTGTCTGAAGGCCGGGACGCCGGGGCTCCGCGCGGCATCGACCCGCGGGGTCCGCGCTTCGCGGCGGGGATCACCTCCGCGCTGCTGCTCGTCGCGGTCCTGCTCGGGCTCACGGGGCTGTCGTCGGCGCGACTGTTCGACGCGGCCGGGTCTCTCGGGCTTCTGGGCGGACAGTCGATCGACTTCGCGTTCGTCTCGGGAGGCACGCCGTGGCTGATCGCCTTCGCGTCCCCCCTCCAGCGCTTCCTGGATCCGGCGTTCCTTCTGCTGTCGGTGATCGCGCTGCTCTTCCTCTGGGGCGTGCTGTCGCCCCGCACGGCGCCGTGGGGTGCGGTCTACCGCCGCGCGATCGCTCCGCGGCTCGCCCCGCCGCGCGAGCTCGAGGACCCGCGCCCGCCGCGCTTCGCCCAGGGGGTCGGCCTCGTCGTCACGGGGCTCGGACTCCTGCTGCACCTGGCAGGCGTCCCGTGGGCGCTGACGATCGCCGCGGCCGCGGCGTTCATGGCGGCCTTCCTCAACGCGGTCTTCGGTCTGTGCCTCGGTTGCCGGCTGTACCTCCTGCTGCAGCGGGCGGGTGTGGCCGGCCGCGCGCGACCGGCGGCGTGAGGCGGCATCCGCTGTCAATCCCTGTCGTGCCCCGGCACCGCCGGTTAGGCTGACCGCGAGACGCCCGGCAGGCGGGCGCGTCACGAGGGAGGTCCCGATGACCGTCACGAGCGAAGCGACCAACGTCTGGAAGGGCGGACTCACGGACGGCTCCGGCCAGGTGACGTTCGTGTCGTCGGGTCTGGGGACCTTTGACGTGAACTGGAAGGCCCGCAGCGAGGGCTCCACGTCGCTGACGACCCCGGAGGAGCTCATCGCCGCCGCCCACTCCTCGTGCTTCAACATGGCGCTCTCGGGGGCGCTCGCCAAGAACGGCACGCCTCCGGAGTCGGTCGAGACGACCGCGTCGGTGACGTTCAAGCCGGGGACCGGCATCACCGGCAGCCACCTCAACGTCAACGCGGTCGTCCCGGGGCTCGGGGCCGAGGATTTCGAGCGGATCGCGCAGGAGGCGAAGGCGGGATGCCCCGTGTCGCAGGCGCTCGCCGGGATCGAGATCACACTCGAGGCGACGCTTGCCTGAACCCGGCATCCCCGGAGTTCGCGCCGTCGACCGGCCGAGGGTCGTCGTGTCAGGTGCCTCGGGGCTGATCGGCACGGCCCTCGTCGCGAGCCTGAGAGCGGACGGGGTCGAGGTCACGACCCTCGTGCGGCGACCGGCGGAGACGGCGCACGAGGTGGAGTGGCTGACCGACCCGCGCCCCCTGGATCCAGGAGTGCTGGAAGGGGCGACCGCGGTGGTGAACCTGAACGGCGCCAGCATCGGGCGCTTCCCGTGGACGCCCTCGTACCGCAGCCGCCTGCTGTGGTCGCGGATCACGCCGACGCGCGCGCTCGCCCGGGCCGTGCGGGAACTGGGTGCTGACGCGCCCGCGCTCGTGTCGGCCTCGGCGGTCGGGTACTACGGCACTGCGCCGGGGGCGACGCTGACCGAAGCGGCGCCGCGGGGCGAGACCTTCCTCGCAGACCTCTGCGGCGAGTGGGAGACGGCGGCGCTCGCGGCCGGGGAGCACGCCCGCGTCGCGCTGCTGCGCACCGCGCCGATCGTCCACCGCGACGGCGTCCTCGGACCGCTCATGCTCCTCACCCGGCTGGGGCTGAGCGGACCCATCGGCCGCGGAACGCAGGCGTGGCCGTGGATCTCGCTGGTGGATCAGGTGCGCGCCATCCGCCACGTCATCGACCGGCAGCTGTCGGGCCCGGTCAATCTCACCGGCCCCACACGGGCGACCGCGAACGACCTGGGATTCGCCCTGGCCATGCGCATGAACCGGCCCTTCCTGCTGCGCGCGCCGGCCTGGGCAGTCCGCTCCGTGCTCGGCAGAGACGCCACCGAGGCGCTCCTGACGGCCGACGCGCACGTCGTCCCCGCCGCTCTCGAGGCATCCGGGTTCTCGTTCACCCACACCACGGTGGAGGACGCGGTCGCCGCCGCGGTGCCGGCCGCCGCGTGAGCCCTCAGCGCCGTTGGGCGGCCTCGAGCCGGATCGCGGCGCGCACCGCCTCCCGAGCCCGCCGGCGGTCCCCCGCCGCGTCGTAGGCGAGCCCCAGCCGGTACCAGGCCCGCCAGTCCTCCGGATGCGCCTCGACATCGGCTCTGTACGCGGGGAAGACCGCCGCACCGTCCTCGCGGGCGACGCGGCCGCTCGGGCGCAGGGTCACCTCGTCGTCCGGAAGCCCGCCCTCCTCCTCGAGGCGGCGCCCCAGTCGCTGCGCACGCACACCGAACCACAGTTCCCGCGCCAGCGCCCAGACGGCGATCAGGGGCAGGACCACGAGCGCCGCGCCCATCGCGATGCCCACCGGGTCCGCGCTGCCCAGAAGCAGCCACGCGCGCTGACCGACCAGAGCGATGTAGAGCGCGAGCAGCGCCGCCATGACGGCGACGCCGATGCGGATGCTCACGCGCCGGTGGCCCGGGCGACCTGGCCGGGCACGTCGCCCTCGTCGAGCACGCCCTCCGACACGGAGCCGGCGCGCGAGGGGCCGATGCCGATGTCGATGAGGCTGTCGAGCCCGATGATCACTCCGCGGGCGTCCCGGGCGGCGCTGAGAGCGAGGCGGATGCCGGGCGCATAGGCCAGGGCCGGCTCGACGGTGTCATGGACGATCGAGAGCGACTCGCCGGGACCGGAGAGGATCGTCTCCTGACGTGCCACGACGCCGGGGCGGCGCAGCGAGTGGATCGGAACGCTCGCCACCTGCTGGCCACGCGCCCGCTGATCGACGTGAGGCGACTCGACGGGGCCGACCTGCTCACGCGCCGCGGCGATGAGCTCCGCCGTGCGCACCGCCGTGCCGCTCGGCGAGTCGATCTTGGTGTCGCGGTGCGCCTCCACGATCTCGATCGAGGAGAAGTACGGGGCCGCCGCCGCGGCCAGAGCCGTTCCCAGCGTCGACCCGAGCGAGAAGTTCGGGATGAAGACCGCTCCGGTCCCGGCCGCCTCCACGAGCGGGCGGATGAGGGCGATGCGCTCCGCGGACCAGCCCGACGTGCCGACGAGGACGTTCAGGCCCCGCTCGATCGCGGCGCGCACGACGTCGATCGACACCGCCGGAGTCGAGGCATCCACCACCAGGTCGGCACCCTCGAGCGCGGACAGCTCGGACCGCGACGACAGCACGGCCGCGACCTCGTAGCCGGGCTCCCGGTCGACCACATCGCGGATGATCCCGCCGAGCTTGCCGGTGCCGCCCACGATGGCCACGCGCGTCGTCATGGCTTCCATCCTAGGTTCCGCCGGGATGGTGCTCTCCGCGCCCACGCGGGAGGACACGCCGCGCCGGCGGCCTACGCTGGAGGGGTGGTGACCCTCCGACCTGCCTCCGTCGACGCCCCCGAATCCCACGCGCTGCTGGCCGAGTACTTCCAGTCCCGCGTCGACGGCTTCGCCGAACTGGGCGTCGAGTACCGCACGACCTTCCCCGACCCGGCGATGTACGTCGCACCCGCGGGAGTGTTCGTCGTGCTCGAGGACGACCACGGCGCCCCGGTCGGCTGCGGCGGGCTGCGGCTCATCGCCCCCGGCCCCCACGGCATCCGGTACGAGGTGAAGCACCTGTACCTGCGGCCCGCCACGCGCGGACGCGGATGGGGACGCGCGCTCATCGAGGATCTCGAGGCCCGGGCGCGCGCCTTCGGGGCCGCGGAGCTCGTGCTCGACACGCATCACTCGCTCGAAGCGGCCGGCGCGCTGTACGCGCGGACGGGCTTCGTCCCGATCGATCCCTACAACGACAACCCCAACGCGACGCGCTGGTACAGCAAGGTGCTCGCACCCGCCGACACGCACGCGACGACGGCTCAGACGGGATAGACCTCGGGCAGTCCCGTGCGCAGCTCCACCGGGAGGTGCGACATGTCGTTGTGCGACAGCAGCGTCCACGGCCGCCCCTGCTTCTGCGCGATCACGGTCAGCCCGCAGTGGGCCTGATTGAGGGTCATCCAGCGCCACTCCGGCGTCTGCAGCACTTCGCGGACGAACCACGCGATCACGAAGTTGTGGGTGATCAGAAGGTCGTGCGTCTCGCCGCTCTTGCGCACGAGGAACTCGCTCACGGCGTCGGCCATCTGCGCGCGCCCCGCCTCCACCTCCGCCTCGGTGACCGCGCCGAAGAACGGCTCGAACACCGACGGGGTGTCGGGCGTCATCCCGGTCGGCACGCAGTCGAACAGCAGCGAGGACGGCTCGGGGTCGAGGGAGGGCATGCGCTCGCTCACCGCGCGAGCGGTCTCGCTGGCGCGTTCGAGCGGAGAATGCCACACGCCGTCGAACGGCACACCCGAGAGCCGGTCCGCCAGCAGCGAGGCCTGGCGTCGTCCGCGCGGCGAGAGCGGTCCGTCGACGAGTCCGTGCTCGGCGTCCTGATGCTCACCATGCCGCACGAGGTAGATGTAGTGCGTCACGCAGCTCACTCCGTCGGGGTCGCGTGCCCGGTGGGGCACCGCGATCCAGCCTACGTCACGCGATGGATGCCTCGCCTCACGGCATGCCGGTCACTGGGCGGCCCGCGCAATCTCGGCCAGCTGGGCGCGGCTCAGGCGCACCCCGACGCCCTGGGCGAGCTCCTCGACGTGGCGCGGCGCGAAGGCGTTGACGATCGGGGCGGTGACCAGGCGCTGCGCGAGCAGCCACGCCACGGCCACGGCGGCATCGGGCACGCCGACCTCCGCGCCGACGGTGTCGAGCGCCTTCAGCGTGCGGCTGCCGCGGCGATTGAGGTTGGCTGCCAGCTGCGCTCCGCGCACCGAGAGCGCGCCGCGGGCACGGGTGCGGTGACGACCCGCCAGGAAGCCGTGCTCGAGCGCGTGCGAGGGCGTGACGGCCATGCCCTGCGCGCCGGCGACGAGCCGCAGGTCGGCGTCGAACTCGTGACGCCGCAGGATGTTGAACGGCACGTCGAGCACGGTGATGCGCGGGTAGCCGGCCGACGCGAAGATGCGGGCCTCCACCAGCTGCGCCGCCGAGTAGCCGAAGGCGCCGAGCGCGCGGACCTTGCCGGCATCGACGAGCCACTCCGCTGTGGCGAGCGTGTCCTCGAGCGCGGTCGTGCGATCGGTGGCGGCATCCAGGTACAGCAGGTCGATGCGGTCGGTGCGCAGCCGGGTCAGCGACGCTTCGACGGCGCGCACGAGACTGACCGGCCCGAGACCGGGGTTGTCGGGATGACCGCCGACCCGCACCGCGAGGACGATGTCCTCGCGCAGGCCGCGCGACTGCATCCACTGGCCGATGATGTGCTCGCTGCGCCCGCCCGAGAAGCTGTCGGAGGTGTGGACGGCGTTGCCGCCCAGCTCGGCATAGGCGTCGAGGATCTCGTGGCTGGATTCCAGGTCGACGTTCCAGCCGAACTCGGCGCCGCCGAGGATCAGCGGGAAGATCTCCGCTCCCCCTTCGCCCAGTGGGACGCGGACGTTGCTTCCCACCGAGGGACCCTGCACCGGGATCGGGGCGGACGGATGCTCCCGCCCGGGTGCCCGCGCGGCATCCGGGCTCGGCGAGGACGGCGTCGGCTCGACGCCGATCTCAGCCATGGTTCCACCCCCTCACGACGAGTGACGCACTGAGCTCGTCGTGATCACGAACCGCGCCCCCGGGCGCGTACTTAGAGGGTAGGGCTTCCGCGCGGGATGACTGCGCGCGCTCCGCGGCACCGTTGGTAAACATTGCATAACGCTTTCGCCGGTCCGGCATCGATGGCGCCGGTGCCGTGACCGAGGTGCTCCGAACGGCGGATGCCCGCCCCTCTCGCGAGGGACGGGCATCCGAGACGGTCGCGGACGAACCGCGGCGTCAGCCTTCGACCGGGGCCTCCGCGCCGGCGGCCACCGGCTCGGCGTCGGCCTGCTCGGCGCTCTCCTCGAGCACCGGCTCGAGCGACAGCTTGCCGCGGTCGTCGATCTTGGTGATCCGCACCAGCAGCTTCTGGCCGACCGAGAGGACGTCATCGACGTTCTCGACCCGCTTGCCGCCGGCGAGCTTGCGGACCTCGCTGACGTGCAGCAGGCCGTCCTTGCCGGGCAGGAGCGAGATGAACGCACCGAACGTCGCGATCTTGACGACCGTTCCGAGGAACTGCTCGCCGACCTCCGGGTTGGTGGGGTTGGCGATCGCGTTGACCTGGGCGCGGGCGGCCTCGGCCGACGGGCCGTCGGTTGCGCCGATGTAGACGGTGCCGTCCTCCTCGATCGAGATCTCGGCGCCGGTCTCGTCCTGGATCGCGTTGATCGTCTTGCCCTTGGGGCCGATGAGCTCGCCGATCTTGTCGACGGGGATCTGCACGCTGATGACGCGCGGCGCCGTCGGAGCCATCTCGTCCGGGCCGTCGATGGCGGCGTTGAGGACGTTCAGGATCGTCAGGCGTGCGTCCTTGGCCTGCGTGAGCGCGGCCGACAGCACCGACGACGGGATGCCGTCGAGCTTCGTGTCGAGCTGGATCGCCGTGACGAACTCGCTCGTGCCGGCGACCTTGAAGTCCATGTCGCCGAGGGCGTCCTCGGCGCCGAGGATGTCGGTCAGCGCGGCGTAGCGCGTCTGGCCGTCGACCTCGTCGGACACCAGGCCCATCGCGATGCCGGCGACCGGCGCGCGCAGCGGCACACCGGCGTTCAGCAGCGACAGCGTCGAGGCGCACACCGAGCCCATCGACGTGGAGCCGTTGGAGCCGAGCGCCTCGGAGACCTGACGGATCGCGTACGGGAACTCCTCGCGGCTGGGCAGCACCGGCACGAGCGCGCGCTCGGCCAGGAAGCCGTGCCCGATCTCGCGACGCTTGGGGCTGCCCACACGGCCGGTCTCACCGGTCGAGTAGGGCGGGAAGTTGTAGTGGTGCATGTACCGCTTGTGCGTGACCGGCGACAGCGAGTCGATCTGCTGCTCCATCTTGAGCATGTTCAGCGTCGTGACACCCAGGATCTGTGTCTCACCGCGCTGGAAGATCGCCGAGCCGTGCACGCGCGGGATGACCTGCACCTCGGCGTCGAGCGGACGGATGTCGGCGAGGCCGCGACCGTCGATCCGGACGCCCTCGGTGAGGATCCGGCCGCGCACGATCTTCTTCGTGACCGACTTGTAGGCCGCGGAGAACTCGAGGGTCGCCACGGCGGGCAGCTCGTTCGCCTCGACGGCGGCGATCAGCTCCGCCTTCACCCGCTCCTTGATGGCGTCGTCGGCGTTCTGGCGCTCCTGCTTGTCGGCGATCTGGTAGACGTTCACCAGTTCGTCGTAGGCGCGCCCGGCGACGAAGTCGTAGGTCTCCTGGCTGTAGGCCGGGAACACGGGGTACGACTGGATCTCCTTCGCGGCGGTGCTCGCCACAGCGTTCTGCGCCGCGACGAGCTCCTTGATGAAGGGCTTCGCGGCCTCCAGGCCCTCGGCGACCACTTCTTCGCTCGGCTTGGTGGCGCCGGCCTTGATGAGGTTCCAGCTGTGCTCGGTCGCCTCGGCCTCGACCATCATGATCGCCACATCGCCGTCATCGAGCACCCGGCCCGCGACGATGAGGTCGAAGACGGCCTCTTCGAGCTGCTTGACGTTCGGGAACGCGACCCACTGGTCCGCGTGCTCGCCGTGGCCGGGGATGAGCGCCAGGCGCACGCCGGCGATCGGGCCCGAGAACGGCAGGCCGGAGATCTGGGTGGACAGCGACGCGGCGTTGATCGCGAGCGCGTCGTAGAACTCGCCCGGCGCGATCGAGAGCACGGTGACGACGATCTGGACCTCGTTGCGCAGGCCATCGACGAACGAGGGGCGCAGCGGGCGGTCGATCAGACGGCAGACCAGGATGGCCTCGGTCGACGGGCGGCCTTCACGGCGGAAGAACGACCCGGGGATCTTGCCGGCGGCGTAGGAGCGCTCCTCGACGTCGACGGTCAGCGGGAAGAAGTCGAACCCTTCACGGGGGTGCTTGCCGGCGCTCGTGGCCGACAGGAGCATCGTCTCTTCGTCCAGGTAGGCGGCGACGGCGCCCTGCGCCTGCTGGGCGAGGCGTCCGGTCTCGAACCGGACGGTGCGGGTGCCGAAGCGGCCGTTGTCGAGGACGGCTTCGGCGGCGGTGATTTCCGGACCTTCCAAGAGGTCCCTCCTTCTTTCTTTAGGCTCGCACGCGCGTCTCGCGCACGAGCTCGTACGAAGGAGCAGGAACAGGCAGATCTCGGCGCGCGGCATCTCCGCGGACTCGCCAGCGCTGGTCACCAGTAGAAGACCACCCGGCGCGCTCGGCGACGGGGAACCCACCACAGGGGACCAGCTTCCTGCCGGCCTGCTCCGTGTAGCTCAGATATGGAATTGAGCGGTCATCCGAGGACAACCCGGTCAAGCCTACCAGTGGGGCGCCGATCCGCACGTATGCCTGGCGGCGGCACAACGCCGACCCTAGGGTGGGGGCATGAGCACCGACGACGAACCGGCCGCCGCAGCTTCGGACGAGATGAAGCGCAAGTTCAAGGAAGCACTCGAGAAGAAGAACGCACAGCGCCGGGTCGGGGAAGCCCACCTCAATGCCGATTCCGCGATCCACGGCACGCATGGTGCGATGACCAAACGCGAGTTCCGCCGCAAGAGCGGCTGAGGAGGACGACATGACGTTCGAGCCGACCTTCGACGACCTCGAGAAGAGGAGCGCCGAGCAGCCCGACGTGTCCGGTGACATCGAGGACGTCGAGCTGGACACGATCGACCGGGACCTCGCCGGCGATGCCGACTCGGCGGGGGACCAGGAGGCCGTCGGGGAGGACGAAGCGGATGCCGCGGCGCTGGCCGGCGACACCGCAGCGGACGACCTGCCGCCATACGGCGAGGAATGACGGAGGAGGAGGAAGAGGAATGAGCGACTTCCGCGAGCGCATCCCCGACGACGAGCGGGAGGTTCCGATCGACGACGAGGCGGAACTGGAGCTTCCTCCCGCGACGCTGGACCCCCTCGAGTCCGTCGAGGACGACGTCGACGAGCTGGAGCTGGAGGAGCGCGAGGCAGCGATCGAGTCCGGCGAGATCCCGCCGGAGTCCTGACCGGGCCTCAGCCCACGCTCTCGGCCGCGCGGACATCGCCGCGGCCGCCGATGAGCACGTAGTCGTCGTGCTTGGCGACGACCCCGTCTCCGGCTGTCCGTCCGCGCAGCCGGCGCCACACCCACGGCAGGGCGTCGCGGCGCAGCCACGTCCCCGGCATCACCGGATCCTCGTCGCTGTGCAGCGCCGCGTCGAGTCCGCCCAGCAGCTCGGCGTCGGGAACCCCCAGCGCCTCGGCGGCCCGGTACGCCAGGAAGCGGTGCCCGCGTGATCGCAGGTGCACCTTGTCGTCGCTCCACAGGTCGACCTCGCCGATGGCGGGAAGGGCCTCCAGGTCGAGGAGGGTCGACCCCGTCTCGCCGGCGATGCGGCGCAGCTCGGAGGCGTAGACGGCGAATCGGCGCGCGAACAGCATCGCGGCCCGCCGTCGCGGCAGGAACGGCGTGAGCAGCAGCACGTCGATGCCGGCCTCGCGCAGGCGGCGCACCCCGCCTTCCAGCTCACGTGCCAGCCCGATCGGGTCGGCCCGCAGCCCTACCAGGTCGTTCGCTCCGATCAGGATGGACACCAGTTCCGGACGCAGAGAGAGCGCGCGAGGAAGCTGCTCCTCGAGGACGTGACGCACGCGCCTGCTGCGGACGGCGAGGTTCGCGTAGCGGAACGGCTCGTGGCCTGCGCGCCCGTGGGAGAGCAGCTGGGCGAGGCGGTCGGCCCAGCCGCGGTACTGACCGTCCGGCACGCGTGAGACGTCGCACAGCCCCTCCGTCAGCGAGTCCCCGAGGGCGACGAAGCGCGACCACGCCCGCGACGGAGCGGCGAGCGCGCTCGGCGCAGACGGTCGCGTGGCGCCCCGCCGCAGCAGCGCGTCGTCGATCGGCCGCAGGCGCTGCGCTTCGCCGTAGTACTCGACCAGCTGACGACACACGGCATCCCACGTGCGCTCCTGCACCGACTCGCGCGCCGCGAGCGCGAACGCGCGGCGCTTGCCCTCGTCGCCGACGAGGTCGGCCACCCGCGCGCGCAGGTCGCGCAGGTCGCCCGGCCGGTACAGCCACCCGTCGATGCTGGAGCGGACGAGGTCCACCGGTCCCCCGGTTCCGGTGGCGACGACCGGCACGCCGCTGGCCAGCGCCTCCTGGATCGTCTGACCGAAGGTCTCGCTCTCACCCGGATGCACGAAGACGTCCAAACTCGCCATCACCTCCGCCAGCGCCGTACCCCGCAGGTGCCCCGTGAAGACGGCGCCCGGCAGGACCCGCTCGAGGGCCGGACGGGCCGGTCCATCGCCGACCACCACGAGGCGGACGCCCGGGAGGCTCTGCAGCGCTGCCAGGTCGTCGACCTGCTTCTCGGGTGCGAGCCGCCCGACGTACCCGACGATCGCCTCCCCCGGCGCGTGCGATGCACGCCACGCGGAGCTGCGACGCGCCGGCGTGAACAGCGCCGTGTCGACCCCCCGACCCCAGCGCCTCAGGCGGTCGACGCCGAGCTCCTCCAGCTGGCGCAGCGATGCACCCGAGGGCGCGAGCGTCAGGGTGGCCCGGCGGTGGAGCCGAGCGATGTGCCGCGCGACGAGGGCCGTGGCATGAGGCATCCCGTACTTGTCGGCATACGCGGCGACATCGGTCTGGTACACCGCCACGGCGGGGACCCGCAGCGCGTCGGCGGCGGCGATCCCCTGCCAGCCGAGCACGAACGGCGACGCCAGGTGCACGACATCGGGGCGGAACTCCCGGAGGATGGCGGCTAGGCGCGCGGCGCGCGCGAAGACCACCCGCACATCGGGATAGCCGGGCAGCGGCACGGATCGGAGCAGCTCGGTCCGTGCTCCGTGCAGATCCGCATCGACCTCCCCGGCGCGTGGGGCGATCACGAGCGTCTCGTGTCCCTCCGCGGCGAGGTGTCGCAGCACGTGGAGCACCGATCCGGTGACGCCGTTCATGTGCGGGAGGAAGGACTCGGCCAGCAGCGCGACTCTCACGCTCCCAGCGTGGCGGCGGGGACGACCGCGGATGCCGCGAATCGGCGCCGGGATGCAAGTGTTCACCGGATGCACCTCGGCAGGTCACCGGACGTGCGCCGTTCCGTCGCCGTTCACCCCGGGCCGGTACGAAGGGAGCGTGGTCGAGGAGCTGCTCACCGAGATCGCCCGCAGCCCGTGGGCGCTGCCGCTGCTGTTCGCGCTGGTGCTCGGCGACGCGTTCCTCGTCGTGATCCCCGGAGAGGCGGCTGTCACGGCGTTCGGGGCGCTGGCGGTGTCGCAGCAGCAGCCGCCGCTTCTCGCGGTGGTCGCCGTCGCCGCCGTCGCGGCGCTGACCGGAGACGCGGCATGCTACGCGGCAGGCCGCACGATCGGCCTCGATCGATGGCGGTGGATGCGCACATCCCGCGCGCAGGCGGCGTTCGCCTGGTCCCGCGCCCGCCTCGAGCGCCGCGCGGCGCTCGTGCTGTTCACCGCGCGCTTCATCCCCTTCGCGCGCCTGGCGGTCAACCTCACCGCGGGAGCGACGCGGCTGGCGGCACCGCGGTATCTCGCCGTGGCGGGCCTGGCGGCCCTCGCGTGGGCGGTGTACCAGGCGCTCATCGGCGCCGTGGTCGCCACCATCGTCCCCGGAGGCCCCGTCGTCGCCGTCGTGGTCTCGGTGGTGTTCGCCGTCGGGCTCGGGCTCGCGATCGATGCCGTCCTCGCGCGGCGGCTGCGTGACACACCACCCCGGTGACGGGGATCTCCGCGTTCAGGCGAGGGCGAGCGTGCGCCGGGCGGCATCGACGAGCGCGACGCCGTACGCGCGGCCGTGCCCGACGGCGTGCACGGCGAGCGGATGCAGCTGGTGGACGGGCACCCGCTCCTCCCTGCCCGGACGGAGCGCGTGCTCGGACTGGTACGCGTCGATCACGAGGCCCAGGTGAGGGCAGCCGAAGAGCTCGAGCATCGCCAGGTCGGTCTCGCGGTGCCCGCCGTGGGCGGCCGGATCGATCAGCACCGCGCCTGCCGGCGACCAGAGGACGTTCCCGTTCCAGAGGTCGCCGTGCAGCCGCGCGGGCGGCTCGTCGTCGTCGAACACGCCCGTCGCGATGAGGGCGCAGGCTCGCTCGACGACGTCGATCTCCTTCGTCGAGAGGTTCCCGGCGCGGTGGGCGGGCTCCAGGAAGCGCGCCACGCGATCGCGGGCGTAGAAGACGCCCCACGTCCGCTCGTGAGCGGCCGGCTGCGGCAGTCGTCCGATGAACAGCGGTCCGGACCACCCGTCCGGCGGCGCGCCGAAGGCCACGGCCCCGGCGCTGTGCGTGCGCGCGAGCGCGCGTCCGAACGAGGCCGCGGCGGCGGCATCCGGTCTCGAGTGCGCGATACGCTCCACCGCGATCCGGCCCGGCGCGACCTCCAGTACGCGCGCGACGCGCACGCCGCCGACGGCCTCCGCTTCGGCCAGCCACGCCAGACCGGCCGCTTCGGCCTCGAAGAAGCCGTCGGGGGCGTCGGCGCGCTGCTTCACGAGGGGATCCACTGCTCCAGTGTGCCTGGACCGCGGCGGTCGACACGGATGACGCCCGCCCGCGAGGATGGAGTCATGGATGCCGCCGCAGGTTACGACCCCGACTTCCTGGGCGCACCGGTGCCGCTGCCGCGCACGCTCGGCGACGAGGCGGTCCGCGAGCTGCCGTATCCGCGATTCACGATCGTGCTCAATCCGCTGCGCCGGCTTGCGGCGGTCACCGCCGTGAACATCGACGGCGCGACGCTGCGGGATGTGCCCCGCACGGGCGAGTGGGCGCTGGACCCGCGGGTTCCAGCCGGGGAGCAGGCCGGCAGCGACCTGTACGACGACAACGACCTCGACCGCGGGCACCTGGTGCGTCGACGCGATCCCGGATGGGGCGACGCCGACGAGGCGCGACGCGCCACGGAGGCGACGTTCTTCTATACGAACGCGGCACCGCAGGCGAACGCGTTCAATCAGTCCAAGGAGCTGTGGCTCGGGCTCGAGGATCACGTGCTGCGGTACGCCCGAGTCAGCGGACAGCGCATCAGCGTGTTCACCGCGCCCGTGCTGGCCGGCGACGACCCCGAGTACCGGGGTGTGCTGGTGCCCCGGCGCTTCTTCAAAGTCGTCGCCTGGGCCTCGGCGGACGAGGACGCCTCCCCTCGGCTCGAGGCGGCCGGTTTCCTGCTCGACCAGTCCGAGCTCCTTGACAGCCGGCTCGGGGTGCTCGCGGTGCAGCGCCTCGGCGCGTTCCGCACCTTCCAGGTGCCGGTCGCCGATGTGGAGAGCGTCTCCGGCATCGACCTGGATCCGCTTGTGGAGGCCGACGTGATGATGGCCCCCGCGGTGCGCGGAGAGGCGGCGTGGCGCGTGCTGCGCACGCCGCAGGACATCCGACTGGGCTGAGCGCCCCCCGACAGGAGAAGCGGCCTTCCGCAGGAGCATCCGCACGGATGCCTCCGGTGGAAGACCGCGTCACCTGTGGACGGACCCCTGAAGCGCTACTCCCCCGCCAGGCCTCCCAGGAGGTGGCCGAACGAACGGCCCTCGCCGAGGTAGTTGGCCGGATCGAACGGGTCGTCGCTCTTCGCGGGTTCACGGCGCACGATGGCGTCGGCCAGCTCGCGCGCGCCGCGCTCGATGCGGTCGGCGAGCGGAGCCACCTGATCGGCGCTCGCGCCCCAGTCACTGGATGCGGCGAAGACCCCCGTCGAGACCGGTTCGGCGTGCAGGTATGTGAACAGCGGCCGGATCGCGTAGTCGATTGCGAGCGAGTGGCGCGCCGTGCCCGCGTTCGCGCCGATCAGGACGGGCTTGCCGGTGAGCGCGTCCGGGTCGAGCACGTCGATGAACGACTTGAACAGCCCCGAATAGCTCGTCGAGAAGATGGGCGTCACGGCGATCACGGCGTCGGCGGAGACGACGGCGTTGATCATCGACTCGAGTGCGGGCGGCGCGAAGCCGGTGAGCAGGTTGTTGGTGATGTCGTGCGCGTGGTCGCGCAGCTCGAACACGTCCACCTCCACGGCCACCTCGCGCTCCGACAGCTGCTTGGCGGTCGCCGCCGCGAGGCGGTCGGCGAGCATGCGGGTGGAGGACGGGTTCGACAGCCCCGCCGAGACGACGGCGATGCGGCGCGCGGTCATCGTCACGCCCCCGTCCGCGTCGCGGCGGCGCCGAAGGCCGAACCCGCCGGCGTGGGCGCGTCCTGGTACGGCGAGCCGGCCGTGAGGTTGTCTCCGCGGTTCGCGCCGGGCACGGCCTGGCGCGCCGGCTTGTCGCCGTATGCCGCTCTCACCAGACCGGCGTGCGTGGGGGCATCCGGGACCTCGGCGGGACGGTTCCGCTGGAGCTCCCGACGCAGCACCGGCACCACCTCGCCGCCGAGGATGTCCAGCTGCTCGAGCACCGTCTTCAGCGGCAGTCCGGCGTGGTCGACGAGGAACAGCTGGCGCTGGTAGTCGCCGAAGGTCTCGCGCATCGCGGCGTAGCGGTCGATGACCTGCTGCGGCGAGCCGACGGTGAGCGGCGTCATCTCGGTGAAGTCCTCGAGCGACGGGCCGTGGCCGTACACGGGAGCGTTGTCGAAGTACGGGCGGAAGTCCCGCACCGCATCCTGCGAGTTCGCCCGCATGAACACCTGGCCGCCGAGCCCGACGATCGCCTGCTCCGGCGTGCCGTGGCCGTAGTGCGCGTACCGCTGCCGGTACAGCGTGATGAGGCGCTGGTAGTGCTCCTTCGGCCAGAAGATGTTGTTGGCGAAGAAGCCGTCGCCGTAGTACGCGGCCTGCTCGGCGATCTCCGGTGTGCGGATCGAGCCGTGCCACACGAACGGCGGGACGCCGTCCAGCGGGCGGGGGGTCGCGGTGAAGCCCTGCAGCGGGGTGCGGAACTGGCCCTCCCAGTCGACGACATCCTCCCGCCACAGCCGGTGCAGCAGGTTGTAGTTCTCGATCGCCAGCGGAAGGCCCTGGCGGATGTCCTTGCCGAACCACGGATAGACCGGGCCGGTGTTGCCGCGTCCGAGCATCAGGTCCATGCGACCGCCGGAGACGTGCTGCAGCATCGCGTAGTCCTCGGCGATCTTCACCGGGTCGTTGGTGGTGATCAGCGTCGTCGCGGTGGACAGGATCAGACGCTCGGTCTGCCCCGCGATGTAGGCGAGGGTGGTGGTCGGCGACGAGGACCAGAACGGCGGGTTGTGGTGCTCGCCCAGCGCGAAGACGTCGAGACCGACCTCCTCCGCGTGCTTGGCGATGGTGATGGTGCTGCGGATGCGCTCCGCCTCACTGGGGGTGGTGCCGTTGGTCGGGTCCTGGGTGATGTCGCTCACCGTGAAGATGCCGAACTGCATCCCGGACCACGTGGTGCTCTCGCTCACGATCGCTCTCCGCTTCCTCGCCGTGCCGGGATCTCCGTCGCAGCGAATCCATGCAAATGAATGTATCTTGTGCAACGCGCCCACGCCAAGGTTATTCCCGATCGGATGCCGCGGTC
This sequence comes from Microbacterium sp., assembly GCA_031177765.1. Classification (GTDB taxonomy): domain Bacteria; phylum Actinomycetota; class Actinomycetes; order Actinomycetales; family Microbacteriaceae; genus Microbacterium. The sequence goes on along the minus strand of JAPSKH010000009.1, from coordinate 16,153 downwards.
CCGGCACTGCCGTTCCAAGCCGATGCACCACATCCCGCGCCCGTTGCAACCCCATGCGCGGCCGGGAACGGGCGGGATAGTGTGACACGCGCCATGACAGAACCAGCCAGACCGGCCGCCGCCGCGGCATCCCCCGCGTCGCCGCCGACGGGCGCGACGAAAGCCGCACGCGCCAAGCGACGTGTGCCGTTCTGGGACAACGCCCGGTTCGCGTGCATCGTGCTCGTGGTGCTCGGTCACGCGGTGCAGCGACTGACGTACGACTCCGACATCGCCCTCGCGCTGTATCTCGTCGTCTACGCCTTCCACATGCCCGCGTTCGCCATCATCTCGGGCTACTTCTCGAAATCGGATGCTCCGAGCAGGACTCAGATGGCGCGCATCATCACCGACATCCTGCTGCCGTACGTCATCTTCGAGGGGCTGTGGACGCTGACGAAGTGGCTCGTGGAAGGACAGGCCAACCCCAACCTCACCCAGCCGTCGTGGACGCTGTGGTTCCTGCTGGCCCTGGGCATCTTCCGTCTCGTGCTGCCGTATCTGGCGCTGCTTCGCTGGCCGCTCGCGTGGACGATCGTCATCTCGATCGGCGCCGGGTATCTGCCCAACATCGATTCGACCTTCTCACTGTCGCGCACCCTCGGTCTGCTGCCGTTCTTCGCGCTGGGCTGGTGGCTGCGCGAACGCGACATCGTGGCGCGATGGCGGCTTCTCGAGCGCCGGCCCTGGTGGACGACACTCGCCGGGATCGCCACGCTCGCCGTGGCGGGGTGGGCGGCATGGTTCTTCATCGACCGGTGGCGGGACATGAACCTGCGCGAGTGGCTCTTCTACGACGAGAACTACGCCGCGATCGGCGGCACGCAGTGGTGGGCCGGCGCCGTGCGCCTCGCGCTCATCGTCGTCGCGCTCACGCTCGCGACGGCGTTCTTCGCACTGCTTCCGCTGGGTACCCACTGGTGGACGCACTTCGGGCAGTACACGATGTACGTCTATCTCCTCCACTCGTTCGTGCTGTACCCGTTCCGGGAGTCCGGAGTGCTCCGCGGCCTCGACCCGACGTGGATCTGGCTGCCGATCGTCATCGTGCTCTCGGTGCTCATCGCTCTCGGCCTTGCCACCAGACCCGTCCGGTGGCTCTTCCGTCCTCTCATCGAGCCGCGCCCGACGTGGCTGTTCACCGACCGGCGCCTCGCTCGGCGCGAGAACCGCAGCAGCGACCCGACGGGCTCCAAGCGGACACACGAGGAGCCCCGGCCGGCGCGCCTGCGGGCGGACCCTCGCCAGAACGGGTGACCGCAGGCAGCACCCCGGCGGACGCTTAACCCGGCGCAACATTCGGCCGGAAGCGGCGGTGACGGCCTAGCCTCGCCTCATGAGCGACCTGAACCTCCCGATCCTCGACCTGTCGCAGCTGGATGCCGGACCGGAAGCGGCGGCGCGCTTCCGCGACGACCTGCGCGCGGCGACGCATGAGGTGGGCTTCTTCTACCTCACGGGCACCGGCGTCACGCCGGAGCTCGAGAGCCGGCTGCACCGCGCCGCCCGGGACTTCTTCGCCCTGCCCGACGCGGACAAGCTCGCCATCGAGAACGTCAAGAGCCCTCACTTCCGCGGCTATACGCGTGTGGGCGGCGAGCGCACGCAGGGCAAGGTGGACTGGCGCGAGCAGATCGACATCGGTCCCGAGCGCGAGGCCGTGACCGATCCCGACGCACCGGATTTCGCACGACTGATCGGCCCGAACCTGTGGCCCGACGCCCAGCCGGAACTGCGAGAGGTCGTCTCGGAGTGGCACGATCACCTCTCCGGAGTGGCGCGGAAGCTGCTGCGGGCCTGGGCGCTGTCCCTCGGTGCCCCCGAGACCTACTTCGACGAGCACTTCGGCGAGCCCTCCACGCTCATCAAGATCGTGCGCTACCCCGGCAAGGAGGACCCCACGCCAGGACAGGGCGTCGGTGCACACAAGGACTCCGGAGTGCTCACGCTGCTGTGGGTGGAGCCCGGCAAGGGCGGCCTCCAGGTCGAGCGCGACGGCACGTGGGTCGACGCGCCGCCGGTGCCGGGGGCATTCGTGGTGAACATCGGCGAGCTGCTCGAGTATGCGACCCAGGGCTACCTCATCGCCACGAACCACCGCGTGATCTCGCCGCGCTACCCCGACGACCGCATCTCGGTGCCGTTCTTCTTCAACCCGGCTCTGGACAAGCGGCTCCCCCTCATCGAGCTGCCGGCGGAGCTCGCGGCGCGCTCGCGCGGTGTGACCCAGGACCCGTCGAATCCGATCCACGCGCTGTACGGCGAGAACGCCCTCAAGTCCCGGCTGCGCGCGCACCCGGACGTCGCCGCGATCCACCACGCCGACCTGCTGGCCGCGCGCACGTCGCCGTCCTGAGGCATCCGCTCCTCCGCCCCCTCCCCCTCGCCCTGTTCGCGAGACAGCATCGGAGCGCCGAGACCGCGCACTCAGACGTGCAGTCTCGGCGCTCCACTGCAGTCTCGCGGGCGGGTGGGACAGCAGTGGACGGGAACGGAGAAGGCCTCCCCACACCGTGGGGAGGCCTTCACAAGAATGTTCTGCGCGATTGAACGCTGGTTCGCGATTAGCGGCGGAGCCCGAGACGCTCGATCAGCGACCGGTAACGGTTGATGTCGATGTCCTGGAGGTAGCCGAGCAGACGGCGGCGCTGACCGACGAGCAGGAAGAGGCCACGACGCGAGTGGTGGTCGTGCTTGTGCTCCTTCAGGTGCTCGGTGAGGTCCTTGATGCGCTGCGTCAGCATCGCGACCTGCACCTCGGGGGATCCGGTGTCACCGGGGTGCGTCGCGTACTCTTCGATGATCGCCTTCTTGACGTCTGCATCCAGTGCCATAGGTGATCCCCTTCCTCGTCGTTGCGCGGCGCCCGACGCCTTGTGCGTCGAGCTCTCTTTCTCCGCGGCCGATCTAACGGCAACCTCACGATTCTACCAGCCTCCGGACGGCCGGGCGAACGCGGATTGGTCGCCGCCCGCGCCGCGCGATTACGCTCGGAAGGTGCCGAGCCCCGACCCCGTCGATCCCGATCCCTCCCCGGCTCCGGCGGAACGGACATCGGTCGACGAGCACACCGGAAGCCTGCCGCCGCGCCGCAGTCACCTCATCGACCTGCGCCCGTTCCGGGCGAGCCCGGCCTTCACCCGCATGTGGGTGGGGTCCACGCTGGCGGGCCTGGGCGGCCAGCTGACGATCGTCGCCGTGATGCTGCACATGTACGACCTCACCGGTTCGACCTTCGCCGTGTCGATGATCGCCGTCGCGGGGCTCGTCCCCATGATCATCGCCGGCGTCTACGGCGGCATGCTCGCCGACGCGTTCGATCGCCGCGCGGTCGCGCTCGTCGCCGCGTCGATCACGTTCGGCTCGACGGCGGTGCTGGCGGTGCTCGCGTGGACCGGGCTCGAGACGGAGTGGTGGCTGTACGCCCTCAGCATCGTCAACTCGTCCGCGAACTCCATCGTGATGGCCACGCGGCAGGCCATCGTGCCGCGCCTCCTCCCGCGGGATCTGCTGCCGGCGGCATCCGCGCTGGGTGGGATCACTGTCGGGATCATGGTGATGGCGGGGCCCGCGCTCGCGGGCGTTCTGGTGGCGCTGACCGGCTACGCGTGGACGTACACGCTGGATGTCGTGCTCATGCTCTCGCTGTTCCTCGGGCTGTGGACCCTTCCCAGACTCCGGCCGGAGGGCGAGATCGTGCGCCCCGGACTGGAATCGCTGCGCGACGGATGGCGGTTCCTGCGCCGCGCGTCCAACATCCGGTTGCAGTTCATCCTGGACATCATCGCGATGACGTTCGGTCAGCCGCTGGCGCTGTTCCCCGCGATCGGGGCGGTGCTGCTCGGCGGCGGACCCATCACCACGGGCGTTCTCACGGCGTCGATCGCGGTGGGCGCCTTCACCTCCAGCCTCTTCTCGGGGCGCGTCGGCGCCTATCGGCGGCACGGCCTGGGGATCGAGCGGGCGATCCTCGTCTACGGGGGCGCCATCGCCGTACTGGGCATGGTCCTCGGCGCCGCCGCCCTGGGCTGGTTCGCGCCCGCGGGCGTCGACGTCGATACGCCCAACGTGGTGCTGATCGCCGCCGCATGCGTCGCCCTCGCCGTCTCCGGCGCCGCAGACAACATCAGCTCGATCTTCCGCAACACCATGGTGCAGGCGGCGGTGCCCGACGCCATCCGCGGGCGACTGCAGGGCGTGTTCATCGTCGTGGTCGCCGGCGGCCCTCGCGTCGGCGCGCTGTACGCCGGCACGCTCGCCACCCTGGCGGCGCTGTGGTTCCCGCCGCTGCTCGGCGGCTTGATCATCCTCGCCCTCGTCGCGACGCTCGTCCGCCTCAGTCCGCGGTTCCGCGCGTACGACGCCGAGAACCCGGCGCCGTAGCCCGACGGTCGAGCATCGGCGGATTTCGGACGCGGCATCCGCTGCACGGTGCCCGGGTCGGATGCCGGGGCTAGAGTCGCCGTCGTGTCCACCGCCTCCGCCCGCTCCCTGATCGACCCGGCCACGCGCACGGTGTCCCCGGTCGCGGTCGCGGTGCAGTTCGGGCTGACGGGCATCGTCTGGGGTTCGAGCTTCCTGTTCATGAAGGTCTCGCTCGAGGGCATGTCGCCCGGGCAGGTCGCGTGGTCGCGGCTGATCCTCGGCGCGCTCGCGCTCGGCGTCTTCGTCGCGATCCGGCGGGAGCCGCTGCCACGCGCGCTGCGCGTGTGGGCGCATATGACCGTGCTGGCCGTCAGCTTCTGCGTCGTGCCCTTCCTGCTGTTCTCGTGGGCGCAGCAGCATGTGACATCGGGGCTCGCGAGCATCTACAACGCCACGACGCCCATCATGACCGCGATCATGGCGGCCGCGGTGTTCCGCGTCGAGCGCCTGCGGGCGCTGCAGCTGGTCGGGATCGCCGTCGGCATCGCCGGCGTGGTCGTCATCATCGCCCCCTGGCAGGGGCTCGACCTCTCACGGGGCCTCGTCCCGCAGCTGGCCATCCTGGGGGCCACCGCCTGCTACGGATTCAGCTTCGCGTACATGCGACGGTTCGTCGCGGGCACCGGCATGAGCGCCCTGATGTTCTCGTTCCTGAACATCGGCATCGCGGCGGCGATCATGGTGCTGCTGACGCCCGCGCTCGTGCTGACTCCTGTCGAGCTCGACGTCTGGATCGTGCTCAGCATGCTGCTGCTCGGCGCGGTCGGCACGGGGATCGCGTACATCTGGAACCAGAACACGGTCCGGGCATGGGGGCCGACACGCGCGTCGACCGTGACGTACATCACGCCCGTGGTGGGCGTCATCCTGGGAGTGGTGATCCTCGGCGAGCGGCTGAGCTGGAACGAGCCGGTGGGAGCGCTCGTGGTGTTCCTCGGCATCCTGCTCGCGCAGGACCGTCTGCGCCGTCGGCGCGCGACGCCCGGCGCCTGACGCGACGGAGGGGCGGACGCCGCAGCATCCGCCCCTCCGTGAAACCCCGCGGGGTCAGCCGACGGAGATCAGGTCAATGACGAAGATCAGGGTCTTGCCGCCGAGGAAGTGGCCGCCGGCGGGCCCGTACGCCAGGTGCGGCGGGATCACGAGCTCACGGCGACCGCCGACCTTCATGCCCGGGATGCCGTCCTGCCAGCCCTGGATGAGGCCGCGGAGCGGGAACTGGATGCTCTCGCCGCGGTTCCACGACGAGTCGAACTCTTCGCCGGAGTCGTACTCGACGCCGACGTAGTGGACGGTCACGGTGTCGCCGGGCTTGGCCTCGGCGCCGTCGCCCACGACGAGGTCGCGGATGACCAGGTCGGCGGGGGCGGGTCCGGTCGGGGCGTCGATCTCGGGCTTGGTGCGGTCGTCAGTCATGGACCCATCCAAGCACGCCCGCGCAGGGCGACGCAGGAGCCGTTCGCTCATGGCGTGCTCGCGACAAGACTCAGCGCCCGGTGCCGCGGCGATGCCTGCGTGTCTACCGAGCGCTGAGTTGTTCTGACATCAGGATGCCTACGCCACTGGGGCCTGTCAAGACCTACGGCGCGAACATGGCGGCGCGCGTGGCGGCGGTCTTGTTCAGCAGCTCGCGCTCGTCCGCCGGGGCATGCGGGTCCCGCCCGGTGAGGGCGCGCTGCCGCGTCGCGGCCAGCGCCGTGGCATCCGCGATGAACGACCTCATCAACGGCGTGCGGTCCCCCCGCAGCCCACGCGCCCATGTCAGGGCAGCCCGGCGTCCCGCACCCGTGGCCAGCATCTCGACCTCCTGGGGCGTGAACCATCCGGCTTCGGCGTACTCGCCGAGTCGGCGCCGTGTGAGCCGGGACTCCTCGCGCCGCAGCCCGATGATGCCGAGGATGAACCCCACGAACAGCGGCACCTGCAGCGTCACGTACAGCGCCAGGAAGTCACCGAACATCGCGGAGCCGTTCCACAGCGCATGCAGGGCGATCGCCCCGGCGAGGCCGAGGAGCCAGGGTCCGAGCGCGTGGCCCGCCGGCATCCCCCGCCGCGCGGCGAGGCCCAGGGCGAAGCCGGTCACGCTGGTGAACATGACATGCGCGAACGGCGAGAGGATGCCCCGCATGAAGAAGGTGACGGACGTCTCGGCCGCGCCGCCCTCGATGAAGCTCAGCGCGAAGTACTGGATGTTCTCGGTGAAGGCGAAGCCGGCACCGACGAGCGCGCCGTAGACGATGCCGTCCACCGGTCCGTCGAACGCCCGACGTGCCGTCGCGAAGATCAGGAAGACGCCCAGGCCCTTGGCGACCTCCTCCACGACGGGAGCCTGCACGACCGTGCGGAACACCTCACGCACCACCGACCCGTCGTTCCCGATCGACAGCGCCAGGATGAGGTCCACGCCCAGCGCGATGCCGATCGCCGCGATCGCTCCCCACGCGACCGCCAGGACGAGCAGACCCCGCGGCTCGGGCTCCCACCGGTCGACGATGCGCACGGCCAGGAGGACGCCCGCCAGCGGGAAGAGCGCGAGGACCATGCCCACCAGGGACGCGGCCGGGCCGATCGCGTTCAGGAAGTACCCGACGAGCGCGACGAGCAGGAGCACCAGGATGCCGACGATCCAGATCGGCGCGCTGCGTCCGCGCCGCGCCGGAACGGGCGCGACCGGCACCGGCGCCGGGGAGATGGCCGGCGGTGCGATCCTCGCCGGCTGCGCGTGGGACGGCTGCGCGAGCGGAGAGGCGAAGGCGGGCGGCGTCAGAGAAGGGCGCGATCGCGCGGGACCCTCGTGCGTCATGCGCTCAGCCTAGGGGCGCCCGCGGCAGCACGGTCGCTTCGCGGCAGGACGGGTAGGTTGGAAGGATGCGTTTCGCCCACGTCATCCCGCCCGACTCGCGCGAACCGCGGCTCGTCCTGGTCGACGGCGACGAAGCGGTGTTCGTCGACGAGCTGTTCGACGGCGCGCCGAGCGCGCTGGAGGACCTCATCGCCGGCGGCGAGGAGCTGCTGGCGCGCGTGAGGGAGAACGCGTCGGCCGGAGCGAGGCATCCCCTCGATGGTCAGCGCTACGCCCCTGCCGTGCTCACCCCGCCGGTGATCCTCGCGATCGGATTGAACTACGCGGCGCACTCGAGCGAGCTGGGGCTGAAGACCGACTCCACCCCGACGGTGTTCGTGCTGTGGCCGAACTCGCTGGCAGGGCACGGCGACACCACGACCTGGCCGCGCTCGCTGAGCGAGTCGGTCGACTACGAAGCGGAGCTCGGCGTCATCATCGGGACGCCGGCGCGGGATGTCTCTCCGGAGCAGGCGCTCGCGCACGTCTGGGGCTACACGGTCGTCAACGACATCACCGCTCGCGACATCCAGTACTCCGAAGCGCAGTGGTCGCGCTGCAAGTCCTTCGACGGCTTCACACCCACGGGCCCGTTCGTGGTGACCGCCGATGAGGTGCCCGACCCGCAGGCGCTGCACATCTGGACGGTGCTGGACGGCAGGACGATGCAGGATGCGTCGACCGGGCAGATGGTGCGCCCGGTGGCCACGCTCATCTCGCACCTGTCGAAGTCCGCGACGCTGCTGCCGGGCACCCTCATCTCCACCGGAAGCCCCGGCGGGGCGGGCTACTCCCGCGATCCGCAGGTGTTCCTCCGGGACCGCTCCACCGTCACCGTCGGAATCGACGGGATCGGATCGCTCACGACGCACTGCCGCATCGTCGATTGACGCCGAAGGGCGGATCCATCGCGGACCCGCCCTTCGAGGAGTTCGTCATCAGTTGCAGGTGATGGTGCCGCCGCCCTCGAGCTCCCAGACACCGGGTCCGAGCTCCGCGCACGCCGCCGCGAGGTTCCCGAAGACCGTCGTGAGCACGACGATCGCGATGATGATGCCGAGCACCATGAGGACCGCGGAGATGATGATGGCCGCGACCGCCCAGCCGTTCTTGTGCCCGGCCTTCCGGCTCTGCACGAGCGCGACGATGCCGAGGATCAGCGCGACCAGCTGCACGAAGAACGACAGGATGAACGCGACGATGCCCATCGTCTTGCCCGGGACGGCGGCGCCGTCGGCCTGGCCCTGCGGCGCCGGCGGAGCCGATGCGTACGACGGCTGCCCGTACGACTGCGGCGCGGGCGCTCCGCCGTAGGCGGGCGGCGCCGGCGGGACGTTCGACGCCGGCTGCGGGCCGGGGTTGTTCGGGTCGGTCATGGTCTTCCTCTCGGTCGGGACGACAGCACGGTATCGGTCCGAGGGGTCCGAGGCAACGAACCGCGCCGCGCAGCGGCGTCCCCGGCCCGACGGAAGGGACCGGGAGGATCCCGAGGCGCGTCAGATCTCGCTGTCGAGCTCCGGTGCCACGTCGACCGCGCCTGCGATCGGGATCGTCGCCGTGATCGTCTCCAGACCCGACAGCCGCGCGGGCGAGAGCTGCTTGATCACCTCGTCGCGGGACATCAGCCCTGCCTCCACGACGAGGTCGGCGACGCTCCGGCCGGTGAGCAGCGCCGTCTTGGCGAGGGCGGCGGCGGCGGCGTAGCCGATGAACGGTGTCAGTGCGGTGATGACGCCCACGGAGGAGCCGACCATCGCGCCCAGCCGTTCGCGGTTCGCGGTGATCCCCTCCACGCAGTTGACGCGCAGGGTGTGCATGCCACGACGCATCCACGTGATCGACTGGAAGATGGAGTGCGCGATCACCGGCTCGAAGGCGTTCAGCTGCAGCTGCCCTCCTTCGGCGGCCATGGTCACGGTCAGGTCCGCCCCGGCGACCGCGAAGGCGACCTGGTTCACCACCTCCGGGATCACCGGGTTCACCTTGCCGGGCATGATGCTCGAGCCCGCCTGGCGCGCGGGGAGGTTGATCTCGCCGAGGCCCGCCTGCGGGCCCGATGAGAGCAGCCGCAGGTCGTTGCAGATCTTCGACAGCTTGATGGCGTTGCGCTTGAGCGACGCCGAGAACGACATGAACGCGCCGGTGTCGCTCGTGGATTCGACCAGGTCGGTCGCCAGCTCCAGATCGAGGCCGGTGATCTCGCGGAGGTGCCGCAGCACCGCGTTGCCGTAGCTCGGGTGCGTGGTGATGCCGGTCCCGATGGCCGTGGCCCCCATGTTGACCTCGTACAGCAGGTACGCGTTCTCCTTGAGTCGGCTGTAGTCCTCGCCGAGCGTCGTGGCGAACCCGTGGAACTCCTGCCCGAGGGTCATGGGCACGGCGTCCTGCAGCTGGGTGCGGCCCACCTTGAGGACGTCGTGGAACTCGACGGCCTTCTGGAGGAACGCCTTGCGCAGCAGGTCGAGCTCCTCCAGGAGCGTCTGGAGGTCGAGCCCCAGCCCCACCTTGATCGCGGTGGGATAGACGTCGTTCGTGGACTGGCTGCGGTTGGTGTGGTCGATCGGCGAGAGGTAGTCGTAATCGCCCTTCTCACGCCCTGCCAGTTCGAGCGCGATGTTGGTGATCACCTCGTTGGCGTTCATGTTCGTGGACGTCCCGGCGCCGCCCTGGATGACGCCGACCACGAACTGGTCGTGATACCGCCCGTCGATCACCAGCTGCGCCGCACGGTCGATGAGATCGGCTTTCTCGGCGTCGAGCACGCCGATCTCCTTGTTCGCGCGCGCCGACGCCTGCTTGACCATCGCCAGCGCCTTCACCAGGTCCTTGTAGACCGAGATCGGCCGCTTCGAGATCGGGAAGTTCTCCAGCGCCCGCGCGGTGTGGATGCCCCAGTAGGCATCCGCGGGGATCTCCATCGAGCCGAGCGAGTCGGTCTCGGTGCGGGTTCGCGTCATTGCGTCCAGAGCCATGTGTGCAGTCCTCGTGGGTCGTTCACAGCGGTGTGCGGGTTGCCTTCGACACTACCTGCGACGCCCGGGGCGACGGATGTACACCGCGTACAGGCATCCCGTTCCGTGCATACGCCACGGAGGGTGGCGTGCGCGATCCCGCCGGCTCGCCGGACGCGCCCCGCGTCGCGTCACACACGCTTGCGCGAGAAGACCTCCAGCCGCTCCTGCGGCGTCAGCTGCGCCATCCGCGCGACCCACTCCCCCGAGAAGAAGTCGGCGGTCTCGGCCTGTGCCACCGGCACCACGGCGTGGGTGATCGTGTCGTCGTAGACGTGCACGAGCTGGAACGACTGCCCGGCATCCATGCCGTTGACCTCCACCGCCGGGCGCGCCAGGTTCATGGTGTAGCAGCTGGCCGACGCCACGCTCACGGGGACACCTGCGAAGGTCCCGCTGGTGGCGTAGTGCAGGTGTCCGGCGAGGATCGCGCGGACATCGGTGCCCGCGATGACGTCCGCCAGGCGCTGCTGGTCGCGCAGCTCCAGGATGTCGAACAGCGGCACGTGCGACGGGAGCGGAGGGTGGTGCAGGGCGAGGATCGTGCCCAGTGGCGCCGGCGTCGCCAGCACGTCGCCGAGCCACTCCAGCTGCGCGTCGTCGAGATCGCCGTGGTGCCACCCGGGCACGGTGGAATCCAGCGCGACCACACGCAGACCGTCGAGGTCCCACGCGCCGGTGACCGGGTCCTGCGTCGGCGCGAGCCCGAGCAGTTCCTCTCGCAGCGCGGGGCGCTCATCGTGGTTGCCGGCGACCCAGATCACCGGGGCTCCCAGACGCTCGGCGACGGGCTCGACCGCTTCGCGCAGCGCCGCGTACGCCTCGGGTTCACCGAGATCGGTGAGGTCGCCGGTGAACACGATCGCGTCGGGGCGGATGCCGGTCGCCTCGGCGGCCGCCAGCGTGCGCTCGAGGTTCGCCGCAGTGTCGTATCGACCACCCAGCGGCGGGTTGCCCGCCAGCAGGTGGGTGTCGCTCAGGTGCAGCAGAGTCCGCCGCGCGGGCGGGTACTGCCCGAATCGGACGTCGGCGGCGGCATCGGGAGCGGGCGTCGGCACCATGCGCTCAGCCTAGGCGGTGGCGCCGACGCGGCGAGGATCCGACCGCGGCTCAGTGATTGATGACGATCAGCAGGATACCGCCGACCACGGCCGCCGCGCACACGCCGAAGCAGGTGTACGCGCCGACCAGCGCGACGAGCTTCTGGCCCTCGGTGAGCGGATTGCGCTTGGCGACCTTCGCCGCCGCCTTCTCCATCCGCCGGGCCTGCTTCTCGGAGATCACCGTGATGGCGTCGGTGAACTCGGCCGGGACCACCACCGGCGGGCGCCCGGCGCGCACCAGCAGGCGCAGGCCGATCGCGTAGAAGCCCACGACGATGAGCGCTGCCGTCAGAGCCGCCGCGAACACCTGAAGGAACGCGAGCCAGTCGATCGAGATCACGGCCGGCCTCCGTCCTTCGGGGTGGTGGGTGTCCGCGTCGCATCCGCGGCGCGCGCAGCCTCCTTGGCCTCCTTGGCCGCCTTCTTCTTGGCCGCGGCATCGTCGGCCGCCTTCCGGCGCGCCTCCTCACGCGCCATGGCCCGCTGCCGACGCGTGGGCGGCGGGTTCCGCTTGACCTTGACGGCCCGCCCGGACTCGGCCACTTCGCTCATGGCGTTCCCGGCATGCACCGCGTTGCGGCGCGATCGGAGGAACAGGCCGAGGATGATCACCACCGCGAGCACGGCGTCGATCATGATGCCCCAGAACCCGAGCCAGACCACGATGAGCGCCGCGAGGGCTCCCACCGCACCCGCGGCGGGGAGCGTCAGCACCCAGCCGATCATGATCCGGCCGGCGGTGCGCCAGCGGACCTGCGAGCCGCGCCGTCCCAGACCGGAGCCGATGACGGACCCGGAGGCCACCTGCGTGGTCGACAGCGCGAAGCCGAGGGCGCTGGAGGCGAGGATCGTCGAGGCGGTGGAGCTCTCCGCGGCGAAGCCCTGCGCGGGCTTGACCTCGGTCAGGCCCTTGCCGAGCGTGCGGATGATGCGCCAGCCCCCCATGTAGGTGCCCAGTGCGATCGTGATGGCGCAGGCGAAGATGACCCAGGTCTGCGGCTCGTGATGCTCGGCCGACTGCCAGCCCACCGTGATCAGGGCGAGCGTGATGACGCCCATCGTCTTCTGCGCGTCGTTCGTGCCGTGCGCGAGCGCGACCAGGGACGACGTGAAGATCTGCCCGAACCGGAAGCCCGATCGGCCGTCCGGCTTGGCGTCGTAGCGCCGGGTGACGACGTATGCCAGCTTGGTGGCGGTGAAGGCGATGACGCCGGCGGTGACCGGGGCGATGAGCGCGGGCAGGATGACCTTCGACATCACCACGCCGAAGTCGATGGCCATGGCTCCGACGCCGACGAGCGTGGCGCCGAGCAGACCGCCGAACAGGGCGTGCGACGAAGACGACGGCAGGCCGAGCAGCCACGTGAGCATGTTCCACGTGATCGCGCCGATGAGGCCGGCGAAGATGATCGCCGGAAAGACCGTGGCGGAGATCTCCTCCTCGCGGATCATCCCGCCGGAGATCGTCTTGGCGACCTCGGTCGACAGGAAGGCACCGATGAGGTTCAGGATCGCCGCGAGCAGGACGGCCGTCTTGGGCTTGAGCGCCCCGGTGGCAATGGGCGTGGCCATCGCGTTGGCGGTGTCGTGGAACCCGTTGGTGAAGTCGAAGAACAGCGCCAGCGCGATCACCAGCACGATGATGAGGGTTGCGGTTTCCACCGTTCGCTTTCCGTGAGGGGTGTGGAGAAGGGTGCCGACGGGATCGGCGTGACGAACGAACAGTTCACCTTGCGTTCAGGAACCGGCAACCGGCCTCGAAGAATCCTTACACCCGCTCCGGCTCGGGTCAACTCGGTGCGGGCCCGCCGCCGAGGCGGTGCGACGGAGATGCCGACTAGCGTGGGAACGTGACCCTCTCCGACACCTCCGCACACGGCTCAGCCCCCGTCGCACCCGCTCGTCCGGTCGTCCGCTCGCACCACGGCGACGACGTCGAGGACCGGTACGAATGGCTCCGCGAAAAGGAGGACGCTGCCGTCATCGCGCACCTCGAGGCCGAGAACGCGTACACCCGGGAGCGCACGGCGCACCTCGAGACACTGCGAGGTCGCATCTTCGACGAGATCAAGGGCCGGACACGCGAGACGGACCTCTCCGTCCCTGTACGACGAGGCGAATGGTGGTACTACGGGCGGACGCTCGAGGGCAAGCAGTACGGCATCCAGTGCCGCGCTCCCCTGGCCTCTCCCGATGACTGGACGCCGCCGGAGCTCACGCCGGACGCCGACGTGCCCGGCGAGCAGATCCTGCTGGACGGCAACGTCGAGGCCGACGGTCACGAGTTCTTCTCGCTGGGCAGCTTCGAGGTGTCCAACGACGGCACCCTGATGCTGTACGGCGTCGATGTCGCCGGCGACGAGCGGTACACCGTCCGGGTGCGCGACCTCGCCAGCGGCGAGCAGCTCCCCGACGAGATCCCGGGCACCTTCGCCGGGGCCACCTTCTCCCCTGACGGCCGCTTCATCGTGTACACGACGGTGGATGACGCATGGCGCCCCGACACCGTGTGGCTCCACGAGCTCGGCACGCCGGTCGAGGACGACGTGAAGCTCTTCCACGAACCGGATGAGCGCTACTGGGTCGGAGCCGGTTTCACCCGCAGCGACCGGTTCCTCATGATCGAGGTGGGGTCCTCCATCACGTCCGAGGAGTGGCTGGTGGATGCCTCCGACCTTCGCTCCGAGCCCCGCGTGGTGTGGCCGCGCACCGAGGGCGTCGAGTACGAGAGCGCCCATGCGGTCATCGACGGCGAGGACGTGCTGTTCATCCTGCACAACGAGGACGCGCTGGACTTCGAGCTGGTGAGGGTGGCGGCATCCGATCCGTCCGGTCCCCGCACCGTGGTGATCCCGCACCGTCCGGGCCAGCGGCTGCTGGGCGTGTCGACGTTCCGCGACTGGGGCGTGGTCGGGTATCGCCGCGACGGACTGCCCCGGCTGGGCCTTCTCGACTATGCCGACGGCCGCGTGGACGAGCTCGCCTTCGAGGAGCCGCTGTACTCGGTGGGCACCGGCGGAAACCCGGAGTGGGCTCCCCCACTGCTGCGCATCGGCTTCGGCTCGTTCGTCACCCCGAGCACCGTGTACGACCTCGACATCGCCACGAGGGAGCTGCACCTGCGCAAGCGCCAGCCGGTGCTGGGCGGATACGACCCCGAGGACTACGGGCAGCAGCGGGTGTGGGCGACCGCCCAGGACGGCACCCGCATCCCCGTCTCGCTGGTGTGGAAGCGCTCGTTCGGGGAGCCCGGCACAGCCCCCCGGCCGCTGCACCTCTACGGCTACGGCTCGTACGAGCACTCGATCGAGCCGGGATTCTCCGTCCCACGCCTGTCGGAGCTGGACCGCGGCGTCGTCTTCGCAGTCGCCCACGTGCGCGGCGGCGGCGAGATGGGGAGGCACTGGTACGAGGACGGCAAGCTCCTGAACAAGCGCAACACGTTCACGGACTTCGTGGACTCCGCGCGGCACCTGATCGACAGCGGATACACGACGCCCGACCGGCTCGTCGCCGAGGGCGGCTCGGCCGGCGGACTGCTCATGGGCGCGGTCGCCAACCTCGCGCCCGACCTGTTCGCCGGCATCCTGGCCGACGTGCCGTTCGTCGACGCGCTGACGACGATCCTCGACCCGTCGCTCCCCCTCACGGTGATCGAATGGGACGAGTGGGGCGACCCGCTCCACGATCCCGACGTATACGCGTACATGAAGTCCTACTCGCCGTACGAGAACGTCCGCGAGGACGTGACCTACCCCCGCATCCTCGCCGTGACGTCGCTCAACGACACCCGCGTGCTCTACGTCGAGCCGGCGAAGTGGGTGGCGCGCCTGCGCGAGGTCGGCGCGGACGCGCTGCTGAAGTGCGAGATGGTCGCCGGCCACGGCGGCGTGAGCGGGCGCTACAACGCCTGGAAGGAGCGCGCCTTCGAGCTGGCATGGCTTCTCGACGTCCTCGGCCTCGCCGACGACTGACGGCCCGAGCGGCGCGGCGGCCGAACGGGTCCGTGTCCCACTATGTCGGAGCCATGTCCCGAAAGACCGGCTGAGGAACCGGCTGCAACCGCTTCTTCGGGACACGCTCCGGTTCGCCGCGCTCGCGTGCCGGGCTGCTGAACCGCCGCGTCAGGTGCCCGGGCGCCAGCCGGCGCGGACGAGCGCCTCGCGCACCTTGCGCACCGCGTGCTGTCCGTCGCCCAGCATGTGGTGCTTCATGATGCGCACGTGATCCCAGCTCTGCGCGCGGATGCGGTCCCACCTGTCGCCGTCCTTGGCGAACTGGACGGGATCCTCGGCATGGACGCGGCCGTCGTACTCCGGCGCGACACGCCACCGCACATAGGCGAGGTCGAGCTCGGCCACGAAGCGTCCGCGGCCGTCCCGCAAAGTCCAGTTGAGCTCGGGCTCCGGCAGCCCGGCTCGAACGAGAAGCAGCCGCAGCTTCGTCTCCCGGGGTGAGCGCGGGCCGATGCGCACCTCGGCGAGACTGCGTGTGAGGATCCCGCCGCGCATGTCTCCCATGGCGGACACCTCCTCCCGAAGATCGCTGATGGTCGCCATCGGCGCGGCTCCGGACACGAGGGAGTCGGCCGCAGCCACGAGATCGTCGAGCGCCCAGATGCTGCCCGCCTGACGCCAAGCGCGCACCGGATGCTCCACGCGAAGGCCTTCCCGCGTGACGATGACCGCCGGTTCACGGATCTGCAGCCGGTGTCCGACGACGCCTCGCGTGCG
>JAPSKH010000029.1 GCA_031177765.1 Microbacterium sp. | reverse complement strand
ACGGCCGCGACCACGACGGTCGGCTCGTGCCGCACCGGGAAATTGACCGAGTTCGCGATGAAACACCACTCGTGCGCCTGCTCGTGCGCCGCAGTCGCGGCTTCCGTCATGGACTCCTCCGCGACGGTGACCCGCGGCCGCAGGATCACCTCGCGGAACGCGCCCCCTCCGCGACCGTCCTCGACCATGACCCCGGAAGCGTCGTCCTCGTAGTCGACCACGACGACCCCCGCCTTCACGCACGCGTGCAGGTACGACAGCAGGTGGCACTGGCTCAGTGCAGCCAGCAGCATGTCCTCGGGATTCCACCGCGTCGGGTCGCCACGGAAGGGCTTGTCGCTCGAGGCGAGGAGCGTCGGCTTGCCGGCGATGTCGATGGTGACGGAGCGGTCGTAGTCCCGGTAGCCGGAGGTTCCGGAGCCGCGGTTCCCGGTCCACGCCGTTCGGACGGAGTATCGATGCTCACCGAACATGAGCACAGTCTGTCATGCCGGCAGTGCCGACCCGCGACGGTAGGCTGGCGGGGTGCCGCAGACCTTCGCCGCAGCCGACGCCGTCGAGCTCGCCGTCGTGGAGCGCAGCGGCTTCGTGGAGTCCCGGCACGCCGGCATGGCGATCGTCCTGGCTCCCGACGGCACGATCGCGCAGAAGCTGGGCGATCCGTCGGCCCTGATCCTGCCGCGGTCGAGCTTGAAGCCCCTCCAGGCGCTCGGATGCCTCTCCGCCGGCGCGCCGCTCGAGGGCGAGCAGCTCGCGCTGGCGACCGCCAGCCACTCCGGCACCGACCGACACGTCGAGGTCGTGCGTGCGATCCTCGCCGCAGCCGGCCTGAGCGAGGACGCTTTGGGCTGTCCGCCCGCCTGGCCCGGCGACGTCCCGACGCGCGATGAGCTCGTGCGCGACCTCGGGCAGCCGCAGCGCATTCGCATGAACTGCTCCGGCAAGCACGCCTCGATGCTGCTGACCTGCACGGCCAACGGCTGGGATCCCGACGGATACCTCGCACCCGAGCATCCGGTCCAGATCCATCTCCGCGACGTCATCGAGCGTCTCGTCGGCGAGCGCGTAGCCGCGACCGCCGTCGACGGCTGTGGTGCGCCGATCTACGCCGTCACCCTCTTCGGACTCGCCCGCGCGATCCACCGGATCGGCACGGCGTCGGCGACCTCCCCGTTCGCGCTGCACCGCAGCGCCGGCGCGCTGGTCCAGGCGGTGCGCGCCCACCCATGGACCATCGACGGACCGGGCCGGCCGGACACCATCGTGATCGAGCGGCTCGGCGTCTTCGCCAAGGGCGGCGCCGAAGGCGTCATGGTGATGGTCGCGCCCGATGGCACCACGGTCGCGCTCAAGATGCTCGACGGCAGCGGGCGCGCCGCGACGGCCGTCGCCCTGCGGCTTCTCGAACGGCATGGGGCGCTTGCGCCCTCCGACGTCGCCGAGACGATGACCAGGCTCCCGCTGAACGTCACCGGCGGCGGACAGGATGTCGGGGTCATCCGCCCCGTCACCTAGAACGCGCTCCCACGAGGAGCCCGAGCGCTCCAAAGGCGGAGCGGAAAGGATCACACGATGAGGATCAGCGTCCCCACCGAGGTGAAGAACAACGAGTATCGGGTGGCTCTGACGCCGGCGGGCGTGCACGACCTGGTCGCAGCCGGGCACGAGGTGTTCGTGCAGCGCGGCGCAGGCCTGGGCTCGTCCATGCCCGATGCCGAGTACGAGGCGGCCGGCGCGGTGATGCTCGACGACGCCGCCGACGTGTGGGCACGGGCGGAGCTGCTGCTGAAGGTCAAGGAACCCGTCGCGAGCGAGTACGACTTCTTCCGCGACGACCTGGTGATCTTCACGTACCTGCACCTCGCTGCGGACCGCCCGCTCACCGAGCGCCTGATCGCCGACGAGGTCACCGCGATCGCGTACGAGACGGTGCAGCTCCCCGGAGGCGGCCTGCCCCTCCTCGCTCCGATGAGCGAGGTCGCCGGGCGCCTGGCGCCGATGGTGGGCGCCTCGACGCTCATGCGATCGGCGGGCGGCCTGGGACTGCTCATGTCCGGCGTGCCGGGAACCCGGCCCGCGACGGTGACCGTCATCGGCGGCGGCGTCGCCGGCGCGAACGCCGCCGTCATCGCCGTCGGCATGGGAGCCGACGTCACCGTCTTCGACACCAACATGCAGCGCCTGCGCTATCTCGACGACCACTTCCAGGGACGCATCAAGACCGCGTCGTCGAATCCCCTGGACCTCGACCGTGCGGTGACCGCCTCGGACCTCGTGATCGGCTCGGTCCTGATCCCGGGCGCGAAGGCCCCCAAGCTCGTGACGAACGACATGGTCGCCCGCATGCGCCCCGGATCCGTGCTCGTCGACATCGCCGTCGACCAGGGCGGGTGCTTCGAGGACACGCATCCCACGACGCACGCCGATCCCACATTCCCCGTCCACGGCAGCATCTTCTACTGCGTGGCCAACATGCCCGGTGCTGTTCCCAACACCTCCACGTCGGCGCTCACGAACGCCACACTGCCGTACATCCGCCAGATCGCGCGCCGGGGATGGCGTGAGGCGCTGACGGCGGATGCGGCGCTCGCGGCGGGTCTGAACATCCACCGCGGGGCGGTGGTGAACCCGGGCGTCGCGACAGCGCACGATCTCGAGCTGGCGCCGCTCGCCGACGCCCTGGCCTGACGGAGCTAGGGCAGCGGCTTCTCCTGGATGCCCCAGGGAGAGCCGTAGCCGGCGGGAGCGGGCGCGGCGAGCAGATCGAGGAAGGGCCGGGCATCGAACGCCTCGGGGCCGAGCACGCCCGCTCCCGACCAGGTCCCTCGTGCCAGCAGCTCGAGCGCGATGACCGGGTTGATCGCCGTCTGCCAGACGACCGCCTGCGAGTTGTACTCCGCCATCGTTCGCTCGTTGTCGGCGACGTGGTACAGGTAGGTCGAGCGCGGCCGCCCGTCCTTGCCCTTACCGGTGACCCATACCCCGGCGCAGGTCTTCCCGGTCATCCGCTCGCCGAGCGTGGCGGGATCGGGAAGACACGCCGCCACGACATCCCGGGGCGATACCTGCACGCCCTTCACCGTGACCGGCTCGGTACGGTCGAGTCCGAGTTTGTGGAGCACCTTGAGCACCTCGATGAACTCGTCGCCGAGGCCGTACTTGAAGGTGACACGGCGGGCACGGGTCCACCGCGGCATCAGCAGCACCTCCTCGTGCTCGACGTTGACGCACTCGACCGAACCGATCCCCTCCGGGAAGTCGAACACCTCCGGCTCGCTGAAAGGGGCGGTGGTGTACCAGCCTCGGTCCTCCTCGTACACCACAGGCGGGTTGAGGCACTCCTCGATGGTGGTCCAGATCGAGAACGACGGGGCGAAGTCGTAGCCCTCCACGACGAGGTTCGCACCGTCGCGCACACCGAGCTCGTCGATCTCGCTGAACAGCTCGTCCTCGGCGTATCGCGCGAAGACGTCCGAGAGCCCGGGCTCGACGCCGATGCCCACCAGTGCCAGGCGGCCCTCCTGGCGCCACCGCTCGTCTTGGGCGAACTGCTCGTCGCCGAGCTTGACGCCCGTCAGCTCGTACGGACGATCGGGATGCCGCTGCGACAGGCTCATCGCCATGTCGAGGTACGTCGCGCCGGCGGCGAAGCAGCCTGAGAAGATCGGCATCACGAACCTCGGATCCACGGCGTTGAGCACGTGGGTGATGCCGTGCCTGCGGATGAGGCCCTCGACGGACGAGGCATCCGACGCATCGACCATGTCGCCCACGACGCGGGCGTCGTCCAGCTCGGCCACCAGCGCCTGGGGTCTGGACGCGTCGTGATCGGCGATCACGAGCGCCTCGAAGAAGTCCCGCCGGACCGCGATGCGTGCCGCGGCGGAGCCGACGCCTCCCGCCCCGACGATCAGGATGCGCATTCCGGTCTTCGATGAGGTGCTTCCCGCGGACGTCACACCGCGACGCTAGGGGCGGCGCCTCGCACGGTCAAGGCGCGTCGGTGCGACGGACCGGCCGGGAATCGGCGGCTGACGGACGGCTTGTCAACCCGCTCGTCGGCGCAGGCCACCGACCTAGCCTGGAGCCATGGCGGTCATGCGGCAACGGATCCTCCGGCACGACTCTGCGGAGGCTGCGCCGACGGGCGCCGGCGACGGAGTGCCGACATGGTGACCGGAACGGGCCCGGTCACCGTGCTCGCCGAGCCGGAGGCCCCGGGCCCAGGGGGCTCCCGCCGACGCGTCGACGTCGGCCCGCTCGCCTTCCGCGTGCTGGCGAGCCCGGGCCCGGCGGGAAGCGCCCGCGCACCCGTCGTCCTCGTCCACGGGATCGGGATGTCGCATCGCTACTTCTCCAAGCTGCACGACCTCCTCGCAGCGGACGGACCGGTGTTCTCGATCGACCTGCCGGGCTTCGGCGGTCTGCCCAAGCCCGGGAAGGACGTCGATGTCGCGACGATGGCCCACGCCCTCGGCGAGGTCGTCGCGTCCCTGGGCGTCGGACAGGTGGTGCTGGTCGGGCAGTCCATGGGGTGCCAATGGGTCGTCGAACTCGGCGCTCAGCACCCGGAACTCGTCGCCCACGTCGTCACCATCGGGCCGGTCGTGGATGCCGCGCATCGCACAGCGCTCGCTCAGGCGCTCGCGCTCGCGGTCGACTCCTCCGGCGAGCCCCCGGACGTGAACGCGATCGTCTTCACCGACTACATCCGCTGCGGCGTCCCGTGGTATCTCGCGCAGCTGCGCCACATGCTGCGCTACCCCATCGAGGAACGCGTGGCCGAGCTGTCGATGCCGCTGCTCATCGTGCGCGGCGGGCGCGATCCCATCGCCGGGCAGGAATGGTGCCGGCGACTCCGTGACCGCGCCGCCGACGGGCAGCTCGTGCTGATTCCGGGCCACCATCACAACTGCCAGCAGTCGGCGCCGCGGGCCGTGGCATCCGCGATCCAGGCGTACGCCCCCTAGCCGGTTGCTCCGGTCCGAGCCGGCTCACCACCAGGACCGTCCTCGCAGCATGCCGCCGAAGTCCTCCGGGGACCCGCTGCCGGTGTGGCGGGAGCCGAGGTAGCTGTCCACGACCGCACGGCCCAGGTCTCCCAGTTCGGGCGCCACGACGTTGCCGCCGCAACGGCGGGCGAGCGCGTCGATGAAGCGCGCGAGACCCGGGTCGTCGCCGAGGCGGAAGAAGGTCGTCTGCGCTCCCAGCCGCTGTGCGGTGTCGAGCTCGCGGACGGTCGCGGCGACGGTGCGCGCGCCCGGCGGGTACGCGAACCGCACGTGACCGTCCGGCTCCAGGTGCGCGGTCGGCTCGCCGTCCGTGACGATCAGCAGCACCGGCTGCGCGGCCGGGTGACGGCGGAAGTGCCGCTGCGCGAGCATCAGCGCGTGGTGGAGGTTCGTGCCCTTGTCCCAGACGGCGTCCTTCGCGGTGAGTCGTTCGATGTCCATCACCTCGGCGTGACGGGCGAAGGCGATCAGCTGGAGGCTGTCGCCGCGGAAACGCGTCGAGATGAGGTGGTGCAGCGCGAGTGCGGTGCGCTTCATCGGCACCCACCGGCCGTCCATGGCCATCGAGAACGACGTGTCGACGAGGAGGGCGACCGCCGCCTGCGTCCGCTCCTCCGTCTCGACCACCTCGACATCCCGGGTGTCCAGGCGCACGCCGGCCGAGGCATCGCCGCCGTCCGCGAGGGTGCGCAAAACCGCGTTGGACACCGTGCGGGGGATGTCCCAGGCTTCGGTGTCGCCGTACGCCCACTCGCGCGTCGCGCCGGTGCGGTCCCCCGCCGCCCCCGCATTGCGCGTCTCGCGACGGCCCGTCCGGCCCGACCGCCTGGTCGCGATGTCGCGCAGCAGCGCCCGGCCGAGCTGCCGCATGGCGCGCGGCGTCAGCCGCAGCGCGCCGTCGGAGGCTCGGTGGAGCATCCCGGTGTCCTTCAGCTGCTGTTCGAGCTCGCGCAGCGCACGTGCGCTCACGGCCGCGTCCTCGCCGATGAGCCGTGACAGGGCGTCCAGGTCGATGTCGTCCATCCGCGCGCCCGGGTACATCTGACTCAGCTGGTCGGTGAGCGCGTCGAGGTCCGACAGATCCTGCATGACACCCGTGGCCTCCCCCAGGCCCGTCGGCTCGTCACCCGAGAACGATGCCGAGCCGGTCCAGTCCTCACCCGGTCTGAGCGAGCGCAGATTGTCGTCGAGACGTGCGAGCGACTGCATGAGCTCCGGCGACCCGAAGGCCTGCGCCGCGAGGCTCAGCAGCTCCTCCCGCTGCTCGGGGGTCATGGAGTTGAGCATCCGCTGCGCCGCCGCCGAGCGCTCGGCCAGGGCGTTCATGAGCTCGTCGAGATCGCGCGGGTCCTCGGGGAACTGCTCTCCGTGCTTGCGCATGAACTCGTCGAAGTCCTCCTGCGTGTCCTCACCCAGGCGGCGCTTCTCGAGCAGGTCGTTGAGGTCGTCGAGCATCTCGCGGATGGCCTGACGATCGGCTTCCGTCGCGTTCTGCAGCGCGTTCTTCATTCCGGCGAAGCGCTGATCCAGCAGCTCGCGGCCGAGGAGCTCGCGGATCCGGTCGTAGTCGGCGCGCGCCGTGGGGCTCTGCCACTCGTAGTCGGCGAGCTCATTGACGGCCGCGGCGGTGCTCGTCGGCAGATTCTCCAGCCGCATCTCGGCGAACGTGCGGATGTCATCGTCCAGTTCGACATCGCGGACGAGGTGCTTGCGCTCCTCGAGGACGGCATGGTCAAGGAGTGTGCGGATCTCGTCCAGCGTGCCGTCCAGACGGTGTCGCCGCAGGAGCTCCGCACGCCGCTCGCGCACCCGCCGGGCGATGTCGTCGAGCCCCGGGCGGTCGCGCTCGCCACGGCGGAGGTACTCCCGCAGTGCGCGCTCGGCCGAGGTCCCGGACATCACGTCCTGGCCGATCGCCTCGAGAGCGGAGCGCACCGCGACCGGCGGCGCGAGCGGGTCGCCGCCCGCGTAGCGGCCGTAGCGCATCGTGTGCACCGGTGAGCGGTGGAAGCTGCGGACCATCAGCGCCGCCTTCCGCTCCTCGCGGCCGCCCGCGTCCCGCTAGCCATAGACGGTCTCCCCTTCCGCACTCTCCTTGCCGATTCGTCGCTCGAGGTACAGCGCCTCCAGCAGCATCTCCAGCGCTCCGGCCCGCTCGCCGGGAGTGCGGGCGTCGAAGCGCTCGGCGACCTCGTCGTACAGGTCGGATTCGCCCAGCACCGGCAGTGCGGCGAGCACGTCGGAGGCGGGCACCTGCTCGCCTGTCATGACGGTGGAGCCTTCGTGCAGCGCGTCCACGAGCACGCGGGCGTCGAGGCCTCGAAGGTGCGCGCGCGCCGTGTCGGCGATCGCGGTGCGAAGCAGGTGCTCGAGAATGGCGCGCTCGCGCCCCTCCTCGCCCGTCTCGAACTCGATCTTGCCGCCGAGCACCTCCACGGCCGTCTCGAGATCGACCGGGCGGGCCACTGCGACCGTCTCATGCTGCCGCGTCGCCCGGTGCAGCGCCGACGCGGCGATCGTCTCGGCCCCCGCGATCGAGAAGCGGGCCGAGACGCCGGCGCGCTGGTCGACGGCCTCGGACTCGCGCAGGTTGCGCGTGAACCGCGCGAGCACCTCGAGCAGATGCTCGGGCACCGCGGCGACGAGGTCGGCCTCCTGGCGGATGACGGCGATCTCCTCGTCGATCGTCAGCGGATAGTGGGTGCGGATCTCCGCGCCGAAGCGATCCTGCAGCGGGGTGATGATCCGGCCGCGGTTGGTGTAGTCCTCCGGGTTCGCTGTCGCCACGACGAGGACGTCGAGGTCGAGCCGCAGCAGGTACCCGCGGATCTGGATGTCGCGTTCCTCCATCACGTTCAGCAGCGACACCTGGATGCGCTCGGCCAGGTCCGGCAGCTCGTTGATCGCGACGATCCCGCGGTGACTCCGTGGGACGAGACCGTAGTGGATCGTCTCCGGATCGCCGAGCGAGCGACCCTCGGCCACCTTGATGGGATCGACGTCCCCGATGAGATCGGCCACGGAGGTGTCGGGCGTGGCGAGCTTCTCGGCGTACCGCTCGGAGCGGTGCCGCCACGCGACCGGCAGGTCGTCGCCGAGCTCAGCGGCACGGCGGAGGGATGCCGGGGTGATGGGGTGGAACGGATGCTCACCGAGCTCGGCGCCGTCGATGACCGGGGACCACTCGTCGAGGAGACCGGAGAGGCTGCGCAGGAGCCTCGTCTTGCCCTGGCCGCGTTCGCCGAGGAGCACGATGTCGTGTCCGGCGAGGATGGCACGCTCCAGCTGCGGGATGACCGTGGTGCCGAAGCCGTGGATGCCCGGCCACGGGTCCCTTCCCTCGGCGAGCGCCGCGAGGAGGTTCTCCCGCAGCTCCACACGCAGCGGACGATGGGTGTGCCCCGACGCACGGAGCTGACCGGTCGTGACGATCCCGGAGGGCGACGGTGTCATGACGAGAGAGTAGGTCGCTCCGGCACGGGTGAGGGCCGTATCGGAAGAAATCATGCCCGTCGCCCGGGCGACGCCGCCGGCAGCAGCGCATCGGTCAGGACGCATCCGCACGACGGGTCGGCCGGGCCGGGCCGTCGGGGAGAACCACGCGCACGGGCTCCGCTCCCGCCGAGATCAGCCACGCCCGCCCGCGACCGGGCTCGCAGTACGGCGGCAGCGCGCGCGAGCCCGCCAGAACGCGCATCTCCGGGCCACAGGCGGAGTCGATCACCAGGTCGTGGTCGCCGCGCATCTCGGCCAGGAGCCGCCAGTGGCGCTGCCAGTCGTCCGGCTCGCCGACGACGACCACCCGGTCCTCTCCGACCGCCGGCGGCCCCGCGACGTGGTCGTCGATGTTGACCGCCCGGACGCCGCGCGCTTCCCATTCCTGCACGACCCGCCGGGCGGCCGGTGAGCGCCGCGCGACGAACCCGGTGAGGCGCGAACCGGGGTGCCATGGCCGCGGCCGCGGCGAGGCGTCGGCGGACCGCGGAGGAGCCACCGCGATCTGCAGCTCGAGCGCGCCCAGCCGGCCGCGCCCGGGGCACGCGTCCGGATGGAACGTGGCGGGCTCCCCGCCCGCGGCGGCGTGATCGAGGCGCGTGGCGTAGCGCAGGACGAGACGCTGCCCGAACAGGTCGGCCAGTCGCGGGACGACGCCGGTAGAGCGGTGGGCGCCCGCCACGACGAGCACCCGGTCGCCGGTGGCGCGGCGGAGCGTCGTCTCGAGGCGCTCCAGCATGACCTGCGCGTACTCGGACGGCAACCGCACCGCCATCGCATCCAGGTCGTCGATCAGGACGACGCTGCCGGCGACCGGCGGGCCCTCCGCCAGACCCGCGACGGCGTCCCACAAGCCCTCCGGGTCAGCGGGCACTCGCACCACCGGGCCCGGTGCCTGCGCCGCGACGAGATCGAGGACGTTGCTGACGCCGGATCCGGGACCGCCGAGCACGAGCAGGGCCGGATCGCCGATCGCGAGGCTGACAGCCTCCTGGCGCTGGCGCTGCGGCTCGTCGCCCAGACCGAGCACGATGGTCTTCGTTCCGGGGAGGGACGAGGTCAGCTCGTTCAGTGTGATGCGGCGCGGCAGAGACGGCAGCCAGGGACGTGTCGGCGCGATCCGCGGCGGGACGGCGGCCACAGCGGCGACATCGCCGGGCTCGGACAGAGCGATCCGCACCTGCTGCGGTGCGGCGTCACCCGCACGCAGGACGAACGCGTGGCCACGGCCCGCGGGTCCGCCCGGCAGCCGGGATGCGTCGGCTGTGCCCAGCAGCATCCGGCTGTCTCCGGCATCCGTCAC
This sequence comes from Microbacterium sp., assembly GCA_031177765.1. Lineage (GTDB taxonomy): Bacteria > Actinomycetota > Actinomycetes > Actinomycetales > Microbacteriaceae > Microbacterium. The sequence continues at coordinate 9,800 of JAPSKH010000029.1, read as the reverse complement.
GCGCAGGCTCAGGCGCAGCGGGCAGTTCGCGAGAAGGTTCTCGCGGATCACGCCGGTCGCGCGCTGAGTGCCGAGCACGAGATGGATGCCGAGCGCGCGACCGCGCGCCGCGATGTCGGCGAAGACCGCGTGCAGCTCCGGATGGTCACCCAGCAGCGCCGCGAACTCGTCGACCACCACGATCAGCCGCGGGAGGGAGACGCGCGGATCGAGGATGTCGCGCGCGCCCGATCCGGCGATCGCGGCTTCGCGGCGGCGCAGCTCCGCGCGGAGGCTCTCGATCGCGCGTCGGGCCCCGGCGCCGTCGAGGTCGGTGATCACACCGGTGACATGCGGCACCCCGGTGAGCCCGTCGAATGCCGTGCCTCCTTTGAAATCCGCGAGGAGGAACGTCACCTGCTCGGTCGTGTGGGTCGTGCACAGGGCGAGGATCCACGTGATGAGCAGCTCGCTCTTGCCCGAGCCGGTCACGCCCGCGACGACGGCGTGCGGTCCGTCCGCCACGAGGTCGATGACCGCCGGCGCGCCCGCGGCCAGGCCGATCACCGCCGGGAGTCCGCCGTGCCGGGCGGCCGGGGCGGCGGTGAGGAGCGGACCGAGGAGCACCGGCTCCGCCGACGCCGGGCCGATGCCGAGCGTCGACTGCGCCCGCATCGCGAGCGCGGCGGCGATCGCCGCCGCCTGCGAGCCGCTCACGCCCTCGACGCGAAGCGGCGTGTCGACGCCGGCGTGCGCGAGCCGCGCGGTGTCCGGGGACTCGACGGTGAGGACCGCCGCGCACCTCGGCGGAAGCGGGTCGCCGGCGCGGGAACGCGCGATGACGATGTCGGTGTCGTCGGGAGCGCGGTCGCCGGGGCCGACCAGCGCGAGCCGGGCGGCGCCCGGAGCATGCGCGTGCGGCAGGAGGCCGGCCCACTCGGCCTCAGCGTGCGGCGAGAGGACGATCCCCAGTGCGCCGGGCGGATGCCCGAGGCACAGCTGCAGCGCGAGCGCCCGCTGCACGGCGGTCGCGACCGGCTCCGTTCCCACCACCACGACACCGGCCTGCGCGGGGAGCACGACCGGCGCCCGCTCCAGCACGCCGGCGCGCCGACGCAGCGCGGCTGCCTCCGCATCACCGTCGCCCCCGCGCACGCGCACATCGCTGGCGACTCGGCCCTCCCCCGCGACCAGGCTCGCCGGTCCCGCGTGCCGGGCACGCCAGATGTCCTCCTCGTGCGCGACGTAGCCTGCGACGTCGGGATGCAGGTCCCACAGCCGTCGCCGCTCCGCGTCATGGCGGCGCTCGAGCATGGAAGCGACGCGGTCGCGCGCCTCCGCTGCCGCCGCGGCCGCTCGGCGGCGGTCCCGGCGAGCAGCGCGCCGCGCGTCGAGCATCGTCGCGACCGCGATGAGCGGCCCCAGCAGCGCCAGCCACAGCGACAGGATCGACCCGGTGACGAGCCACAGCGCCACCGCGCCCACGAGCGGGACGAAGGCGGCGACGACGGGCAACGGCTGGCGAGGCGGCGGCGACCACGCGGGAGGAAGCGTCAGATCGGCGTCATCATCGGCATCGGGGCTCACCGGTGCGACGGCGGGAGGAGCGTCGAGCGGGAGGGGAAGGCGCACTCCTCGAGTGCACCGCACCCGGCGCGAGCGGACGGCCGCGACGGCGCGACGTGTGGAAAGAGCCGATCAGTCGACGACTGTGGAGGAGTCGGCGCCCGAGGCGGCATCCCTGCGTCCGGCGCCCGCTGCGTCGTGGGTGTCCTCGTCCGGGGCGCCGCCCGGACGCCCGACGTCGAGCACGATGATGGAGATGTTGTCGCGGCCGCCGTTCTCCAGCGCCGCGTCGAGCATCGCCCGCACGGCGTCGGCCGGATCCGGATTCTCGTCCAGGAAGTGGCGGATGCCGTAGTCGGTGAGCTCTTTCGTCAGCCCGTCCGAGCAGATCACGAAGCGGTCGCCTTCGGCGACGTCCAGGCGCACGTAGTCCGGGGTGACCCCGTCGCTGGGCCCGACCGCCCGCGTGATGACGTTGCCGTACGGGTGGTTCTCGGCCTCTTCAGGACTCAGCCGGCCTGCAGCGACCAGCTCCTGCACGACCGAGTGATCGGTGGTCACCTGGACGATGGCCCCGTCGCGCACGAGATAGACGCGGGAGTCGCCGATGTTGAGCGTCACCCAGTGCGGGGCATCCCCTGTGGTGTCCAGGAAGACGCCGGTGACGGTCGTCCCCGTGCCGTCGTCGGTGGCCTCGGGATGAGCGGCGATGTCCTTCACCGCGCGGGCGAGCGCCTTCTCGATCGTCTTCGGCGACACCGGCCCGTGATCGGCGACCGCCTGCAGCCGCTCGATGGCGCTGGCGCTGGCGATCTCGCCGCCGACGTGCCCGCCCATGCCGTCGGCGACGACGAAGAGCGGGAAGGACGCGTACACCGCATCCTGGTTCACCTCGCGACGGCGGCCGGTGTCGGTCACGGACGCCCAGGAGAGCTCGAGGGACCCGCCGGGAACCGGCACGGTGCGCGAATGAGTGGAGATCTCGGGCACGGCCCCTTTCCTCCCCGTCTCATCTCGCGCGGTCAGGTGCTCCTGTCGCGTTCTCACATACTAGTGTGGTTCGCCCGCAACGCCTTCCGTCTCCACCTCCGACACGATGTCGGCGGTCGAGGGAGCGGCCGCCGGCACCCCGCGAACCGGTCCCAGCGGCGCGTCGTCGTCGATGGGCGCCTCGAACTGCGCGTTGTAGAGCCGCCAGTAGGCGCCCCGGGCGGCGAGCAGCTCCGTGTGCGAACCCTGTTCGACGATCGCGCCGTCCTCCATGACGAGGATGAGGTCGGCATCCCGGATCGTCGACAGCCGGTGCGCGATCACGAAGGCGGTGCGGTCCTTCCGCAGCCGCGACATCGCCCGCTGGATCAGCAGCTCGGTGCGCGTGTCGACCGAGGAGGTCGCCTCGTCGAGGATCAGGATCCGCGGGTCCGCCAGGAACGCCCGCGCGATGGTCACCAGCTGACGCTCGCCGGCGCTGAGGTTGGCGGCTTCGTCGTCCAGCACCGTGTCGTACCCGTCGGGAAGGGCGTGCACGAACCGATCGACGTACGCGGCCCGGGCCGCAGCGACGATCTCCTCCTCGGTGGCTTCCGGCCGGCCGTACGCGATGTTCTCGCGGATGGTGCCCGCGAACAGCCACGTGTCCTGCAGCACCATCCCGGTGCGCGCGCGCAGATCGTCCCGGGTCATCCGCCGCGTGTCCACAGCCGTGTCCGCGGCGTCGTCGTCGTCGGCCAGAGTGATCCTGCCTTCGTCGACGTCGTAGAACCGCATGATCAGGTTGACCAGAGTCGTCTTGCCTGCTCCGGTCGGCCCGACGATCGCCACGGTGCTCCCCGGCCGCGCGGTGAGACGAAGTCCGTCGATGAGCGGCTTCTCGGGCGAATACCGGAACGACACGTCCTCGAACGCGAGGCGCCCGGCCGTCGGCGAAACGGTCTCACCGTGATCGGGATCCGGCGTCTGTTCGCCCTCGTCGAGCAGCTCGAACACACGCTCGGCGCTGGCGACGCCAGACTGCAACAGGTTCGCCATGGATCCGAGCTGGCTCAGCGGCTGGGTGAACTGCCGGGAGTACTGGATGAACGCCTGGACGTCGCCGATCGTCATCAGTCCCGCGGCGACCTGCAGCCCGCCGACGACGGCGATCGCGACGTAGACGAGGTTCCCGACGAACATCATCGCGGGCATGATGATGCCCGAGAGGAACTGTGCCCCGAAGCTCGCGCGGTACAGCTCGTCGTTCTCGCGCCGGAAGTCCGTCGCGGCTTCCCTCTGGTGCCCGAAGACCTTCACGATCGCGTGCCCCGAGAAGGTCTCCTCGACGCGGGCGTTCAGGACGCCGGTGGCGGCCCACTGCTGCACGAACAGCTTCTGCGAGCGCCGTGCCACGACGACGGTGATCGCGATCGTCAGCGGGATGGTGACCAGTGCGATCACGGCCAGCAACGGCGAGATCACGAACATCATCGTCAGGACGCCGATGACGGTGAGCAGCGAGATGACCAGCTGCGACAGCGTCTGCTGCATGGTGTTGCCGATGTTGTCGACGTCATTGGTGACGCGGCTGAGCAGCTCCCCCCGCTGCACGCGGTCGAAGTACGACAGCGGCAGGCGGTGGATCTTGTCCTCGACGCGCAGGCGGAGGCGGTGCATCGCCCGCTGCACCACCCCGTTGAGGATGCGCGCCTGCAGCCAGCCGAACACGCTGGCGAACAGATACACCGCGAGCACTGCCGCGAGGATCCACGCCAGCCGATCGAAGTCGATCCCCGCACCCGGGGTGACCGGCATCGCGGCGACCAGGTTCGCCTGGTCGTGATCCCCGGCTGCGATCAGCTGGTCGACCACCTGCTGCTTCGTCGCTCCCGCCGGCATCTGCAGCGAGAGGAAGCCCGCGAACACGACGTTCGTTCCCTCCCCCAGCAGCTTCGGCCCGACCACCGACAGCGCGACCGACAGGATGCCGAGCACGAGGACCGCGATCAGCCGCGGAGTGTCGGTGCCCAGCGTCCCGAGCAGGCGCCGGGCGCTCGGCCCGAAGTTCTGCGCCTTCTGGCCAGGTGCGACGGCGCCCATGCCGCGCGGGCCGGCGCCCATGCCGCCCCGGGGTCCGCCCGGCAGCGGTCGGGAGTTCTGGGCGCCGCTCATGCCGCCGCCTCCGCCGTGAGCTGGGATTCGACGATCTCGCGATACGTCCGGCAGGTCTCCACGAGTTCGTCATGCGATCCGAGGCCGACCATCCGCCCGTGATCGAGGACGACGATCTGGTCCGCGTGCCGTATCGTCGACACCCGCTGCGCGACCACCAGTCGCGTCGCTTCCGGCAGATGCGTGTCCAGCGCCCGCCGGAGGGCGGCATCCGTGCCCAGGTCCAGCGCCGAGAACGAGTCGTCGAAGATGTAGATCTCCGGCCTCTTCACCACCGCGCGTGCGATCGCGAGGCGCTGCCGCTGCCCGCCTGAGACGTTCGTGCCGCCCTGCGCGATCGGAGAGTCCAAGCCGCCGGGCATGGCCCGCACGAAGTCCGCCGCCTGCGCGATCTCGAGCGCCTCCCACAGCTGTTCGTCGGTGGCATCGTCGTCGCCGTACCGCAGGTTGGAGGCCACGGTGCCCGAGAACAGGAACGCCCGCTGCGGCACCAGCCCCACCCGCGTCCACAGCTCGTCCGGGTCGTACTCGCGCACGTCCACGCCGTCGACGCGGACGACGCCGGCGGTGACGTCGAACAGTCGAGGCACAAGGCTCACCAGGGTCGTCTTGCCCGATCCGGTCGAGCCGATGACGGCCGTGGTGGTCCCCGGCTCGACGGTGAACGACAGCCCGCGCAGGACCGCGTCGTCGGCGCCGGGGTATGCGAAGTCCACGGCGTCGAAGTCGATGCGCCCGATCGGGGCGGGAACGGATGCCGGAGCGGACGGGGCCGCGACGGAAGGCTCCGCGTCCAGCACCTCGCCGATCCGGTCGGCACAGACCGCAGCGCGCGGAATCATGACGAACATGAACGTCGCCATCATGACGCCCATGAGGATCTGCATGAGGTAGGTCAGGAACGCGAACAGCGTGCCGATCTGCACGCCGTTGTCCTGAACCTGGAACGCGCCGAACCAGATCACGGCGACGCTCGAGAGGTTCATCACCAGCATCACGGCGGGGAACATCAGGGCCATGAGGTTGCCCGCCCGCAGCGCGGAGTCGGTGACGTCGTCGCTGGCGAGCTCGAAACGGCGCTGCTCGTGGCGCTCGCGCACGAAGGCCCGGACGACGCGGATGCCGGTGAGCTGCTCCCGCATGATCTGGTTGACCCGGTCGATGCGCTGCTGCATCTGCGTGAACGCGGGGACCATCCGCCACACGATGAGCGCGACGATGACGAGCAGGACCGGGATCGACACGGCCATGAGCCACGACAGCCCCGCGTCCTGGCTGATCGCCATGACGACACCGCCGATCGCGAGCATCGGCGCCGAGATCATGAGGGTCGCCGAGACCTGCACCAGCATCTGGACCTGCTGAACGTCGTTGGTGTTGCGGGTGATGAGCGATGGCGCGCCGAACCGCCCCACCTCGCGCTGCGAGAACGCGACGACCCGCGAGAACAGGTCGGCGCGCAGGTCTCGGCCCATCCCCATCGCCAGGCGCGAGCCGAAGTACACGGCGACGACGGCGCAGACGATCTGCACGAGACTGATGCCGAGCATCACCGCGCCGGTGGACCAGATGTACGGGATGTCGCCGGTGACCACGCCCTCGTCGATGATGTCGGCGTTCAACGTGGGCAGCAGGAGCGACGCGATGGACTGCGCCAGCTGGAACACCACGACGGCCGCGATCAGCGGCCAGGCCGGTGTGAGGTATCGCACCAGGAGCTTGCCGAGCACGGCGGTTCCTTTCCGGCGCCCGGGTCCCCCGCCCACCGCGCACGGGTAGGAACGCTACGCCCGCTCGCGCGCGGTTCTCAAACCGGATGCGTACGCCCTGGGCGAACCGCGAGGGGCGAGGTCAGACGCGGGCCCCGGGGTCCTCCGGCAGCGGGAACAGCTCGTCGATCGCGGCGAGATCGTCGGCCGTGGGAGTCCACGCGGTAGCGGCGGCCGCGTTCGCGCGCACCTGCTCGGCGCTCGTCGCGCCCGCGATGACGCTCGAGAGCGTCGGCTGGGACAGCAGCCAGCCGAAGGTCGCCTCCAGCATCGTGATGCCCCGCTCGTCGCAGAACGCGCGGTAGGCGTCCACGGCGTCCCACGGCGCGTCGCGCCACACGTGCTGGCGCTGGCGCATGATGCGCGTGTCGGCCGGTGCGTGATCGCGCGTGAACTTGCCGGTGAGCAGACCGTTGTGGAGCGGGAAGTAGGGCAGGAACCCCAGGCCGAATCGTTCCACGGCCGGGAGCACCTCCCGCTCAGCGGCGCGGGCGAGGAGGCTGTAGTGGTTCTGGGCGGAGACGAACGGCACGCCCGCGCGCTCGGCGGCGACGTAGTGCGCTTCGGCGATCTGCCAGCCGGCGAGGTTGGAGTGGCCGATGTAGCGCACCTTCCCCTCGCGCACGAGATCCGTCAAGACGTCGAGGGTCTCCTCGATCGCGGTGTGCGGGTCGGGGGTGTGCAGCTGGTACAGGTCGATCCAGTCGGTCCGCAGACGGCGCAGCGACCCCTCCACGGCACGTCGCACGTACGAGCGGGAGCCCTTCGACCCTGGCACGGGGTATCCCATGTCGCGCCCGTGGTGTCCGAACTTCGTCGCCAGGATCACGCGGTCGCGCCGCCCCTGCAGCGCTTGGCCCATCAGCGTCTCGGAGAGCCCGGGATCCTTGCCGTACATGTCGGCGGTGTCGAGGAAGGTCACGCCCGCGTCGAGCGCCGCGTCCACGACTTCGCGCGTGCCCTCCAGCGTCTCGGTGCGGGTGCCCGACCGGCCGAAGTTGTTGCAGCCCAGTCCGACGGCGGAGACGAGGAGTCCGGAGCGGCCGACGCGGCGCGAGGGAAGCGGTGCAGTCATTCCTCCACGTTAGCCGGGCGCGAAAGAGCCCCTCGCCCGGGCGGGTGAGGGGCTCTCGCGATGTCACTGCCGCGGCGGCTCGGGCGACGCGGGCGGCTCGGTCGCTGCGGGCGGCTGCTGCCCGGCGGGCGGTGCCGGCGGCGCGGGCGGAGCGGTGTAGCCCGCCGGCGGCTGGTACCCGGCCGGCGGCTGGTATCCGGCCGGCGGCTGATAGCCCGACGTCGCGGGATTCGTGGGATGCCCTCCCGCCGGAACCTGGTTCGGGATGCCCGACCACGTGGTGCTGTCCGCGAGGAAGGTGTTCGCCCACGGCGCCGCGGGGATCGCGGTGTTCCAGCGCGATCGGTCGTACGCGTTGATGCCCAGCCAGACGATGGAGAGGAAGAAGTACAGGATCAGCCAGACGGCTTCCTTCTGCAGCTTCAGTCCCACACGCCAGGCCGCGAGGAGCGTGTAGACGAATGCGGCGAGGCCGATCAGCCAGCCGATGACGGGCACCCAGCCCAGCACGATGGTCCCGCCCCACAGGATGAGGAGCCACCACGGGTTGAGATCGCCGAGCTTGACGAAGATGAGCGTGTTGTACACCGGCACCCACGCGCGCCACTTCCCCTGGACGCCGGCCTTCTCGAAGATCTTCATCAGGAAGAGCGCGGTGAGGACGTAGCCGACGATCGCGAACAGGAACAGGAACGGCGCGATCACGAGCCACGCGAGCAGGGTCCCGTACCCGTAGTCGTTGTCAGTCATGGAACGAACTCCTAAAGAGTCGATGCGGAACGTGTCCGCACACATCGTGTCCGCACACATCCACGAAGCCCCCGGCTCCGCTCGACACATGCTAGCGACGGGGTCGGCCGCCTGTCAGCAAGCGCGCCGTGTCGAGGGATGCCTGCCGATGCGCGCGGTGGATAGCCTGAGCAGAGGCCACGAAAGGGACACCATGAGCGACCAGCACCCAGCCGGATCTCCCCCGCCGCTTCCCCGGCAGTCCGCCGCCGAGGCGGCCAGGGCAGCGGAGACCGCCAGAACGGGCCGGCCGGCTGCTGCCGCCCACGTCCCAGGCGACGATCCCGACGACACGGGGGTGCCCGCCACCGACCTGTCCGACGCCGGCGCCACGAGCCGAAGCTTCCTCGCGGCGCTGTTCGACCTGTCGTTCCGCACCTTCATCACGCGGCGCCTCGCCAGCGTGTTCTACTTCGTCGGGCTCGTCGCCATCGGGATCGGATTCCTGGTGTACTTCGTCGGCGGCGTCGTCCGCGGCTCCTCGCTGATCTCGTTGAACCCCGGCGCTGGGGTCAGCGCGATCGTCGCGACCGTCGTCATCGTGCCGGTGCTGACGCTGCTTGCGATCATCCTGCTGAGGTTCGTGATCGAGGGCGTGGTGGCCCTCATCGCGATCGCCGAGAACACCGAGCGCACCGCCGAGAACACCCGGCGCTGAGGGAATCGACCCTGCCCGTCTGTCAGACGACGAGCTCGAGCTCGCCACGGGCGTTCTCGCGGACGCTCAGTCCCGCGGCATCCGCCCACGTCCGGAAGCCGGCCGCGGAGGCGATCCGCGGCCGCTCCTGAGCCAGTCGACGCACGAGGGCGCCCTTGGCGTGCTTGTTGAAGTGGTTGAGAGCCCGCGTCACCCCGCCGGACTGCTCCGTCACCACCCGCACGTAGCGGGAGGCGACCGACGGCGGCAGCGGACCGAGCGCCACATACACCTCCGACCGCAGGTCGAGCACGAAGCGCGCGCCCACGTCGGCGAGCGCCGCGGTGACGGCATCCGCCCACAGGCGCCGGAGCGGCGCCACCCCTGGAAGCGCGATGGAGGCGCCGAGCCGATACGCCGGGATGGGGTCGAGCGCCCGCACGGGACCGAACGGCGCGGAGTGCACGAGCACATGGGCGCCGAGCCAGCGGCGGGATGCCGCGTCGAGGGAGGCCGCGTCGAGCGCGTCGAACAGCACCCCGGTGTACCGGTCGATCGCCGGCATCGTCGGAGCACCGCGCAGCGCGGCGTTGCGCGCCACCTCCGCACGCTGCGTGGCACCGAGCTTCAGCACGCGCGCCGCCTCGTCCTCGTCGGCCGACAGCGAGACGAGCGCCGCGAGCACCGCCTCGCGCTGCGGCGTCAGCGATGGCAGCGCGAGCGCCTCGAGGTCCAGCGCGGGCCCCGAGCCCCCTGCCCTCTTCGTCTCCGACGGTGGAAGAAGGATCAGCATGTGCAGGGGCGGGTCGCGTCACGGCGGTGTCTGAGCATGGGTTCCGAG